>NZ_JANUCR010000002.1 GCF_024807655.1 Methanococcus voltae | reverse complement strand
TTATTTTTAGTTTTATTTTTAGTTTTATTTTTAGTTTTATTTTTAGTTTTATTTTTAGTTTTATTTTTAGTTTTATTTTTAGTTTTATTTTTAGTTTTATTTTTAGTATTATTCTTATTAAAAAGATAGGTATATAAATCATAACAGTGAATTATAGAATAATACTTAATCGAGCAGATGATGACGTTATCCCCAGCTGATGATTTTTCAAGCGATGAGATTTTTTTTCATGATAACTGATGCTCACTTTTTATTTTAAACTGATTAATATTAAATTTAAAGTTAATTTAATATTTTTAAATTAAAAAAATTAAAAAAAATTGATTTTTAAGTTTGTAGTTATTTAATAATTATTGATAAGTATAATAATTACTACTTAAATTCCTAATCTTTTTCTCTTTTTAAGGATATGTGATTCAATATTTGCCGCTGCTTTTATCATATCCGTATCTACATTTAATTTAGCACCCGTTAAATTTTCCAAATCATTTGTGAGCAATTTAACTAAACTATCGCCCCCAGTAACGGGCGGTAATGGTGAAACGTGGGTGTATAAACCAAATCCTAACGCAAACAATGCGTCAATCGTAGCTTTTTGCTCCATATATTCGGGAGCACTCACTGCAATTGGTAAATCTTTTGTATCCACATTTAATGCGTTTGCCAATTCACTTACAACCATAGAAATTCTACCCGTATCGGTGCAAGTTCCAAAACTAAGCACTGGCGGGATTTTTAATAATTTGCACACACCTGCAAGTTTAGAACCTGCCAAATCAATTGCATCTAATGAAGTTAAACCTGCAACTTGCAAAGCTGCGTTTCCACAACCTGCACTTAATATTAATATGTCCTTTTTAATCAATTCCTTTGCAATTGCTACGGTATTCATATCATGACCGTGCCCGTGGATTGAAGTACAGCTTATCAAAGCTACAACCCCTTTAATATCCCCATCTTTTATTGCATTTAATAATGGGTCTAAACTACCCCCTAATATGTGCAATATTGCTTCAGTAGATATTCCAACGATTGCCCCCGTTTTTTTAGCAGGTACATAGCTTTTTGTTGATTTTCTAATTTTATAATTCTTAAATGCAATATTTATTATGTCTTCAGCCATTTTTTCTACTTTATGCGGTTCATAATCCATATTTATACTTACGTGAGGTAATTTAACTAATTTTGAAACCGATACTAATGTAGAGTTATATTTTTTAGAATATTCATTTAATCTTGGAAGACTACAATTCATATCCATTGCAAAAACATCTACGGCGTTTGTTGCTAAAAGTGGCTCTATTGTAATCCAATTACCGGTTAAACCAACAAATACGTCATCCATATCATATCTTTGTATCAATTCTTGACCGGTTTCAATAGAACCCACAATTCTTAAACCTTTTGCCCCTTCAGCTCTTGCTCGTTCTTGTATTTGTGAACTTCTTGCCATATCAATTAGTGCTGCACCAACAAAAGGCTCGTGACCATTTACAACTATATTTATATAGTTAGGGTCTACAATTCCCAAATCAACGTCTACTTTATGAGGCATTGGTGTGCCATATAGTATATCCTGTACCATTTCCAGCCCTATCTGAGCCCCATATATGCAAGAAATCCCTAAACGCATTGCTTTTAAAGCTAAAGAAACGTAATCGCTGTCAACATTTGTTAAACAGCTTGATGTAGAAATTAACATTTCTTCTTGCGGGCCTGCAGGGAATAAGTCTAATTTATTCCAAAGGTCTTTACGTGGTTTCGGTGCAAATCTTTCAACCATTATTGACGGTTTACTCGTATAAGTCTGTTCATACAAGAATTTTGCCAAATTTATGGCTGTTTCATTTACCGATGTCACTTTTAAACCGCAAGCATTTGCAAAAGTCTTTAATTTAGTTATATCTTGTATTTCAAATGGGGTTCTACCCTCTGCAGTAGATTTCAAAGTTCTGAATGCTTCTTTTGCGTGGTATGTATATGTACTTGTCCCCATTACATTTCTAAGCAACATATACCGCATTGCCATTGCATCAGGACCTATTCCACAAGCCCCTGAATCAATTTTTCGTACTCCGTCTATCACTGGCGTAATACGGCAAGGTCCATTACTACATAGTTGGCAACTCATACCTTGACTACAAAATGCACATCTAACAGTTTCCTGTTGTTCTTCACGGTCAAAAACGTTGGACATTTTGTCGTCAGTCAATTTTTGATACATTTCGTTTATAGAATCATGCTCTGAAACTTTTTTCATACGACCCCCTCATCTCGTATACAAGATAATTTATATTTTTTATAATTTAAATAATATATGTGACAAAAAATAAAACTAAATGTAAAAATAAATTGAAAAATGATTAAAAGATGATTAAAAATTAAAGTGATTAAAAATTAAAGTGATTAAAAATTAAAGTGATTAAAAAATAATTAAAAAATAATAAAAAATTAATAAAATAAATTATGTAGTATATTCAGCATTAATTCTTACATATTCATAGCCTAAATCACAACCGAATGAAGTATTTTCAAAATCTCCAAGTTTTAAATCTATTATGAATTTTATTTTTTCTTTTTGGATTAATTGTTCTGCTTTTTTCAATTCGGGAGTACCATCATCTGCTATTTGTACCCCATCTTTCACAAGGTAAGTAGATTCATTAAAATTGCTTATCGATAAGTCAAAAATGTTCATATCCATTTCTGCACCGCTGTATCCTACTGCGGCTACGATTCTACCCCAATTAGGGTCATTACCAAATACTGCAGTTTTAACCAACAATGACCTTACAACCGCCATAGATGCTTTTTTAGCATCTTCTTGGGTTTTTGCACCTTTTACAAGTACTTCCACTAATTTACCCGCACCTTCGCCATCTCTGGCCATCATTTTTGCTAATTCTTGGCATACTAATGATAAAGCACTATCAAAAAGTTCTTTGCAATCCTCATATTTTACACCACTTTCACCGTTTGCCATTAAAAACAAAGTATCGTTAGTACTTGTATCCCCATCGACTACAGTATTATTAAAACTTTTTTCTGTAGCACTATATAAGCAGTCCTCTATCTCATTAGCCGGTATTTCAAGGTCTGTTGTAATAATAGATAACATTGTAGCGTGCAATAAATTCTTAGGTTTTTGCATATTTGGGGCTATCATACCTGCACCCTTTGCAATACCACCTATCTTAACAACGTTATCATTTACTGTTATTTTAACGCAAACACTTTTATTGTATGCGTCTGTTGTCATAATTGCCTTAGAAGCGTTTTCATTATTATTTTCGATTCTTAGATTATTATATGCACTCTTTACTCTGTCATTTATAATACCCATTGGCATTTTTCGTCCAATGACACCAGTAGAAGCACTTAAAATTCGATTTTCAGATATGTTTAATAGCTTAGATGTGGTCTTTACCATTTCATTATTATCCTGCATACCGTCTTTTGTAAAACAGTTTGCATTACCGCTGTTAATGACGACTGCGTTAAACTTTTTATCAGCACTGTTTAAAATCAAGTCTTTACAGTACTTTACAGGGTGTGCATAAACTTTATTAGATGTAAAAACCCCTGAGCATATAGTATTAGGATTTTCAGAGTATATAATTGCTACCCCGTATTTTCCTTCCTTAAAACCATTTGCTTTAAAGCCTGTTGGATATACGACACCCATTTGTTTTTTTAATTCTGCATCCTTGCAGTTTTTGTATTCCTTATCTTCAAGGTCATCCTTAAAAATAAAACTTTTATCAATCTTTTCAATCTTTTCAATCTTTTCTATTTTTTTTGATTCTTTTCTATTTTTTGTATCTTTTGTTTTTTCCATAATTCACCAAAATATAAGCTATATCGTATTATAATATATTACCTGCAACATTTAATAATTTAACAAATTAAATAAAGTAGGTAATTTATATCATATCATTACAATAAATATAATATATTATTTTATATATAAACTTAAAATTGACAATCTAAAAAATAAAACATTTATTAATATAAAATTTACACAAGAAACATAAAACGAGAATTTTAACTCAAAACGTGATAATATGAATATAAAAATTTTAGATATACACGAAATAGTGGAAAATTTAAAAAAAGTAGAGAATCCACTTTCTTTAGTGCTTTTAGGTCATTTGACACTCTTAGTTTTAGCATTACCGTACTATCATAAATTTGAATCAACTGTTTATTATTCAATTATTGTAATGTTTTTCAACATTTTAATGTTTGGAATACCATATTTCTTAAAAATTGAATTCAATGAAAATTCTAACAAAAATAAAATAGATAACGCAAAAGGGGTAAATAAAATAACTAAGTATATGGAATCAACTAATTCATTGAAAAACAATATATTATACAATTTAAAAGATTTTAAAAAACCTTTAACTTTAATTAGTGCATTTATTGGTATTTTAATTGCTGGAAACGGTATTTACGCATTTTTAGGTCTTGGGGCATCTATATTGTTTATCATACTTGGATTTGGACTTTTAGAGGCATTTTTTGGATATTATAGAAAATACAGTGATGCTTGCAACAATCAGTATGTAATATCTAAAATAACTAAAGGAAAAAACAAGGAAAAAAACAATGAAGAATATAAAAGTAAACGAAATATTGACAAAATAGGGTACTATACTGGCTTATTTGGGATTATTTCGTTCATAATAATTGTTCTAAAGTATGGTACAATCCCTATTTTAGACTACACTACAAGAATGGGAATTGCAAATGAACCATTACGTTTATTATCCTACGGTACATTATCCTATTTTGCTTTAAGTGGATTTTGGGCGTTTTTAATAGCTTTAGTACTAAATATAGGGCTTGGATACAAAGCAGGCGTTTTAACGGTTGTTGTATCATATTTAATCTGGAAAAATAGGACTTCAAAAATTAGCTTCCCAAAATTGGCCTTTTGGGCGTTTATATTGCTCTTATTCTTAGGGGTAATGTCAAAACTTATTATAAGCACGTCTGGACAAAATTGGAGTTTAAATTTCATAGAAATGCTATCTTATAGGGCATATTTTGATATAATGTCTTTTGATAAAGTAATTCACTATCCGCATATGTTAATGGGTAGTACAACATTTATACCAAATGGAGAACGTATTATTTCAGAATTAATCTACGGATATAAACATAATATAACAACTACGATGTTTGCACCATTTTATTTAGATTTTGGGCTTATGGGTAGTGGATTTTTAGCATTCATATTTGGGTTAGTCTCTAAAAAAATATACGAAAATTTAGATTTAAAATTGTATTGCATTTATGGTGCAATTTTATTATCAATGACTGAAATAGGGGTTAACTACGGCTTTTTAGTAGTTGTAGCTTTATTTTCATACATAACCGTTAGAATGAAAAATTACAAAATAAAATATGTTGTAAAATAATAATTCGATATTATTTTTTAATTTTTATTACTTTAATTTTTATTTTTTTTTATTAATACGTACAAATTAATCCCAAGGCGATTTATAGTTTATATGACCTTTTGAATTTACTTTAATCATTGCTTTTTCTTTATCTTTCTCTTTTTCTTCTTCATTAATATCTTTCAAACTACCGTCTAAGTTAGTATATTTACTACCCATTGAAGATTTTAAAGACATTTTTAAATCATTATATATTTCTTTAGGGTTTCTTTCGCTGTTTTTTTCAGTTTCAATACTCAAATGCTCTATTTCGTTCATTTCTGCTACGTGATTTTTAATTAATCCATTTACGTTTGAATCTGATTTAAATTCACTTTTATCTTCTTTTACAGTATCTCGATTATATAATTCATTTATTTTATTAATATCCTGGCTAAATTTGTCTAAATTTTCATCTATTTTACTTAATTTATCCAATCCTTTTACATTTGAATTTCCTTTGTTATTATTGCCATTATTAATATTCTTAGTATTATCCTTATTATTATTATTATTATTATTATTATTATGATTTTTTTTATTATTATTATTATTATTTTTATTCATTCTTAACATTGCTAATTTTTCATCTATTCTCTTTATTTTTTCTGCTTCTTCGTCATTTTTAGTTTGTTCAATTTTTTTCAATTGTTCAAATGATGAAACTTGCTCTTTTTCGACGTCATTAGTTCTTTCATCCGATACAATACATCTAAACTCTCCATTTTTTGGAATATCTTCTGCCCTTATGTAATTCATAGAATTAGCTTTCATACTGTCTAAATTTTCTAAATTAAGCTCTGGTTTTACAACATATTTCAATTCGGTTGCTCTTAGAGTTTTTCCAGATATTTGAGTATCCGAACTTTTCGAATTTACTGAATTTGTTATTTTTGATTTAGGGTTTAAATCTTCGACATCAGCAACTTCTACAGTTTCTACAGTTTCCTCTTTGTCATTGTTAGAGTATTTGCTTGAACTTTTTAAATTTGTTATAGTTGGCGTATTTTTTGCATTTTTTGAGGTTAAATTTAAAATTTCGGTCTCATGACTTAATAAGTATTCATCAAAAGAATTTTTAACAGAATTTTGGATGGTATTTATTAACAAGCTGTTGTTATCTGCAAAATAATTATAGATTGCATCGTGATAGCAAGAACTTATTTCCACGCAATTGTCTTTAAAATGGGAATTAATACCTTCTTTGAATGAATTTACAATTAAATCTTGAGGGTTGTCCTCTTTAGATATGTAATGCGTCAAATAATTTTCTAAATTAGAATTTAAAGATTTTTGGATTAATTCGTCTATCTTTTCGTGATTTTCTAAAATATATGATTCCATATAATCATTTAATTGCTTTTCGACTATTTTATTTATTAATTCATTATTTTCTTTTAAATAACTCATAATATGGCTTTCTAATGCACTTAAAACCATTTCTTCTGCGTTAAACTCCATATTGCCACCAAACAGAAAATTTATATATTATTTTGATTTGTATATATTTTGTATTGTATATTATTTTGTATTGCATTATATTATGTTTTAAATTATTGTTAAATATAGTTTAATATCTATTATGTGATTATCATTTTATAGTTTGTTGTTTAATCTTTAGCGGTTAAAGAATAATATTATATAATATTTAATCATTATAATTAAATACATACATTTAATTGTCATATTCAATAATTAAATACAAATTTCTTTGTTAATATTGTAATTTAATGAATATTAATAACCAAAATATTAAAAAATAGGTGGAATTTTGAAATTTGCATCAAAAATACTGTTAAAATTAGGTATTGTACTTATTATTTTAATATTGTGTATAGCCACCATTGGATATTTGTCTGGAGCGTTTTTCGGGGTGGAAAAAACTACTAAAACAATTGTAGAAAACAGTCCTTACCCAGAATTTGCATATGTGGATAAAGAAGTGGCTACAGACTTTATAAATGGTAGTATGAACGTATCAATACCTCCGAGTATGTTATTCTTTATAGATTCAGTTTACATAAATTTAGATAACTCTACGATTGAAGATACTGATACCCGTATGGATAATATAAATAATAGTGAAAATTCAAGCAATATAGAAAATAAAACAGAAATTGCAATTAAAACGCCATTATGGTTTATCGGATATTTATTTGCAGGCGATGACGTATCTGTGGAAGATGGATATATATTCCTCAATTCACGCCACTTTGGAAAACCTGACTTTGAATACCCAGATTATGATTTAATGAACGGCGATATTATAGTTTATTCAAAAGAAAAGTTAATAATTCTTGACAGTAATGAAAAATACAACTATATGCAAATGGTATTTAAAAATACTGATGATTATGCAGTATATTTAAATAAAACCAAAGAGCAAGAAAATGACTTGTTTGCTATCGATTGGACCACCTTAGGATTAGGTGTAAAATTAAACTCAAGTATTGTATACACTGGCAATTACGTTATAGAAACTTCAGTATTTAACAAATCAAACCTTTCTGATAAAATGGACTATATGAAATTTCAAAAATTTCAAAAAGTTGAAGAACAATTATCCTATGGCGAACATAACATCAGTGATTTAGCATTTTTATTAAATAATTCTTCAACTGAAGATTACAACTAAAATACATATTAATTCATTAATTTTAATTTTTTTATCTTTTTATATTTTTATCTTTTTATCTTTTTAACTTTTTAACTTTTTATTTAATTTTTAATTTTAAGTTTAATTTCTTATTTTATTTTTTATTAATGATTAAAGCATATGTTTAAATTTAAAATTACACATACTATTTTAATAGAAGATTATCTTTTATTTTTATTTAAAAACATTTTAAATTAATTTTAGTGATGTTTTGGTGATATATTGTTATTTAAAGATTACTGTGAAATTATAGAAAAAATAGAAAAAACCACAAAGCGATTGGAAAAAACGGATTACTTTGTTGAATTAATTAAAAAACTTGATTCTGAAAAGAAAAATTTAGAAAAGTCTAAAAACGTTGATAATCCTGCAGAAATACTTAATATTTTGTGCAAAATATCAATAGGTAGAGTATTCGCAGAATATGAAAATAAAGAGCTTGGTATAGGGTATAATCTATTGGTTGAAGCGTTTAAATCTGTTGGAATTTCTGAAAAAGATATTTACGCCAAAGTTAAAGAAACTGGAGATTTGGGACAATCTGTAGAACTTTTAAAATCAGAAGTTAAACAAATTACTTTGTTTCAAACTAAATTAACCATTAAAGAAGTATATTCATCTCTTAAAAAATTATCCTCAATCGAAGGTACGAGTTCTCAGAAAAAAAAGATTAGAACAATCTCCAATTTATTAATATCTGCGAATGCACTTGAAACTCGATATCTTGCAAGACTTATTTTGGAAGATATGCGGATAGGTATGAATATTTCTACAATACTTGGTGCTTTTTCCATTTATTTTGGAATACCAAAACCCGAATTAGAGAAAACTTACGCAGTTAGTAATGATATAGGCAAAATAGGGGAAAGATTACTCTCTTATGATGGAAATTACTATGAAAACTTTAAAAAAGATAGCGAATTGCACCTTAAACTATTTAGACCGATAAAACCGATGTTAGCTCAGTTAACGCCATCAATTAGCGATGCAATTATCGAAATGGGTATCCCCCAATTTGAAACCAAATACGATGGTGCGAGAGTTCAAATCCATAAAAACGGAGATAACGTTAAGATATATAGTAGGAGACTCGAAGACATTACAAATTCTATTCCTGAAATTGTTGAAGAAGTTAAAAAAATTGACTGTAATCAGTTTATTGTTGAGGGCGAATGTGTTGCAATAGACGAAAACGGGAAACCTCGACCTTTCCAAGATATTCTTAGGAGATTTAGACGTAAATATGATATTGAAAAGATGACTTCAGAAATAAAACTTAGAGTGTTTTTATTTGACGTTATTTATAAAGATGGGGAAAGTATCAGTGATTCATTGCAAGTTCGCCGTCAAAAACTTGAGAGTATGTTAAATATAGAAAATAATTTTAATATTGATGAAAATGGGGAAATTATTGTATCCCCCATTAATGACGTTATAAATTTATCGACTAAATTAATTACAAATGACGTAAAAAAAGCACAAAAATTCTTCGATTGGTGTTTAAGTATCGGTCATGAAGGCGTAATGATTAAAAACCAAGATGCTACATATACTGCAGGTAGTCGGGTAAAAACTATGTATAAGTTTAAACCGACCCTTGATAACTTAGACGTCGTAATTACTCGTGCTAAATTTGGTATGGGCAAACGTAAAGATTGGTATGGTTCTTATGAGATTGCAGTTCGAGGTAATGGGGAATCTGAAGATAATAATCTATATGTAATCGGTCATGTTGGTAGTGGATTAACTGAGGAAAACTTGGAAGAACTTACTAAAAAAATAAACGAGATTAAAGAAGCTGATTTGGGCGATGAGGTAATCGTTGAACCTAAAATCGTATTTGAAGTATCTTATGAAGAAATACAAGCTTCAGAAAAATATGAAATTGGCTATGCTTTACGATTTCCACGTGTGATTAATATACGATACGATAAAAATATCGACGATATTAACACTGTTGAAGACGTAAAAAGGATATATGAAATTCAAAAAAATAGAAAAAATAAAAATGATTAAATTTTACATTAATATTCAAGTATTATAAATTAGAAAGTTTTAGAATATTTTAGAAAGTTTTATATAGTTATAATTAATAACTAATTGTATTGGTGGATGATGAACGGAGTAGCTTCTGATTTCATGATGATTTTGATCCTACTGACACCAAACTTTTTATTGTAAAAATATAATAACTATTTTATTGTTTTATTTGAAAATAATGTAAAAATAGACCCTATGGCATAATATATTGATTTATTAGTGAATGATGAATTTTTATCTTCTGATTAACTTAACAATTCATGATGAAAGATGGGCGAGCTGACACTAATCTTTATTTTCAATAAATTGATAAATGATAAATGATAAATGGTAATTTAAAAATTAAAAGAGTTTATATGCTATTTTATTTAAATAATTAATTAGATTAATTTATTCTTGTTCTGCTTTTAAAAGTACTAAACCACCGACTAAATCGCCTTTTTTGATTTCTCCATCTATTGTAGCTAAAAAGATTACTCTGTCGATGTCTCTTTGTGATTCAAAAGGTACAGGAATTTCCTCACCAACTGAAATTACACTACCATACTTGTTAAGCTTGTAAGCAGATTTTACAATTACAGACCTTGGTTCTAAAGCTATTTTTTCAACTTTTATTTCCTTAATATCTCCTTTTTTAACAGTTATGTCTTCATCTGCGAGAAGTAATACTTTATTACCTGTAAGTTCGAAGTGTAGATTTGCATCTTTAATATTTTTGTCGCTTAATTCGCCTTCAATCTTCTTTATTTTACCTATTATTCTAAACATTGTAATCCACCTTAGTTTAATTATAAATTTAATTAATAGTACATTATTATAATTTTATAATTTTATAATTTTATAATTCTGTTGTGTTATCATATGCGATATTCAATTATATAATAGTTAAACATTTTATAGTTTTTGATATAATTTAAGATAAATGCTTTATTAAATGTTATGTTAATAAAATAGCTATTATTATGAAATCAAAGAAAATATAATAATTTAAAATAAATCTAATAATTTAATAAAATTAATAAAATAGAAATGGAAAAATAAAAAGGTAGGAATACGTACTGGTAGGATTGAATATAAATACGTATTAATTTATTTAAACACCATACTATTTTATTAAAAAATATTTGAATAAGTATGTAATTTAAGTAATTAGAGCGTATATATCAAAAATTTTTTTATATAAATATAGGTATTCTTGTAGGTATTTTATAGTTATTATTTATTCGTATACATTTAAAGGACATATTTTAGTAGGTTAATATGTCTTATATATAATTATAATTATTATAGTTAATATATGCTCACTACTTGAAGTTTCAAGTAATAAAAATTAACTAAAGAATAATAATATAATAGATTAATAAATTAATAAATTAATAACATATTAAAGTATTAACATATTAAATATTATTATGCTTCTCTTGCGTCAATTCTTGCTTTAATTAATTTCAAACGGAAGAAGTTTTCTCTTTCCATTTCATCTAATCTCATTGAAATGTACTTCTTGGTTTCATCCATTCTTGGAATTACAACGTATTCGAGAGCGTTAACTCTTCTTTTGGTTGTAATAATTTCTTGTGCCAACATCTTAATTGATGTCTCGATTTCTGCAAGTTCTGCAATAAGTTGAACAGCTTCTTCGAAGTTGCTTGCTGCTTCATCTAATTTTGATGATGTGCTGTAAGGGCTGTACCCTCTTGTTGATATATCTCTTTTAACATTGTTTATTTCGAAAGCAGGTACTGAAATACCCATAACGTTTCTCATATCCACGTCAAGTTCGATATTCTCATTTTTAGCAGCAAATGAAGCTTCCTTAACTGACAAAGTACCCATAATAGCTTGAGCTATTATTAAATCTTTGTAAGCTTTAGCAAGTGCATCGTTTACCTTTTCCCTTATTCCAGAAGCTTGATTCAAAATATCAAAAAATTCCATCATAAGAGCGTCTCTTTTTTGTTTCAAGAGTTTGTGCCCTTTTTCGGCTAATTTGATTTTTGTTTTCAACTTTAGTAATTCCATCCTTGTAGGGTTAACTTGTGCCATATTATCCCCCGATTAAAATTTGATAATAATTAGGTTAATGAAAATTAAATTAACAAATAATTAGTTAATTGATTAATTAGTGAATAATCACTTAATTAATCACTAAATATTTGCTAAATATTCATTAATTAATTATTTTCTGAAATTTGGGTGGTATTTTTCGATTAAATCTTCTGAAATTCTCTTAAGCTCTTCCATAGGTAAGATTGCTAAGATATCCCAAACATAGTCGAGTGTTTCCTCGATATTTCTGTCTTCGTCAATGCCTTGTGTTACAATTCTGTCTTCGAAAGCTTGAGCGAATTTTAAGTATGCTCTGTCTCTGTCTGTAAGTGCTTCTTCCCCTACAACAGCTACTAAGTCTCTTAAACCTCTACCTTCTGCGTAAGCAGCGTAAGCTTGGTTAATAACTTTTGAGTGGTCTTCTCTTGTTTTTCCTTCACCAATACCATTACCCATTAATCTGGATAATGAAGGTAAAACGTCTACTGGTGGATAAACACCTTTCATATTCAATTCTCTTGACAACACAATCTGACCTTCGGTAATATAACCGGTTAAGTCTGGAATTGGGTGTGTAATATCGTCGTGAGGCATTGTTAAGATAGGTATCTGAGTAACTGTTCCTTGTTTACCTTTAACTCTACCAGCTCTTTCGTATAATGAAGCTAAGTCAGTGTACATGTACCCTGGATAACCTCTTCTACCAGGAACCTCGTTTCTTGCTGCTGCAATTTCTCTTAAAGCTTCACAGTAGTTTGTTAAGTCTGTTAAGATAACTAAAACGTGCATTCCTTTTTCATAAGCTAAGTATTCAGCTGTTGTTAAAGCAATTCTTGGTGTAATGATTCTTTCAATAGCTGGGTCATCAGCCAAGTTAATGAAAACAACTGCTTTCTCTAAAGCTCCTGTTTTTCTAAATTCTTCGATGAAGTAGTTTGATTCTTCGCTTGTAATACCCATTGCTGCGAATACAACCGCGAACTGTTCTCCTTCTCCTCTTACTTTAGCTTGTCTTGCAATCTGAGCAGCTAACATGTTGTGAGGTAAACCTGAACCTGAGAAGATAGGGATTTTTTGACCTCTAACCAATGTGTTAGTACCGTCGATTGTTGAGATACCTGTTTGAACAAAAGCGTTTGGTGAAGCTCTTGATACAGGGTTTAAAGGTGAACCGTTAATATCGATTTTTTCTTCTGAAATAATTTCAGGACCTTTATCGATTGGCTTACCTGCACCATCAAAAACTCTACCTAACATATCATTTGAAACACCTAATTTAGCTGTTTCTCCTGTGAATCTAACTTTTGTTTCACTGGTGTTTAAAGCTGTTGTACCTTCGAATACCTGAACAACTGCTACTTCTTCGTTAGCTTCTAAAACTTCCCCAGTTCTCTTTTCGCCGCTTGGTGTTGTGATGTCTACGATTTCCTTGTAGGAAACACCTTCAATTCCTTTAATAACCATCAAAGGACCAGCAATTCTTGAAACTGAAGTATACTCTATGGTTTTTTGCATTGCATCCATAATAACCCTCCTTAATTTAAATAGGTTATTTTGTTTGTTATTTTGTATTTTTAATTTAATATATTCCGCATATTAGAATTAAATAATGGATATACATTAATCCAATAAATTATCAAATTTATCAAATTTATCAAGAAATTAACTTAAATTATTACATTTAAGTTAAATTAATTTGTTCAATTCAGCATCCATTTTTGAAATCATTTCTGGAGCTTTTGTGTTTATGAATTCCTGTTCTTCAACATATTTCATTCTTGCAATGTCCCCTTTAACTGAAACATTTGAAATATCTGCTGGGTTTGCACCTTTTGCAACTACTTCAAGAGCTTTGTTGTAGTAGGTCATAATAACTTTCAACATATTGTACTGTTTTGCAGGTGAACAGTAGCTGTCGATTTCGTGGAAAGCATCTTGTTGTAAGAAGTCTTCTCTTAACATTCTTGCAATTTCTAAGATAACTCTTTCTCTTTCAGGTAATGCGTCTGGACCAACTAATTGAACGATTTCTTGCAATTCTGCTTCTTTTTGGAGTAAGTTCATTGCTTCGTCTCTTAATGCTCTCCAGTCAGCACCGGTGTTTTCTTTCCACCATCCTGCGATATCGTCAACATACAAGGAATAACTTGTTAACCAGTTGATAGCAGGGAAGTGTCTTCTTCTTGCTAAGTTAGCATCTAAAGCCCAGAATACCTTAACAATTCTCAATGTGTTTGAAGTAACTGGCTCTGAGAAGTCACCACCAGGAGGGCTAACTGCACCAACGATACAAACGAATCCTTTTCTGTCGTCGCTACCTAAACAGTCAACTCTACCAGCTCTCTCGTAGAACTGTGCTAATTTTGATGATAAGTATGCTGGATAACCTTCTTCCCCAGGCATTTCTTCTAATCTACCAGAAATCTCTCTCATTGCTTCTGCCCATCTTGATGTTGAGTCAGCTGTTAATAATACACCGAAACCCATATCTCTGAAGTACTCTGCAATTGTGATACCTGTGTAAACTGAAGCTTCCCTTGCAGCTACCGGCATATTTGATGTGTTCGCAATTAATACGGTTCTGTCCATCAATTTGTTTCCTGTTTTTAAATCGTCTAAGTGTGGGAACTCTTCGATAACCTCAGTCATCTCATTACCCCTTTCACCGCAACCGATGTAAACCACAATATCCACGTCTGACCATTTAGCCAACTGGTGCTGTGTAACTGTTTTACCACTACCGAATGGACCAGGGATAGCTGAAGCACCACCTTTTGCTAAACCAAAGAATGTGTCTTCTACCCTTTGACCAGTGATTAAAGGAATTACCGGAGGTAATTTTTCTTTGTTTGGTCTTGGTTGTCTTACAGGCCATTTTTGCATCATAATAACGTCTTTATCACCGTTTGCTGTTTCTACAACTGCTACGGTTTCTTCAACGGTAAATTCGCCTTCTTTGATTTCTTTGATTGTACCGTTAATGTTAACTGGCACCATAATTTTGTGGACGATTGAAGCTGTTTCCTCAACTGTACCGATGATGTCTCCACCTAAAACTTTGTCGCCAACTTTTGCAGTTGGTTTAAAGCTCCATTTTGCAGTTCTTGATAAAGAAGGTACGTTTACCCCTCTTGGAATATAGATTGAGTCTGTTGCATCTTCAATTGCGTTTAATGGTCTTTGAATACCATCGTACATTGCTTTTAACATACCAGGACCTAATTCAACTGAAAGCGGAGCGCCTGTTCCTTCCACAGGTTCTCCAGGTTGCATACCAGCTGTTTCTTCGTAAACCTGGATAATGGCTTCATTTTCATTCAACTGAATAATTTCCCCAGTTAATCCTTCGTTACCTACTTTAACAACTTCGTACATTTGTGAGCCTTTCATACCTTCAGCAACAACAACAGGACCGGCGATTTTAATAATTTTACCGACGACCATTTTTTCACCTCAAATGAATGGAATAGTTGTCTAATTCCATCGAAAGAGCATTTATTATTTATTTTTTTAATAATGTTCCATTAATATTAATTATTATATTAAATAAAATACAATAAATCCATATTTTTAATAATATACATCATTACTGCAATAAATTTAATTTACTATTTTTAATAGTCTATTAATATTTTATCAATATTATATATATCGATATTAATTATTATCAGTATTATTAAGTTGCATTTTTAATTAAAATACGATTGAATGACTTAAAGAATGACTTAAATCAATTTAATCATTATTTAAGCTCTACACCAACTGCATTTCTAACTAATACTTTAACAGGGTCGTTTTCTCTTACAATTGGACCTTTTTTATCAGGAACTTCAACGATTGTCTTTTTCATTCTTGATAATGAATCTCTGATGGATTCACCAATCCTTTCAGTTGTAATGATTAACCCTATTTCGTTGTTTTCTTCGAGTTTAGTAATTGCTTCGAGTGCTTCGTCAGCGTTTGAAGCTTCAAACACTTCTGTAAGACCTGCAAGTCTGAACCCAGTAATCATGTCGGAGTCTCCAACTACACCTATTTTCATTATATCACTCACTCATTAATTGCCTTTTAATGCGTTATTGCACGATAATTAAGCCATTAATTTTCTGATGTCTGTAGCGGATAATCCTTCAATTTTTCCTTTAATAATAATTTTTAATTTTCTTATTTCAGCTTCTTTTGAAGTGATTAATCCAATAATTGGCCCTACACCAAATGGCTGTCTAAGAGATAGCTTTTTACCGGTTGAAACTACGTAATCGTCAAATACTTTTTCAAATTCGTAGATTGAGTTGGTTTTTTGGTATTCTTCGAGAGCGTGTGTTAACAATGGCGCGTATTTAGTACTATCTAAACCACTAATTACACCGTCGATTGAGTCAGCTTCTGCGAGTTCCTTTAATTTCCATGGAGCAAGCTCATAACCTGTTTCAGTAACGTATTTTAAAACTATTTCTGAGGATAAATTATCAGCTTTACCTTTTAAGATAACTTTCAAGTTTTCTACGTCGAGTAATGTACCAACATATTCCTTGAATAAATCTTTTTCAGTTCCGTTGATTGATACGTTCTTCCAAAGATTTTCAAGAATGAATTTGTCCAAAGCCAATTCCATTGTGGTTAATCTTTTGGTTTGTTCGTAATCTGTTAATCCATCTGAAAGTAATTTTGAAAATTCATAACCTTCTAAGCTACTTGCAAGTTCTTCTACGGATTTTGTTTCACATAACTCTCTTAATTTATCTTTTAAACTTCCGAGAGGTACTAATAATGCGTATGTTTGTTCAGCATCTAAGCCTACAAATTTAGCCCTTAATAATGTTTTAATGTTCTTAACATCAAACTTCATTTCGAATAATCTCAATATTTTTCTTGCACCTTCTGGTGACATGTGTGCGAGAGCTTCGTATAAATGAGCTAAATGTGTGTCTAACGCCTTTTCAGCAAATGTTGGGTCGTTTTCATTACCTAATGCATCTAATAAGTAAGGTCCGTAATCACTATCTTCTAATTGGTTGATTAATTCAGTTGTTCCTGCTGATTCGATTAACTCGTTTAATTTATTTTCATCGAGTAATCTGGCTTCCATACTTCTAACTCTTGCGTTAACGTAAGCGTATGGTGCAGTTTCTGAAAGATATCTAATTAAATAGATAATTATAACCATGAAGACAATAATAAAGCCAAGAACCAACATTGTGATAAAGACATCAGGTGAATTCATAAAGTTTTCAATTAATGATACTGCATCATTCATTTAAACCACCTGCACCTTTTTATCTTAGTTTTATAATCTTACAGTGCTATACGAACAAATTAGAATAATAAATCTGCTATTTTTGCTCTTACACTGTCGATATTTCTGTTAAATGTTGATTCGAGACTGTTATCGGATACTTTTGTACCATCTGCTGATTTAACAATACATCCACCGATTATGTCTATTGGTTCGCCTTTTTTCAAGACTGTCACAATATTTAATTTTTCTTCGACTTCTTTCTCGAGTTTCCATAAGGTTTCATCGCCGATTAATTCGAAGTCATTTTTATTCATTTCAATTACTAATTCGCCGCCACCGATTGAGAGAACGCCTTTAATTACCATACTTGTTAAGATGTCTTTATATTCATCTTTTTGAGGTAATTTCATTAAATCTTCCTCTAATTTTTCGATGGTCATTTGAATTGTATTTTCTCTTTCTTCAAGCAATTTCTTTTTTGAGGACAATCTTGCATCAGCTAAAATTCTGTTTTCAGCCATTTCTGATTCTTTTTCCCCTTTTCTAAGAATAGCTTGCTTTCTTTTTTCAGCTTCTTCTTTAGCTTCTGCAATTGTTGCATCATAGTTTGCTTGTGCTTCAGCTACTATTGAATCAGCTTTTATTTTTGCATCTTCTTTAATTTTGGAAGTTATCTTTTCCGCTCCCATATTTACACCTTTAATAATTATTTGTAAGATAAATTGGGATATTTCCTAATTTTAATTTCGTTTCTCCAAATTACAATGTTTAGTATAACTCATCAAATTTAAAATAAAAAGATAAAAAATATTATCTTATTTTCTATTTTATCATCGATTTATTGAGTTATTTGATTGTATTTGAGCTTTTTTTCGAAATTAAGTATTGATTTACAGTTAGTTAATTTAGTGATGTTAATCTTGTAATCTAAATTTATTTAAAATTTTATAACATAAATTTAGTTAGATTCGTGTTTATTGTTTGTTCGTACTAATTACTTCTTAAAATGCTTAGAACATAATACCGAGCATAATTAAGATAGCGATTAATAAACCGAAGATAGCGAATGTCTCTGACATAACAGCTAAAACTAAACCTCTACCCATAACTGATGTATCTCTTGCGGTTGCACCGATTGCACCAGCTGCGGTAATACCCTGACCAATACCTGAAAGACCAGCGAAACCAACACCTAAACCAGCACCTACTGCTGCAATTGTTTCAGCACCTGGTCCAGTGAATACCTGAACTAATAAGAGGATTGATACTAATAAACCGTAGATAGCCTGTGTTTCCGGAAGTACGGAGAAAACCATAGCTCTACCGAAAATACTTGCATCTTCTGAAACTGCACCTAAACCAGCTGCTGCTGCAATACCCTGACCGATAGCGGATAAACCAGCTAAACCAACGCTCGCACCTGCTGCTAACATTGCCCATTCAGGAGCTGTTTTGAAAACGAATAAGATTAAAATCGCAACTAAGAAACCATAAAGACCTTGGGTCTGTGGCAAAGCTTGGAATACGATAACTTTACTGAATTGTTTTGGATCTTCTGCTAAAACGCCTGCACCGCTCGCACCGGTGATACCTGCACCGATACCTGAACCTAAACCTGCAATACCTACTGCTAAACCAGCACCTATAGCTCCGAGTAATAATGGATTTTCAAATACCATCATAAACACCTCAATTTTTTACGGATGTAATGATTATCGATTGATTATCAATTTTTTTTGATTATTTTGAATATATGATTATATTTAATTTAATACATTGATTTTAATTAATTAATTAATTAATCAGCAATTAATCATTTTAATTATGATATAATTATGATATAATATATTGATTTTAATTAATTATTCAGTGTACTCTTTTTTAGCTTTAAATGGATTAAATTTCTTTCCACCGCCTTCGTAGAATTGACCAAAGAATTCCACATAATGAAGCCTTAATGAGTGGATGAATGAACCTAAACCATTCATTGAGAAGTTAAATGCGTGTCCACCGATAAGCATGATTACAGCCAATAAAACACCTACTACAGGTACTGATTGGTCGAGTAAACCTGCCATAATGTTTACAGCCATTGCTAAACCACCGGTTGATAAACATAAAGCCAAAAGCCTTGCGTAAGACAATACGTTACCTAAGAAACCGGTAATATCTAAAGCACCTAACATTGCATCGAGTACTCCGCCGTTTTTAAATCCTTTGAACATACTTAATAACATAACTGGCACTAAAACGCCTACTGTAACCATTCCATTACCTGTAAGTGATGTAATTATAATTGCAATGATTAATAACATCCACATACCTTGGTTTAAGAATGCGTCAAGGAAACCAACGTTTTTAAGTGTATCTTTGAATCCAAGGAACATACCTATGAACAAATGAGCTATACCCAATATGATTGAGAATAACAAAATAGCTATAGGACCATTGTTGATTGAAACGCCAAAGAATTCGAATAATGGACTTGCTTCGCTAATGTAAACGCTTGCACCTAATGGGTTAACCAATGCAAGAGCTGTTTGGAATATATCAAATCCTAAGAATTGGTATGCAAAATCACCCAAATAGCTTCCAGTTAATATACCTGCCACTATTGTAACAATACCAGACAATTTTAAGATATAACCTAAGTTATAAGCACCCTCACTTACTTTACCGATTCTATATTGTAATATCAAACCTGCTATGGTGAGTAATACACCGTAGAAAGCATCTGTTAACATTATACCATAGAACAATATGAATGTAGGTAATAACAATACTGTTGGGTCAATTTCATTGTATTTAGGCATTGAATACATTTCTGTTAACATCTCAAATGGTTTAAAGAATTTTGAGTTGTTTAATTTAACAGGGATTTCTGATTCGTCCACATCAGGTTCGTCAATCTCAACTACAGCATAGCCTTCGGAAGAACTTTCGATAATTTCCTTAGCTTTGTTTACGTCAGATTTTGGAGCCCAAGCTTCGATTAAATAGGTTCTTTCAGTCATACCCATTGCTGAGTAAGATTCAGCCCTATCTTTTTCATTTTCTAATATTTCATATGTAACGAGTAATTCATCGTTCCATTTTTTACCTAATGCTTTTAATTTGTCAACAGTTGACTTGATTTCGCCTTTAACGATGTTTAATTCGTTAACTGCATTACTTAATACATCTGAAGGTGTACCTTCTGCATTAATATCAAATCTTTCAAAACCGTGTTTTCTGAGTTCGGCGCCTGCAGATTCTGCATAATCTTTTAACATAGCGATTACAACAGGTAATTTCTCAGTTTTGCCGTCTTCGTCAATAAAAGTCTTGCCAGTAGCAATGGATATGTATCCTTCCGTTAACTGGGTCAAGTCTGCTTCGAATTCGCTAAATATCGCTTTATCTAAAATACCTGCAGTTATAGTGGTGTATGCACCTGTTCCGAGGTCTTTGATATCATAATCAAAGTCGGTTAAATAACTAACATTTTCTTTTAAATTTTCAAGTGCGGTTTCTTTGCTTTCAAGTTCTGATAACTTGGCTGCGGGTTCTGATACTTCACTTTCAACGTTATTTACAATATTTTCAACATAATTTAATGCTTCCTCTGCGGAATCAAAGGTTATGTTTTTCTTTGTAGGCAACACAGGATTTAACATTGTTCCTAATGTCACTTTTTCTTTGTCTGCAACGTTTGAAAACAAATCAAGTGTTTTATTCACTTTTATCATAAGTGAAGCCACATTTCTACCGTATTCTGCAGATGATGATGATTTAACAATTGTTTTCCATTCAACATCTTCTAATCTGGTAGTTAAATCGTAAAGCTCCACGAGCCCGCTTTTATGGAGTTGTCTAATAACAGCATCCACTTTCTCATCCAAGATGACAGCCCTAATTTTGCTCATTCTTGCGGGTCTCAATAAAACCACCTTTTAATTGAATAATAGATAATTTTTATTGGTAATTACTTATTACAATTACATTATACGCATTTTACAATTAATATTGTACATATAATTAATTATAATAGATAATATTAGTATAACAATTTAATA
This sequence comes from Methanococcus voltae, assembly GCF_024807655.1. Classification (NCBI taxonomy): domain Archaea; kingdom Methanobacteriati; phylum Methanobacteriota; class Methanococci; order Methanococcales; family Methanococcaceae; genus Methanococcus; species Methanococcus voltae. The sequence goes on along the minus strand of NZ_JANUCR010000002.1, from coordinate 350,064 downwards.
ACTAAGATAATTACAATTATGAAATATATCTTATAATACAATATAACACAGTATAATACATCATAATATACTATGAAATTATGATAATTCATAATATCTTACGTAATCAATTTAATCAATTGTTACAATAAATTATACAACATATTTATTAACTGATTATTTATTCAAATTGCATTACATCTTCTAATCTAATTGATAAGATTTTCACTTTAGCAAGTGATGAAATTTCTGCAATTTTCTTATTTTCGTTAGCAACTATACAGTCAGCTTCTTCTTTAGCCTTAGCTTCAGCTTTAGCAACCATTTCTAATACAGATTGGTCAGCTTCTGCTTCAACTTCTGAGATAATTTTCTTACCATCAATGATAGCTTGTGATTTTATCTCTTCAGCTTTTTTGTTAGCTTCATTTATAGCATTTACAGCTTCATTTTCTGTATGCTTTATTTCCTTAATGGTATCTATAGCAATCACAGCATAACCTCCTTTAAGAATATTTAGTATATCCCCTACACTAACTATATATAATTTGTTATTATTTGAACTTTCAACGTGTAAAAATTCGATTATTAATAACATTGAGAAATAATATTATACAATATTAAATTTAAAGTTTGTACGATAGTCCTAATTATAAATAGTATCAATATTACAAGTATTATTACTATATAATATTAGAAACGTCTTTAAAATTTATAATTATTAATCGTGATGTTAAATTATAACAATCATACTTTATTATACCCATTTTAATAGTTTTGTACGAGATTGAGATTTATTGCATATGCTTTAATGCACGAAACATTATTTTATTTATAATTTATTTTAAATGTGTATTATTATTTGTATTATTATTTGATAATTAATAACCCTGTAATTTTGCATATATGAAATATTACCAAATTCTAAGCATTAATATCAATGAAAATTGCCAATTATGCCATATAATATATAGTATTGCATAATATCATTACTACATACTATTTTCTTGTATTAATACATTACAGAATTTAGAAATTATACGCAACAATTTACAGATATAAATTAGGTTTTACATCTAAATAAGTAGATATATTAATTTAATGTGATTTTTACTACTCATATAATATTTTTCCCAATATTATATATCAATTTAATATATAATTGTTATATACCTGATTTTGAGTATACTCAATTTAATGGCGTATTTTAGGTTATTTTAATAGTTGATATATTAAAATATAATTAGTTAGATAATTAGTATGTAATTTTTATGTAAAATATTAGTAAGAATTGTAATATCAAAATATTTAATTTATAAATTTATATATATGTAGTCATCCAAGGCAAATAGAAAAGTTTATATATCAAAATTTTAAGGGGGCTTTTTTAATGCCTCAAATAATAAAAAAAAGACTAAAAAAGATTATTTTTTAATATAATATACTATATAACCCATTTTAAATATATGGCTTATTTTAATAATATATTAATTTTTGGCAATTTACTATGTAATGTATAATGTCTGATATACAACCGTATACAAAATAATATTAAAAATTGTATTGGCATTTATAACAATCCCGATATAATTAAAAAAATAAAATAAAATAACAAGAAAATAATATGATATTTTTCATAATTGTATAACTAAATATTAAAATTTTATGAAGATAGGTAATATATCCTAAAATCTTAAAATAGATTGATTGATAGTAAACGATATTAAAAACAGCAATCATTATTTAATCGTTTCCTAAATTAGATATTAATCTTTTTAGGTAATTTTTTAATTCCAATTCTTCTGCATCTGAAAAACCGGACAATATCATTTCTGTTTGAGCACTACACTTCTCATATCCCTGTTCTTTAAGCTCTAATCCTTTTTTAGTTAAATAAATTAATTTAACTCTGGAATCATTTTCATCGAAGACTCTTTCAATAAGTTCTTTTTTTTCTAAATGGTCAATTAAATTAGAAACAGAAGATGCCTTAATACCTAAATATCTTTGTATTTCGGATTGCGTAATACCATCTTTGTGCCACAAAACTTCTAAAACATTGAATTGCGAACCAGTAACTCCCAACTCTTTAAAAGATTGATTACATTTTTTACATAACTCTGTTTTTATGGAATAAAGTAAATGATTAATTGAATTATTTTCACTCCTTTCTATTAATTTACTCATAATTATAACCTCTAATCAACTTATATTAAATACATTAAACAATTTATATTAGTACTATTTAGATTTGACATTTATGATTTATAATATATTTTGTATATTATGAAATATGTTTAACATACCACTTATTAGAGATGATTTTTATACCTAATAATGTGTATATTATGTATATATCAATTACATTTTATATAATCATATATTTAAAGTTTTTAATATATTAGTTTTTACTAACTATTTTATTATAATATGTTATTATATTAATATATTATATTGTTATACCTCCATATAATAAACATATATAAAAGATAAAGAATAATTGTTTTATTTTAAAAATTAATGGATAGTTTAATATAGTAGTTAGTAGATATCTAATAGTATAATATTATTAGATATCTAATATTAAGAAGTATAAAATTACCATATCTAACAATATATTAAAAAATAAATTTTGAAGTTAAACCTAAAAATTAATTTAAAGATGAATTTATCTTTAAAATAGATGGCGATATTGTGGATTTAAAAAAATGGTTCAATAAATTATCAAAAAATCAAAAAAGCAGACTTTATATACAATTGGGTGCACTTATCCCACTTTTAGCGCTGGGTATGTTTGGTAGAATGGTCGTATTAATACTATTATTCCCATTTATGCTATTACTTGGGCCAGTTTGGTGTGGTTGGATTTGCCCGATGGGCACATTACACAGAATTTCTGGATTAATTGGAAAAAAGATATTTGGAAACAAACATAATAATTTTATAAGTACTAAAACTCACGAAAAATTAAAATATGTAAAGTATTTGATGCTATTTGCAATGATAGGCTTTGCTGGGTACTATATGCTCGTATTAAATGGTTCAGTGGACTTTTTGATAACATTATTTATGATTACCGTTGCAATCGGGGTAATATTATCATTATTTAATGAAAGAGTATATTGTAGATACCTATGTCCTGCCGGTGCAATGCTTGGACTCACAAACTTAATCAAATCAAGGACGATTAAAAGAGATGCAAATGTATGTGTAAATTGCTCAAAATGTGATAAATCTTGCCCGATGGGTATTAAAGTATCTAAAACTGCTGAAATAAGAAATGTTCATTGTATTTCGTGTAATGCTTGTGTGGACAGTTGTCCAAAAGATAATGCAATGATAATTACCTGGAATAAAAGTATTAAAAGTATTAAAAGTATGAAAAAATTAATAAAAAATGAAGTATCTAAAAATTAGAATATGTGTATATTGCATACTAAATAAATAAAAGATGTTAATTGTATTAAATATCATATTTTAATTACTAATATATCATCTAATTTTTTTTAATTATTTTATTATTTTATTATTTTATTATTTTATTATTTTATTATTATTAATACCATATTACTATTAGTAGATTTATTTATTACTATATTATCGAGTATAAGCATAATTTAATCTTTTTTCAATTAAATCGGAGAGCAATGAAACCATACCAATTACAGATAAGTAAATTATGGCAACTACGATATATACTTCAAAAGGGCTCGATGTTTTTGTATAAATCAGCTGTCCCACCCTCGTTAATTCAGTAATTGCAATTACGGAAACTAAAGAACTCTCTTTTATTATTGCAGAAAATGAATTCATAAGCGAAGGCATAGATATACGTATTGTTTGAGGGATTATCACATAAATCAAACTTTGTACTTTACTCATACCTAACGAAGAGCACGCATCCCATTGACCTTTTGGAATGGATAAAAGGGAAGCCCTGACAATTTCGGAGATATATGCCCCACCATTTAAGGATAAACCCAATACGGCGGCAGTAGTATTGTCCATTACTATACCTATAGAAGGTAAACCATAGTAAATAAAAAATAACAAAATAAGCAAAGGTACGCCCCTAAATATTTCCACATACCCTCTAAATAACATATCAACAGGCTTAGGTATGTTTAAAGCACGTAATATACCCACAATATGTGCAATAATAACTGCAAATATGAACGATAAAAAAGCGATTTTTAAGGTAATTACTAAACCCCAAAATAGTGCAGGCAAATTGTACAATAGTATTACATCAAAATTCATATACTCACATCCATTTAAAATTAAAATAAATTAAAATAACTTAGAATAAATTAAAAATAAAAATAAAAAATAAGACAATAAAATGGTAAATTAATTATTCAAATGCGAGCCATTTTTCTTTAATTTCGTCATATTTACCATTTTCTTTTAATTTATTGATTGCTTCATTCATTTTGTCAGTTAAAGCCACAGCACCTGATTTTTGAACTGTAATAACATTTACAGGGTTAATTGTAATGTTGGTAGCTTTTACGTTTTCATATTCTTTCATTTGAGTAAGTGCGTAAGCTTGACCTACAATTACAGCGTCAACCCTACCGTTTTCTAAGTCGATAAATGCTTCAGGGTTGTAATTATATGTTACAACTTCTTTAACGCCTTCAATTCCTTCGGCAGTGTCTTGTGAGCCAGTACCTAACTGTGCACCTACAACTTTACCACTTAAATCATTTAATGAGTTTATTGAATCGGTTTCTTTGTTAACCACAACTACATCTGTTAAAGCGTAATATGGTTCACTCATTTCTACATTTTCAGCAGAGGTTTCTCTTTCTGACATACAGGTAATTAATGTGTCGTAATCTCCTTTTGAAAGACCGCCTAATAAAGCAGGCCATTCTGCATCGATTATTTCAACTTTTACGCCTAATTCTTCACCGATAGCGTTTGCAAAGTCAATATCAAAACCTTCAAATTCTCCAGTTTTTTCGTTTCTGGATTCAAATGGGGGGTATGCAGCACAAAGACCAACTTTCAATACACCACTATCTTGAACATTTTTCCAAGACATATCGGTGTTTGAATCACCTGTGTTTTGCGTATTATTGGACGTACATCCAGAAAATACTAATACTAAACTTAATAAGCCTAATACTACTAATGCAAGTTTCTTATTCACCATCTCACCATTAAGTTTTTTAATATGGTTGTATTACAATATATCAATTTGATTTGCGTTTATTGTATATATAAATTGTTATAATCTGTTATTAATATATTTTATAGGTATTACTAAATCTAATAATATAATATTCTCAAAAATTAAATTAAAAAAGTATTTGATGACGTAAATTCGTTTTAATAAAAATATATGCAAAAAAATAAGTTTTAAAGTAGTATATTGAATTATAATAAACTTTTTAAGTATTTTAAAGATTCTTCCACGTTATTTTCATCAATAGCTACATATTTCATATCAATTTGGTTAGCTTCCAACATATTTATTAATTCATCCATAAAAATTCCTTTTTCAGAAATGAATTCCATATTTTTTATTTTTTCATTCATATTTGAATTACTGGAAAATCCGCCCCATTCAGCACCTGAACAGGTTTTATATATTCCGCAACTTGGGCTACCATCTACCCCCACTAATAAATCAATGGTATAGCCATTATCTAAGTAGTTTTTAACTTGTTGTAATACTGGTTTCAATAACTCTTGTGATTGGTCTCTAAAATGTGGTGTATCGAACTGTTCTTTTACGTGTCCCCATCTTTTAATACCATAAATTATTGTTTCAGGGCAGGGTAATTGAATTATACCATAATTAGCATCCATTAAATAATTTATTACGTCTTTTAAAGCACCTTCGTACTCGCATATTCCTTCTACTTTTGCATTTCCATTTAATATACAATGTGCTACAATTGCCATTTTTTTACATCGATTGATAGTATCACCACGGGATATATTTTATTTATTTTTTATATTCGCATATACTTAAACATATTAATTAAATTATTAGCCCATAAGTTTGCATATTTGGTCAATTATAATAATTGTGATATTTATAAGTTATTATTTTAAAAATCTGCAAAAAAATAGATTATTAGAAAACTTAATCACATAACGTCGCATACCTCAAATTTTAATTAGTAATATATTTATAAAATAAGTATTATTATGTAATATTATTATAAAATTAATAATATTTACAAATTAAAAGAAAGTGGGATATACTATGATATTAAAACCGTTTTTAAGAGAGAATTTCATACCTTTGCCAGTGGGATTTATTTCAACAATAAATAAAGAAGGAATTAAAAATATAGCGCCATACTCTTGTTTGATGCCTGTTTTAAGACCTCTTGATTTAATATGTATTGCTTCAGCAAAAAGAAGGGATACGATGGATAATATCAAAGAAATGAACGAGTTTGTAGTTAATATGACGGGAATAGACTTTGCCCATAAGGTTGTTCCCACTGCAAAACATACTGCTCCAGAAGTTGATGAATACGATTATGCAAATATTGAAGAAAAACAGTCCCGAGTAATTAAAACGCCCGGTATTAAGGGAAGTTACGCTTGGATGGAATGCGAATTATTCAAAATTTATGAAGAACCCACTTATAATTTAATTATGGGCAAGGTTGTCAACTTAGAAGCCGATGATAAATACTTAAAAAAAGACGGTTCACTTGACGTAGAAAAGGCTAAACCACTTTTTAATGTGGGAGATTCCAACGGAATGAATTTCTGCACCGTAAACGAAATAGGACTCCACGAACCTTTTGGAGCTATGTTTCCCGACGGAAAAGACCCATTGTCAAAAAAATATGAGTAATAAATTTTAATTACTAAAATAGTTAAAATAGTTAAAATTAAGTAATAGTTATTTAGGAATACTTATTCTTATTATTCTATTTTATTTTATTTTATTAGTATTTGAAGTAATTATATAAATAAATTAAATTGTTAAATTCAAAATTACATTATTTTGAAGGTACTTCCATATCATAGGAGTTGTTAGCTAAATATTCCATAAATCTATCTAATTTTTCAGCATCCATTTCAAACATTAAACAAGCTACAGTACTATCTACATAGATAGGTTCGAATAAATCGATATATACGAAATTTTCGTTTATTGCGACATTTTTTATATTTTTACTACTTAAATAGACGTCTGTTTCATTATTTTTAAATTTAAAATATTTCATATTTTCACCTTATTGATTAGATAGTATATTGCCATTATATAATATAAAACTATCCGTACGAAATTAGGACACTTTTTAAAGATTATATACATAAATGATATGAAAAATTAAATTGATAATTTATTTAAATATAAATCGAAAATAAATCGAAAAATAAGTAAATAATTATTAAAAAAACTGCTAAAAATAGAGAAAAAATTAAAAAAATATTAAAAATAAGTTATATTAAAACTAATTTATAAGATATTTTCATAAAACATACTTATTAAACCTAAAAAACTAAAAAATTAAAAAACTAAAATTATAATTAAATAATATTTTTATCAAATTACAATAATTCAACGAAAGCTTTTGCAGCTTCATTTGTAGTTTCCGTATCCCCACCAGCTACGACTAAAACGTCATTTCCATTAGCTACACCATTTACAACGGCTAAAGTAGCATCTGAATTAGTGGTAATATCTATTTTACTCATTGAACTTAATTCTTTTGATAAAGCATTTACTACAGGCCCACCAATGAGAATTAAATTTTTATTAGCGGAATCTAACGATACCTCGCTATCTAAAACAGCCAATGGTGTTTTTATACCTTTTGGTTGAATTGCACTACCTTCAATACTTTCCAAAGTTATTTCGGAGTTTAAAACGCCTGCTTTTGAACCCACATTAAGTTCCACGTCTTTTTCATTATTCATTTTAAATAATACGTTTAAAGTAGTTGCTTTATTATCATCGTCATCAAGTTTTAATGACGCATAATTCAATATGTCAACTTCTTTACCTGAAGATAATGAATCCTTATCATCTCCAACGTATTTTAAAGCAATACCCACTTTATAGTCTGATTTTTCAATATCATCTAAGTAAACTAATTTACCAGATTTTTTTGCAACTGCATAAGCTTCCCAATCCGGTATATATTCTTCACCTAATGGCATACCTACTAATTTATCAGTGATTACTACTTCAACAAATCCATACTCGTTGCTGACGTCTTTCCAAGCCCTAAACATTCTAACCCCGATACCACCAGCCATTAAATTAGTCGGTGCAGTGTCGAATTTTTCAGCAATTACTTTGCCATCTTTCAAGATTTTTAAGCTGATTTTATATTCCTCATTTCCTGAGGAATCCGTACTTACTAAAACAGAATCAACTTTAACATCAAGACCATTTACGCTGTATGTATCTCCTTCTTTAATAACACCTTGGAAAACTTCTTTACCCAAGGTTATTTTATCTTTATCGCAACTCATACCCATAATGATATAATCTTCACCTAAAAATGGTATTTCCTTACCAGGGCATAAACTGGTTAATCCATCAAAAGTTTCATTATCGTCTTTGAATGATAAAACTGCATAGGATAATTCATTTTCCTTTACAGCCCATTTATCATTGCTCTCTTTAGTAAGTCTTGCCATTAAAAATTCATAGGCATCGTCATCGTTATTAAACCAATCGAATGGGTCCGTATCTTTTACTTCAGCCAAAGTAGATAATCTACCTAATGAAACTGCACCATCTTTAGCATCTAAATCCGTATCGTCTCCGAAATAAGCAGTATTTGCAAGTGTATCTGCATAATCGTCATCTGCAGAAGCAACGAATAATGCGTTATCGCCCGTAGCAGATAGTGCAACTTTTGTGTTTCCTAATAAATTATAATCGTCTGACTCGGAAGCTGCTTTTATACTAAGCTTTGCCGAACCTGTTTCAGAAGATTGTTCAGTGTATAATAAATTACCAATTTTTGCGGTTATCTCTGCTGCAGAAATTACATCTCCTGCTTTTGCATTTGAACCTACAACAATATCAACATTTGAATTTCCATCAACAACAACTTTTTTGGAAAAGTCTTCCACGTCTCCAATTTGTTCTATTGCAAAAACGCCTGTAGCCATAGCCGAAGCTAACATTGTACTACCGGCGATAATTGCACCAGCTTTAACTATGCTTCTTACCATTGATTCACCTAAGGGGTACCAAAATTAATAATATTATTTAAATATTATTAATATTTAGGTATTATTTTTTTAATTTTAATATTACTTGTCAACAAACATATGTAATAGTAGGAATAATATATAAATCTTATGATATGATATTACTATTTTTAAAATTTTAATACTTAATCATCAAATATTTAAGTATGATTAAATATTACGGATACCTAAGAATTTACATTTTTCATTTTTTAATATTTAATGTATTTTAATTACAATATGGGGTATATTGTAATGATAATTAATTAACATTGTTATTTGTAGAACTTACTTATATAAATATATTTCCATATTCTCTACAATAATACGTAAATTAAAAAAATAATACGGAATAACACAAAATTTATGAAAATATTATATGGTAGTATTTAAAAAAACTTTATAATAACCACTTATTTATATAGTAAGGTCAATATTTTATTACTAAGTAATAATTTATTAAGAATATTTTAAAAATCGTAATACTGAACTATAAAAATTAGAGTGGTGGATATTATGGAACTTGTTATTTTAATTTCAGCTTTTATATTAGGTGCATTTCACGCACTTGAACCTGGACACGGTAAATCAGTGATGGCTGCTTTTGTACTCGGGACTGATGCAAATATAACTAATACATTAACATTAGGTTTTACAGTTGTATTTTCTCATACATTTGTAATTTTCCTAATGGGAATTTTATCGTTATATTTATCTAACTATTTGAACGTAGGGAACCTAAGTTCCACTATGGAAATCATAGGGGGCATTATATTATTATTGGTTGGATTTTGGATATTAAAAAGCTACTTTAAACCACATATACACGCCATTGATACAAATAAAAGTGCTGTAGCCATTGGCTTATCTGCGGGTTTAATACCTTGCCCTGCTGCCCTTGCAGTACTTCTAATTAGCATATCGAGTGGTGCTATAATGGAAGGTTTAGCTTATGTAGTAGTGTTCAGCTTAGGTTTGGCCATTAGTATATCTTTATTCTCAATATTATTTGTTAAAAGTAAGGATTTTTTAGAAAAATACGTTTCAAATAACAGTATTAACAAATTACCTTTATTAAGCGGAATTATTATAATTTTATTTGGAATTTGGAATATATCAGGCCCGTTATTTAATATTCATTGAGTATATTGTTTTTAAATTTAAAAATGGGTTAATTTTTATTTTTTATTTTCTTTTTTATTTTCTTTTTTATTTTTCATTTTTTTTAGTTTTAAGTATAAATTTAAATTATAATTTTATTATTTTTCAATTATCAGTTTTTTATAAAAGATATCATATAAGTTAATTAAAGAATAGATTTATAGATTAATTATAAAATAGACTTTAGAGTAGATTATATGACAAAAAACGCTAAAATAAACGAACTTGAGATTATAAACATAATTCAAAAAAATAATACCTCAATAAAGGGAAATTCCAACGTTATAAAATCCATAGGGGACGATTGTGCAGTTATAGACCTTGGAGTTAACAAATTAGTCATTACCACAGATATGTTATTTAGGAGCACCCATTTTCCAAAATTACTTACCCCATTTCAAATTGGCAAAAGGGTAATTACTGCAAATGTATCAGATATTGCCTCAATGTGTGCAAAACCGCTTGGAATTGTCATATCGATGGGTTTTGACAGTGAAACCGCCGATAAAAACTATATCGATGAGCTTTCAAAAGGCATAAACTCAGCTTGTTGCGAATATAATTGTCCATTAGTCGGCGGAGATACTAATAAATCCAAAGAATTAGTTTTATCAGGTACTGCTTTTGGAATTACCCCTAACCCCGTTTATAGGACTTTTGAAATGGCTGGAAACGAAAACGAACAAAAAGACTTGGATTCTAATATATATATTACAAATGACTTAGGTAAGGTATCCTGTGCTTTATTAATGTATGAAAAATATTTATTTGATAAAAAGAACGGAGTTCCTGACAGTTTTAATACAGGTTTGAAGCTAATAAACGAATATCCTGAAATATTTAAAAAGCTTAGCGAACCAAAAGCAAGAATTTTTGAAGGTATGGCCCTTAATGGTCATATTAATACGTGTTGCGATATTTCTGATGGATTAGGTAAAGATATAACATACATCAAGGATTTTGAACTTTATTCTGAGGATATATTGAATTGTGCAAGTTCTGAGACTTTTGAATTTTGTGAAGAGCTTAATATTGATGATATGAATTTATTGGACCTTATATTAAATAGTGGGGAAGAATTCGAATTATTATTCAGTTCCTTTAATTCACCAAATTATTTAAATAATATTCTGGAAAAAAATAAAAATAAAAATAAAATAAAAACTAAAAAGGAGAATAATTTAAGTACTTCAAGCAAAGTTGTAAAAATAGGTAAAAAAATTGAAAACGGGCAATATATTGACGATATAGAGTTTAAAGAGTTCCACAAAGGAACTATTAAAGGATATGTACATCATTGGGACAATTAAACTAAAAAAATAAAATTTAAGATTAATAATGATAATATTGATATTATGGATATTATGGATATTATTGATATAAATTATAAATAATATGATAAACAATAGTTTTGAATTACGATAAAAATATATTTTAATTATGGTGAAATTATGGGACTTAAACTTACCTCTTCATTACGTGATATTAAAAAAATGAGAGAAATGAAGGATAAAATTAGAAAAGACAATAAAATTGAATTAGATTTGCCTAAAAATTCAGATGAAAGTTATGACAAAAGTATTTATGGCGAAGAAAATTCCGATGAAAATAATAACGCTGAATTTCAAAACTATAAATATATAAGAGTTAATACATTGCAAATAGCACCGGAAGAACTTAAAAAAAGGCTTGAAAATAAAAAGGTTGTTCTTGAAGATACCTTTTTAGATTATGCCTTTAAAGTGGTTAGCAGTCCTTTTTCAGTTGGTGCAACTCCCGAATATTTATACGGGTATTATTTTATGCAAAGTATTTCCTCAATGGTGCCCGTAATTGCTTTAAATCCACAAAAAAATGAGCGAATATTGGATATGTGTGCAGCACCGGGCGGTAAAACTACCCATATTGCTCAATTACTGGAAAATGAAGGCGTAATTTTTGCAGTCGAAGTAAATAAAAACAGAATTAGAAGTCTTACCTCAAACGTTAACCGTATGGGTATTAAAGACGTTGTTACAATAAATACAGACTCTGTTAATTTAAAATCTGAAGAATTGGGCTTATTTGATAAAATATTGTTAGATGCACCGTGTACTGGAAATGCTTATAAAGATAGTAGCAGGATTAAAAATAGAAGCGACATTTTATTTTGCTCTAATCGTCAAAAAGAGCTCATACATACTGCCATTAATTTATTAAAGTCTGGCGGAGAATTAGTTTACAGTACTTGCTCACCAGAAATAGAAGAAGATGAAGAAGTAATTAGCCATATTGTAAACCTTAGAAATGACGTAGAATTGATAAAACTTGACAAAAACGACTATAAAGGATTAAACATCCAAGATGCGTTAATAAAAGGTACACTTAAGATATTACCACCTAATGAGCCATTTTACATTGCTAAACTTAAAAAATTATAAAATAGTTTTTTTATTTTTATTTTTAAAATAATATAATTATGTTATATTAGATTATATTAATTTATAATTAGATTATATTAATTTATAATTAGATTATATTATGTTATATTAATTTATAATTAGATTATAAGACCGTATCCTATTAATCTCCATCTTGAACCTATTTTTCTGCTAATTGCTACCCTATCACTTTTATCAGCGCAAATTGGCAATTTTAATTTAATATCTACTTCTTCAGGTCTTGCTGATGCGGTTATACCCACGGTTGTTGAAGTACCTACGTTTAACATTAAAACTTCGTTTGTTTTTAATGGTTCGATGGTTAATTCATCCTGTGAACCTACAACTCTCTCGAGTAATTGAGGTTTTATAGTAATTTGTTCTAATGTAGGAGGCAAAGTTCCTGGTTTTCCCGCAATACTTCCGTTTAAAGCATCTGATTTTGTTAATGAAGGGTCTAATTCAGTACCAACACCAATTAAACCACCTGGTTGTGCTTCTTTTACCTTTTTAGAGCCTGCACCGAGTGATGTTATTTTTGTTATTATTGGTTTCCAAGATGTTTTGTTTCCTTCAACAACTTTGATACCAGGTCTTATTTCGATGTCTGCACCTGTTTCTAAGATACCTTGAATAATACTTCCACCGATAACTCCACCTTTTAAGTTTTTAATAGGTGAACCTGGTTTATTAACGTCGAAACTTCTTGCAACGTGCATTCTAACGTCTAAAGTGTCGTCTCTTTTTGGTGTAGGTATATATTCTTGAATTGCACTTAATAATATGTCCAAATTAGCACCGTGGTGTGCTGATACCGGAATTATTGGTGCGTCTTCCGCAACAGTTCCTTTTACAAATTCTTTTATTTCATCGTAGTTTTCGACTGCTTTTTCACGTGAAACTAAATCGATTTTATTTTGAACAATTAATATGTTTTTAACGCCTAAAGCATCTAAAGCCATTAAGTGCTCTTTTGTTTGAGGTTGTGGGCATGTTTCACTTGCTGCGATAACTAAAATAGCCCCATCCATTAAGGAAGCTCCTGATAACATAGTTGCCATAAGTGTTTCGTGTCCTGGCGCATCTACGAAAGAGATTTTCCTTAAAACTTCTGGTTTTTCTCCGCATTCACATTTAGTACCTACAGTATAAGCCTCAGCACCTTCACATTTTGGACATTTTTTAATTTCACAGTCTGCATAACCCAATCTAATGGAAATACCTCTTTTTAATTCCTCACTGTGAGTATCTGTCCAAACACCGGTTAATTTTCTTGTTAAACTTGTTTTACCATGGTCTACGTGTCCAACCATACCAATATTTACTTCGGATTGTTTCGTTCCTGTCACTGTTTCCCTCCTGAGTGATTTTTTTTATAATTTATTTTTAAATTTTAATCTTGAATATTGCTTAAATGACTTAATTTTTTAAGTTATTTTTCAATTTATTATTATTTCTCTTTTTTTATTTTTAATTATTTTTAATTATTTTTAATTATTTTAATTCTTAAATACCGCATACTTTACAATTTATACTATATACTTTACAAATTGTACGATAATACATCTTTATAGGAATCTGACGTACATTTGAAAATAAAATAAAATATTTATAAGTTTTATAACATAATTATAAATTTATGTACAAGTACTAATATACTAAACAATATACTAAATAGCGTACTAAAAATTATCGGTGTACACATAAATAATAATATTTAGATTAAAAGAAGATAGTTATTTATAGTTTATATAGGTTTGTAAAATTAAAATACGCTGATGAAAATTACTAATTTAAGATTGATTGGTAATAAATGGAGATTGTAAACACATGGAAACTTATAAAAAATTTGAATATGTCGTAAATGAAAGAAAAAAAGAAAGTAATAAAAATATTTCAAAATTTAGAAATAATTTCCGACGAAAATTTAGAAATATAAAGGTTAAAAATGATTTAAATGATTTAAAACTAAATATTGAGCATTATATTACAAATTTTAAACGGAATGACGGAATTGTAAAAGAAAATCCTGAAGATTTCATCGTAGAGGAAATTTTAGAAAATAGAATGGTTTTAGGAGCCAATGAAAGCTTAAAAAATCAGATTGTCGATGAAGAGATTCCCGAAGAATTTAAAGATGTAGAACGCTGGAATGGGTCTTTTTTACACTTTACGGTTGAAAAGGTTAATTACAACACTATTGACGTAATAAAAGACTTAGCAAGACTAACTAAAACCAAAAGAAAAAACTTCGGTTTTGCAGGCACAAAAGATAAATATGCGTTAACAACTCAAAGAATGGGATGTTTTGGCATTAAACCGGAAGTTTTAGAAGCTGTTGGTAAAAATGGTCTCGTGGAAAAAAGAGGCGGTCAATTTATAATACGAGATGTTTGTAAATCAAACAAAAAATTGAGAATGGGTAATTTATGGGGCAATAGGTTTTCTATTAAAATTAGGGACGTTGAAGAAGAGGGGGAATCCTACGATGCTAAAAATTTAAGTTTAGATTATGTGATTAACTACTTTGGCGTCCAACGTTTTGGGCTTCAAAGACCGATTACTCACCTTGTAGGTAAACATATCTATGAAAGAGACTTCGAAACTGCTTTTTATATTTATTGCGGTACGCCAATAAACGAAAAAGGGCTTAAAAAAGAAGCAAGAGAAGCCGTAGAAGATGGAGACTTTAAATTAGCTTTAAAATTGTTTCCTCGAGAAAGCGAATATGAAAAAAGACTAATACAACAGTATTTAAAATACAAAGACTACAAAAAGGCTTTTTACGCATTTGCTCCACAACTCAGAAGTTTATTTGTGAATTCCTATCAATCATACCTGTTCAACGAAATATTAAATAAAAGATATGAATACGGATATGGTGCACTTGAAGGCGATATTTTAGAAGATGGCGTACCTACTGCACCACTTTGCGGTTATAAAACGGAATATTCTAAAGGTATAGCTGGCGAAATTGAAAAAGAAGTGTTTGAAAAATACAGTATAGACTTTAAGAAGTTTAGAATAGAAGATTACGGTAATTTTTCAGGTCTTAGACGTAAAATGATTACTCCCGTTTATAACTTCAAAATTGAGAAAATTTATGAAAAATTGAATAATAACAATAATTCTGAAAATTTAAATTCAAAAGAAAAAGCCATATTAAAGTTATCTTTTGAATTAGAAAAAGGAAACTATGCTACAATTGTAACAAGGGAATTTACTGGTAAATTATCTTAAATAGTTCATATGATATATACAATATGAATAATATGATGTGATATTATGATAACAAAACACGCTATAGATATATTGGAAAAATCACTGACATATGACGTTGGTTTTGGAGATTTAACAGTTGAAACGTTGATACCAAAAGATTTAAACTGTAAGGCATTCGTTGTTGCTAAAGAAAATACTAAAATTTGTGGTATGGATTTTGTAGTCGAATTTTTAGAAAAAAACGGCATATCTTGTAAAAAATTGTATGATGAAGGGGATTATATAGATTTTAAAGATGTTAAATACTCCGAAAATTCCAAAAAAAGAATTAAAATATTGGAAATCAGCGGTAATGCTCAAAAAATAATCACATATGAAAGAACAATTTTAAATTTTATGATGCACTTGTCTGCAATTGCAACAAAAACTTACGAAATCGTTTCAATGGTTGAAAAAGTCAATCCAAACGTTAGAATCGCTTGTACTCGAAAAACTTTGCCACTTTTATCGATGGTTGAAAAATACGCTGTTAAAGTAGGCGGTGGGGATACTCATAGATATAGGCTTGATGATATGATTATGATTAAAGATAATCATATTGAAGCGTTAGGTATCGCCGAATGTATGAAAAGGGTTAAAAAAGTTAGTTTTAGTAAAAAAATTGAAGTAGAAGTCGATAATAATACTCAGCTTCGAGAAGTAATAAACCATAATCCTGATATAATTATGCTCGATAATTACAACGACTCAGCTATTGAGGAAGCATTAGATATAATTAATAATTACCATTTAAATGGTTTTAAACCCATTATCGAGTTAAGCGGTGGAATTACTGAAAAAAACGTGTTAAACTATGCAAAGCACCCTATTGATGTTATTTCGATGGGTTGCTTAATCCACTCTGCAAAAGCGGTTGATTTAGGTTTGGATTTAGAAAAAATTTAAAATTAGTATTCTTTATTTTATCTATATTTTAATTCATTATTCTATTTTTATTCTATTTTGTAATTACCAACCTTGCCATCTTGAATAATTAAAATTATCCAAGGTTAATGTTTCATTTTTATTATTATTATTATTATTATTATTATTTTCGTTATTATAGTTTTCAATACCAATATTATTAGTATTATTCTTTGTATCATTGCTCATTGTTGATTTTGACGAATAAAAATTATTTACTGCATTTAAAACTATCTTTACATTTTCTTTTGTCTTCGGAAGTACTAATATGTCCTTTGAGGGCAACAATATTGAAGCTCGGATATTATTTTCCCTTGCAATTTCTGTAAGATATTTATTTAATTCAAAAACTTCGTCAAATAAATCCGTTGATATCCTTTCTTCAGGGTCGCAATATTTTAAACAGCAACCTTCCCTCCAATGCCCTATTTTATCGCCTACTTCGTGTACACGTTGTACATTTATACCATAGTGCTCGTGAATCGCCATAACGTCATTTTGACTTAATCTTAAAAGAGGTCTCAAAAAATAAGTATCATAACGTCGAGGAATTTTCGAAAGTTCCATTTTATGATAAAAATCTTTATCTTCAAGTTTTGGGTTTTTTTCCCTCAAATCATCTAAAATTGGCCCTGAAATTTTTTCTAAAGCAGTATCTCCAGTTATTATAATATCAAAACCATTTTCTTTTGCATATTCCACAGCCCTAAGTTTCATAATATCCTTACAGATTCTACAAATACTCTTCCCTTTTGCACCTTTAATCTTTTTAGAAAGTTTTTCCGTTATATCGGGGAATATAATAGGTACATCGTACTTTTTAGCTAAGTTATCAGCTTCATTTTTGGAAATATCCCAGCTCCAGTTATGTACGTAATGAATACATAAAACGACATTGATATTTAGTTCTTTGCATAAAGCGAGAGCTGTTGCACTGTCTTTACCGCCACTTAACATTAATAGGGCTTTTTTATTGCATAAGTTATTTTCTTTTAAGTTATATACGATATTTTCTTTTAATTCATTTAAATCGTGTAAATTTCGTTTTTCGATTGTCCATTGTGTAAACTCTAAATTTTTAGGGGGTTTTTCAGCATTTTTTATATTTTTTATATTTTTTATATTTTTTATATTTTCGGTATTTTCCATATAATCACATATTACATTAATCTTGAATTTATAAGTTATTCGTTCAATAATCATAGAATTTCATTATATTAATAGATTATTTTTAAGATTAAAATATTCTTTATAATTTAAAATTATTCCGAAAGCTTTATATAGTAGAATACTTAATGGTATATTGCGAGAGATACAATAGAGAGATAGATATTGCTCTTTTGGGTTCTTTTATGTGCAGAGGTGGTTGAGCTTGGTCAAAGGCGTCGGACTTGAAATCCGATGGGGCTTTGCCCCGCAAGGGTTCAAATCCCTTCCTCTGCGTTTTTTTATAAGACGTTATATTCATTAATATGAATATAGGGATTAATTGAATATGTTAATATATCGATGATATGTTACGATACTTTTTTAAGTGGGCTGATAGCTCAGCCTGGGAGAGTGCCGCATTGGCTATGCGGATGCCGCGGGTTCGAATCCCGCTCAGTCCATTTTTAATTTACTTGATTATTAACAATAACTAATTTTTAAACATTGTTTTTAATTATTAATTTTAAATATTAGATATCTTAATATTATTTAATAGCCAACGTATCAATATAATATCCAATATACCAAAATGGTGAATAATGACTACAGAAAAAATAAAAATAAAAACAAACTTTAAACAACAAAATATCATTTTTGGAGTAATTATGGCAACGTTAATGGCCTTTGGAATGTCCCTTGCGATGACTGCGTCTGTTTTAGGATTTAATAAAACATTATTGTATGCTTGGCCATCTAAATTTTTAATAGCGGTTGCTGTAGCAGTTCCTTATTCATTTATTGCAAATCCAATTGCCAAAAAAATAACTTCAAAAATTTTAAAAAATTAAAAATTAATATACCATTACAGTTAAATATAACGTTAAAAATAAAATTAAAGTATATTTATAAATCATATTTTACAATAAAATACACATTTACAAGTATTTCATCAATAGCATCTTTTTTATCATTTGATTCAATTTTATTAAAGATTTCTTCTTTTTCAGAAATATTGTTATCATTATTTGATAAATGAATTGTTTTACATATATCAAAACTCTTAAATAACACATCTACCTCAATATTTTCAGGTAATTGCTTTTTAAAACCTTTTAAAATGTCAAAAAGTGCATTTACAACATTTTTAGCTTGTTCTTTTGTAAAAAATTCTGAATTTTCTGGAATATAGGATATTTCAGTTTTTAACTTTTTGTGGTCTTCTAATTTTAGCCAATAATCGCCAAATTTGGTGCCTTTTATGACATAATCTTTTAATTCAAAGCTTCTTGAGATGGTATTTTTCATAATTTCCCTTTAATTCCTTTTTAAGTTTTTTTAGTTTTAGTATGTATTCTTTTTATCCCCATTATTAATATTCTTATTTTATAATTTCTTATTTTATAATTTCTTAATAATTAATATCTTACGAGTGAATTTTCTAATTTTTCTTTTAAATCTTTTGCTTCCTTCAACCATTCTGGAGCTATTGGTTTCTCTGAAGCTACCATAACAATTGATTTACCGTGTAAAGTTTGTCTAACTCGCATACCTTCAGGAAATACCCTATTCATAAAATCTAATACTTTATCGATAAATTCATCTTTTGCGTCGTATATTTTTGTGTTTAACTCGATATCCGAATCTGTTATTATTTCTAATCTTGAAGGCTGGTCGATCACATTTATTTTTTCCAAGAGTTTTGGAGCATATGTTTCATCTATGATGTTTAACTTTTTAATTACCTTCCCATCTTGCTTTGATTCTTCACTGATTTCTGCAATATCTCTTAAACTAACTGCTCTCGAGGTAGACTTGGGCAATGCCCCTATTGTAAAATAAGGCTCATCTAAATTACAAATCATAACAACTTGTAGTACGGATTTACCTAAAACCAAGTCTTCAAGGTTTGTTTGTATTATTCTATCATATATTTCCTTTCCATCCGGGTCAGTACATTCTACGGTTATCTTTGACATAAATATCCCTTAATAAGTTTATTACAATAATTTTTACGTATTTTACTAATATATTATATGGAATATTCTATTTAAAATAATTTATGAATAAAATTTGAAATATGATTATAAATAACCTCAAATAAATTTAAATAAATTTAAATTTGAGTTAAAAGTTTAAAAAAAGGTGCTCTCAGTATCTGTGAGTTCATCATACACAAAATTACTAAATTGCCATAATCCGATAGTATATGACAGTAATATTTGATTTCAGTAGAGATGACAATCATCATCGAGCATTTAATAATATTTTATACGTATTTTTAATTATTTTTAATTATTTTATATTTAAAATACCTGTCATTTTATATAAAACTTAAACATTTATAATATATTTATAATATTTGAATACAAAATATTATTTAATTTAAAAATAATTAATAATGAATAAAAAATAAATTAAATATTGGTGGTAAAATGGACAAACTTGATATATTATTAGTTAATGACGATGGTATTCAATCAAACGGATTGTTGGAGTTAAAAAATACACTTGAAGATAATTTCGACGCAAATATAACTGTTGTAGCCCCCTCAAATCAGCAAAGTGGTATCGGTAGGGCTATAAGCTTATTTGAACCACTTAGAATAACAAAAGTTAGACTTCCTGACTGTACTGAAGGTTTTGCCGTTTCTGGAACGCCTACGGACTGTGTTGTTCTTGGAATATTTAAAATACTTGACAAAATACCTGATTACGTGGTATCTGGCATAAATATCGGTGAAAACTTAGGTACTGAAATCACCACGTCCGGAACTCTTGGGGCTGCTTTTGAAGGTGCTCACCACGGTGCAAAATCAATTGCTTGTTCATTACAAGTCAAAACAGACGATATTAAATTTAATGAAGGTCACGCACCGGTTGAATTTAGAAATTCCGCCAAAATATTATGCAATGTGCTTAAAAAATCTATTGATTATAACATATTTGAAAGCGGTTGCGATGTTTTAAATGTAAACGTTCCACACGAAGGGGATGAAAAAACACCTTGGGAGATTACCACACTTGCTCGAAAGATGTACACGACCCACATTGACCAGAGAAAAGACCCTCGAGGTAGGGACTACTATTGGCTTGATGGAAGCCCCGTTTTTGATGAAGAAGAAGGTACTGATGTACATACTGTACGATTAAAAAATAAAGTTTCAATTACGCCCCTTACATTAGATACTACATTAAAAGACTTGGAAAGGTTTAAAAAAGAATATAACGATAAATTAATTTAATTCATTATTTCTTTATTTCTTATTATTATATATTTTTATTTTATATTTTTATTATATATTTTTATTTTTCAATTTATTTTGATATTCTCTTTTTTTCCTTTGAATTATTTTATAATAAGGCTCGTGCGGAACTTTTAAGAATTTTTTTCGGATATTCTTTATCGAATTTGAAACACCCATAATTCTTATATTTATTGGATTTTTTTTATAATGGCTTAATAGTATTAAAGAAGCTTTTACGTTATCTACTTGTGTCCTTTCGACCCTTAAAATACCCATACCATTGCTATAATCAATTAACCAAGGATTAGCCGTAGCACATTCTTTAAGTCCGCAGTAATCAATTATAGAAGTTCTAATTATGCCGATAATATCATCATTTGAAAGTTCTTCTTTATGGAGTATTTCAAACGCCAAATATCGCTTTTTTTCCCGTAATGTTGGTGGTAATGTTTTTAACATATTTTAACCTTTATTTTTAAATTTAATTTAATTTAATTTAATTTAAGTTAATTGAATATACTAAATTTACAATGGCAATATAATACTAATTATTTTATCCCCTAAAAATGGAGTAATAACATATGATATCGCAATTGGTACAAGTAGCGGTAATTCTGGAGTTGCCCATACATATTGAGTATCTTTATATTTCGACAAATCATAGTTTCCAATATCATTTACGGAAGGTATTAATTTAACATCTTTTCCTTTTCCTAAAACTACCTTATTTCCTTTTTTAGCTTCTGCAACAGTTATATATTCTCCAATTAACATTAAAACGTATTCTTTCAATTTCTTAGGCTTTACTCCGTTTGAAAGGTTTTTAAAGAACAAATAAATTGGTAATACAATCATTAAAATAACTCCGTTAAATAAAACTAACAAAGGGAACCAAGGGATATATTCCATTGAATATAGGGGTTGAAGTGAGGAATATATCGGAAATGCGTAAGCAGGGATTAATGCACCCATACCCATTAGTATTTTACCATCTGCGCCACCGATACCCAATACAAACATTAAATAACCGATTATAAAACATATTATGAATCCAGCTACTGAAGAAATCACTGGTGTAAAGCTACCTGCAGTAAATGATAAATATAGTGATAAAAGCAATCCTATGACTGCCATTCCTATCCAAATATAATTTTCTATCTCCCGAGATTTGATATCCTGTATAGAAGCTAGTATCAATCCCAAAAGTCCTATTGTATATGCCATCAAGTTATCACGTTTTAAATTTTTATTTTATTATTATTCTTATTATTATTCTTAGTATTATTTTATTTTAAATTATATGGTTTTTTAGGTTTTTATACCCCTTAGTTTCATATAAGTTCATATTAACACTACCATTTATTACATATGTACTACAAATTTTTAAATATAGCAACTTTTTAAGATTATTAGCGAAAGTAATATATATTAAGATAATTATTTTACATTCGAATGTATTTATTATTGCACATTATTACCAAAATTTTAAAAATATTTAAAAATTTTAAAGAATATCAACTAATGATATATAATGGCGACAAAATTAAATTATTAAATATGTTCAATACGCTAATTTCTAACATATTTTGTATATTTGATATAGTATATTAATTACCTTAAACATATATTCAAATATATAAATAAAGATAATTAATTTATATGGGAATTATTAAGAAACGAACTAAATATATTAAATATATGGGCAAATAATAATACTAAATCAACAATAATCAAAATATGATACACGCCAAAAATATACTAAAAATATACTAATAGTACATTTATAATCCATAACAATTTACTAAGTATATCAATCTCGCCATATAACCAACATCATAACGGGTGATAATTTGGAATATACTCCTAAAGATTTAATATCTCACTACATATATTTGATACATTTAGAATTGAATATATTAAATAACAATTTATTAAAAGACTGCGAAATCACCTCCTCACAGTTTAGAGTGTTATCTTGCTTATGGGTGAAAGATGGATTGACACAGTCTGAAATACATGAATACTTGGGCATAAAACCATCTTCAATCTCCGGATTAATCGATTGTCTTGAGAAAAAAGGTTTTCTTAAAAGAGTAGTGGATAAAGAAGATGCAAGGATAAACAGAATATATTTAACCGAAAAAAGTGCAGAATTTAAAGAATGTTGCTGGGAAAAAGCGATTAACTTAAACAATGAAATATTAGATGGTTTTAACGAAGAAGAGAAAGAAGAAGTTAAAAAGACACTTGAAAAATTATACGATAATGTCCACAAAAGATTGTTAAACCAAAATAATAAAGAATAAATTTTATTTTATTATTTTTTTATTATTATTTTATTAGTCTTTAAAAAAATTAAAATATATTTATTTTAAAATATTCATTAATAAATTATAATTAAATAATTTATATCAATGATTTTTCAATACCGTTATTTGTAAGCATTACTGTTGCACAAGTTACTGGATTTTCAAAGTATTCGTGCTCCATTATGTTTTTAGAAATCTCTTCCGCAGTTTTCACGTCAACAGCTATTGTTTGATGACTTGTTATTTTGCATCCTTCGTAAACACTTAAGTAGTATGCTTCACCAACTTCTAAATCAACTTTTTTAACTCTGATGTCGTCTTTTGATACGTATGACATGTAAGCTTCGTTTTTGCTAAAAGCTACAGATATCCTTGGAGTATTGTAATCGTCTTTTTCATAATCCATTGCAATCATAGTTAATGAGAGTGCATCTCTTAAGGGTAAACCCAACCTTATTTTATCTGCAATAATATCTGTTTGTGAGCCGTTTGTAGCCACAATTACGTCATTTTCGGAATTATTTTCATCTTTTACAATTTTAACACAATTATAAGTAATATATGTATTTTTAAACATTTCTTCTAAGTCTTTTGGTACTATTGCGATAGTATTTTCATCCATTTCTTTAGATATCCTATTAGGGAAACTTCTACTTGATACCCTGTAAGTCACAAAAGGATTTCCTTCCTCTGTTTTGCCCAATATTAAAAATCTTCCAAGATACATTGTAAATCACCGATTAAATAATTAATTTCTTTATAAATTATAAATATACTTAGTAATTTGGATTACTAAATGCAATTAGTGTAAATATTAGCTTATTAATTTATTATTATTATTATTATTTTGATATTTTGATATTTTGATATTTTGTTATTATTTTGTTATTACCTTTATTGCACCAATGGTACAGTAATCTACACAGACATGGCACTCGATACATTTTTCAGTATCAATCGTAGCATTACCTAATGCAGTTATTGCTTCTTGCTCGCAAAATGGAACACAAGCCCCACAACCAACGCAATTGTTATCAATTTCTATGGAAAATGAATTTTTGCCGTTGTTATCGTTATTAACATTATCATTTATTATTGACATAATTTCCCCGACCCATATGGAAGTCTTATTCATTATATTATTTTGGCATAATATTTTGTTATATTATTATCTTATTATTTTAATAAATATCTTAAGTATTAATTTAAGTATTAATTTAAGTATTACATCAAATATAATATGTGTTATTTTATTAAATATTATTTATAATTATTATTTATAGGATATAAAATATTGAGTATATCAAAGAATAGTATAAACATATTATTTATTCAAATACAAATGGGATATTATGAACAAAATAATAAAAGAGAACACCTTTGAAATTAACGATAAAAAATATATTATACTTGGAATTAAAAATGCAGTTGTTAATAATGAAATATTTCAATTAAATAAAAAATTCGAATTTCAAATGATAAATGCGGACTATATTGCTACTATAGAACATATAAAACACGCCATATTACAAGCGATGACTAAAAAAAACATTTCCAATAATTTTTGGGTTGAAATTCTTGTAAGAGCTTCAGCTACTCGTCAAATAGCTACGGCAATTAAACTATTGGGTGCAAAATCTGGCGATGTATGTTTAATATGTAATGATGAAGAAACAGCAAACATAATTATTGATAAAATCGGCGGAATTGTTCAAAAAAACAGCGTAGAATTTTTAGATGTTCCAAATGATGTTAATAATGAGAAATTTAAAAAGATTGTTGAATTATATGGGTTAAAAAATGTTAATTCATCTAAAGAATTAGTTAAAAGAGTACTTGAAGAAATAGCAATTATTGAATGTAAGGTTTAAAAAGATTTGAAATATTTAATTAGTTAAAATATTATCATTTATAAAATCTTTAATTTATTTTTCAGTTATTTTAAAAATAGGGTGCATATTTATATATAACCGTACATTTTAGATAATATATAAATTAACATAAATTTTATGTATTTTAGATAATTTTTATTTAATCTTGGAAAATAAGAAAGTAATTGAGGTATATCATGATTATTTTCAAAAAAATCGATGAATTAAACGATGAAGAAATTCAAATAATAATGAATCGTAATAAAACAAACATGGACAATATCATACCTATAGTGAGCGATATTCTTAAAAACGTTAGAGAAAATAAAGATTCTGCCTTAAAAGAGTACACTAAAAAGTTTGATGGCGTAGATATTGAAGATTTTAAAGTTAGCAAGCAAGAAATTGATATTGCTTACGACAATGTGGATTCAAAAGTTGTATATAGCTTAGAACAGGCTTATGAAAATATATACGATTTCCACAAAGCTCAGCGTGAAAATTTAAAAGAATGGGCTTTGGAAAAAGACGGAATTAGCACTGGGCAAATCATAAGACCTATTGAAAAGGCTGGTTGCTATGTTCCCGGGGGAAAAGCATTCTATCCATCATCTGTATTAATGACCACAGTACCGGCAAAAGTTGCAGGGGTAAAAGAGGTTGTAGTAGCTTCTCCACCAAATGGAACGGAAGGGAATTACGCAACTTTAGTAGCTTCAGATATTTGTAAAGTAGATAGCATCTTTAAATTAGGTGGTGCTCAGGCAATCGCAGGTTTAGCTTACGGTACTGAAAGTATCCCTAAAGTTGATATTATTGTAGGTCCTGGCAATATATTTGTAACCACGGCTAAAAAATTAGTTTACGGAGAAGTAGCTATTGATTTCCCCGCTGGACCTTCAGAAGTCTTAATAATTTGCGATGAAGAAACAAATGCGAATTATGTGGCTCTTGACTTTTTAGCACAGGCTGAACACGACCCTAACGCTTCGTGTGTGATTACTACAACCACCGAAGATAAAGCTGTTGAAATTAAAAACAGGATAATTGAAACTGCACAGCACGCAAAGAGAAAAGAGATAATAATAAAGGCTTTAGAAAATTCTGCAATAGTTTATGGTAGTTTAGAGGAATGTATAGCTTTATCAAACGAATATGCTCCTGAACACCTTGAAATAATGACTAAAAACCCGAGAGAAGTCCTAAAATACATTAATAATGCTGGAAGTATCTTTTTGGGTCATTATGCTCCTGTACCTGTGGGAGATTACGCAAGTGGTACAAATCACGTTTTGCCAACTTCGGGCTGTGCTAAAATGTACTCAGGTCTTAGCGTAGAAACCTTTATTAAAAAACCTACAGTTCAAGAATTGACCCAGGAAGGTTTAAGAAGTATTTCAAATGTTATTACCACAATTGCGGAAGCAGAGGGTTTATATAATCATTCGGAAGCTGTTAAAGGTAGGTTAAAATAATAAAATAATAAAATAATAATAAAATAATAAAATAATAAAATAATAATAAAATAATAATAAAATAATGATATATATCAATTTTATCACTATTTTTTTAAAATATATTAATTAAAAATTTACACGAACCACGAAAATTAAAAATTAAATTAAAATAAATTAAAAGTGAAAAT
This sequence comes from Methanococcus voltae, assembly GCF_024807655.1. NCBI lineage: Archaea > Methanobacteriati > Methanobacteriota > Methanococci > Methanococcales > Methanococcaceae > Methanococcus > Methanococcus voltae. The sequence continues at coordinate 322,908 of NZ_JANUCR010000002.1, read as the reverse complement.
ATGTTGGGATTTGAACAAATCATACTCGGAATAGTCCAAGGGTTTACGGAATTTTTACCAGTTTCAAGTTCTGGACATTTGGCAATTATATCAAAACTGTTGTCAATTGAACCACAAATAAGTTATTTTGCAGCATTGCACTTTGCAACATTTTTAGCAGTTTTTATGTTTGTTAAAGACGATATAGTAAAAATTACCAAAGGATTAGTCCAAAAAGATAAATCTTCCAGAGATTTAAGTTTTAAATTAATAATATCCACCATACCGGCGGTTATCGTAGGGCTATTACTTAAAAGTTATTTCACCTCACTTTATGGGTCTTTAAAAGTTATAGGTGTTTTATTAGCCATTACGGGTATTATGATGATATTATCGGATAAAATGACCTCTGGGACTAAATCCATGTATGATATAAGTCATAAAGATGCTTTACTGGTTGGACTTACTCAGGCATTTGCAATATTGCCTGGTATATCACGTAGTGGCTCCACACTGTTTACTTCAGTCTATAGAGGTATGAAAAAAGAAGATGCTTTTAAATATTCATTTATAATGAGTTTACCTATTACTGCAGGTGCAGGTATTCTTGAATTAAAAGATGTAGCTTTGACTTTCGATTCAGTACTTGGTTTAGTATTTGCCACTATTTCAGGATTAATCGCATTGTCAATTGTTAAAAAATTAATAATAGATAATAGATTAAAGATATTTGGATATTATTGTATTTTAATGTCATTTTTTGTAATTGTATTCTTATAACTAATTTATTTAATATTTTATTACTATTTTATTACTATTTTATTTATCTTCCTCTTTTTCATAAATTACTTCAATATATGTACTATTTTTTAAATTATAGGTAATATTTGAATCGTTAACAATATTTAAATCATTTTCTGATTTTTTATTAACTTTATCTTTTTGTTTGTCTTCTGGTTTATCTTCTGGTTTTTCTTGCTTTTGCTCTTTTTTAGGTACTTCATCATATAATTTACCCATTTTTCGCATATCATCTTTCAAGTTTTCTGTTTCTTCGTCATAGTTATACAATTTATCAGAAGTTATTCCTTTTTTATTAAATCCGTTCGATTTATATCTCTTCCAAATTAAAAGTATTACTATTAAAAATAATATTAAAATAAACAATAAATAAATTTCTTTTTCATAAATTATTAAACTTCCTAAAGACGATGATTCAGCATTTGAAACCCCCGCAGATACTTCAGTAGCCTTTAAAAGTATATTATGCAAAATAAACATATTACAACTTATGAAATTTAGCAAATAGGACGTATTTGCAGAGATTATATTTTCTAATATTCCCATAACTCCCATAATAACACCCTCAGTGTTAAAATATCGATATAACATAATTAAATCATTTGTATTAAAAGATTTTATACCTTAAATTCTATAATTACGGATTAATTCATCAATTTAAAAATATAAATCCACATAATTTTATGAATTTTATAATTTTTATATATTACTTAAAATAAATTCTAAAAAAGTTAAATAGGTATTTAATTAATTATTAAATTGTATATTATTACTATTATTACTATTATTATTAGTATTATCTTTAATATTTGTATTCTTGGTACTATTGATATACAGTTTATTTTAAACTAAGGTCTAACATTACTCTTTGATAGCCCAATTCTTTTAATTTTGTATCTATTTCTTTAAAAATATTAGTTTTCAAGAATTTTTGTGCATCATTAGCACTTACTTCTATTATTGCGACGTCTTTTAAGGTTCTAACCCTAAAATAACCAGTAATATCTAAAAGGTTCATAATAAAGTCTTCTGCAAGTTTAGACATTTGCATTTTTTCCTTAGTTATTGGACTGTCTAAGACTCTTGTAGCTATGCAAGTCTCTTTTTTAGGTATATCAAGACCCAAATAGTAAGAAAACTCGTTTACATCGTCTTTTGTTATTTTATATTTTGCTAATGGCGAAATAATTCCAGATTCACGATAAGCGACCAAACCTGGCCTATCTTCTGAAAGGTCTTCATAAATGGTACCATCTACGATAATATCAAATTCTAACTGGTCTTTTACCTCATTTAGAATTTTTGCCATCATCTTTTTACATTCATAGCACCTATTTTCAACGCAAACATTTTCATCCAATTGATTTACATCAATAATCACATGTTTCAAATTCATCAATTTTGCCTTTTTTTCGGCATATTTCAAAGAACTTTTTGAAAAAAATCCATTGTCAATAGTTACAGCGACACAATCTTCTCCATTTTGAGCCAGTTTTGCTACTAAAGTACTGTCAACACCACCAGAGTATGAAACAATTACCTTTTTGCCCCTAAAAAAATTTTTTATATCTTTAAATTTTTCTTTATCCATTTTTTCGCCTAAATTATTAAAAATATTTAAATTAACACATAATTATTATTTAGTTAACATATTATGTACTATTAATTTAAATATTGTATATTATATATCCCAATTAATCAATTTACAAATTTGAATGCTTAAATCGAAACAATTACCGGACTAATTCATAATTAACAGATTCTTCGTAAAGTTCTTGTGAAAGACCGTTGCTTAATTCAGAACCTATACCTTTACCAATATAGTAAAAAGCTTCATTTGAATCAAATCCAAATAAATTACCGGGTCTCGTGTCTTCTTTCGAATAAGTCTTAATATTAATATCATCTACGGATAAATTAGTACGTTTTGCCAATACATTTATAGCTTGGTCAAAATCACCATTTTCATCAACCAAACCAAGTTGTAATGCATCTCTACCATCGTAAACTTTACCCTGTGCTAATTCATTAGCTTCCTCATAGGTCATATTTCTATCTCTTGCAATTTGTGAAACGAAATCTACGTAAGAATTATTAACGATTTTTTGCAACATTTCTTGCTCTTCTTCTGTCATTGGACGATACGGTGAACCGATGTCTTTGTACTCCCCACCTTTTATAACTGTAGAATTAACACCTATTTTATCCATTAAACCGTAGTAGTGTAATATATCCATTCTTACACCAATACTACCGACTAGTGCTTCTTTTTCAGCTACAATATATCCTGTTGAAGCTGCAGCACCATAAGCTGCAGATGCACCCATAGCTTCAATGTAAGCTACTACAGGCTTTTTTTGAGATACTTCTTCTATTTTTTCAGCTAATTTAGTGCTTGCAATACTACTGCCACCTGGAGAATTTATTTTAATAATTACTCATTTAATATCGGGATTCTTTTCAGCTTCGTCTAACCAATCGATGTAGTCATAAACATCTGGCGGGTATTCGGAAAATAAATCATCTTCAGGCGTGCTTAAGTACAAAGTACCACTAAAATCAATTAATGCAATATTTCCCGATTCTTCATCGTCTATGAGTAAATTTATAAATAATAATGAACTGGATAACAATACTGCAATTATAACAACTACAATAAACAAATATATCAAACTTTTATTATTTTTAGTATTATTTTTCTTTTTATTTGGTTTATTATTTTTATTATTACTATTAGTATTACTATTACTATTAGTATTACTATTAGTATTCGGTTCAGCGTTCAAGTCTTTTTGATTATTTTCGGAATCATTCGCTGATTCGTCTTCGAACGTCATAATTTACCTCTTAAATGTTGTATGTGTAAAGTTGATTTTATTTTAATTATGCTATATTATTCTATATATTAAAGCAATATATTTTAAAAATATTTATTCGTAATATACATTATTTAAATTAAAATATAAATAAGTATGATAATAATGTAAAAAATACGAAAATAAGGCAGTAGAGTATAAAATAACTTAAAAATACGATAAATTAAAAATAACAAAGAATATTTAGTAAAATATACTCATTTCAATTATAATTACAGTTAATTACATTTCTCGGTAAACTCTCGGTTTTGGCTCGTATATTTCAGAATTATCAATTAATTCTTCCAAAATACCGTCTAATTCTTCCTCAGAGATTTCCACCAAGTCTAATATATCATAATATCCTATTTCGTTATTATTTCGTATTACGTCTAAAACGTTATCTTTTGCATCTAATTCCCCAAATAATTCCTCTAAAGCTTCATTTTCCATATCCCCAAATCCATCACCTGAATTGCCAGAGCCGGAGAATTCACTTTCCTGATATTCATCCCTATTGTAAGACTGATTTCCTTCGTCATTTACGTATTTTCGGGTTTCTTCGATTTCCTTTTCACGCAACATTGTCCATTTTTCAGCGTTTTTTGATTTATTACTGATAACTTCGATTGAAACATATCTTTCATCGTTATATATTCCGATTCTTCCGATTACGTCGATTAAATCGCCTTCTTCGAATTTATTTTCGGAGATGTTTTCAAAATCTTTTACGATTACATCATTGACTTGGAATGTTTTTACACCCTCTTGTGTAATATTTGACACTTTTCCGAGTATCCTAACCCTATGAATATATTTACCATCTAAATTTAAGGCTTTGTTGGATATTTCATTATTTAAAAACTCTTCTGGCTTTATTTTATAAGCTACATATCTAATCATAAATTCACCCATGACGCATAAAATTCTAAATAAAATATTTTTATATTTTTATATTTTTATATTTTTAGCATATTCCAACTATAGTTTATTACTAAAATTATTATCTATTAGTTTATACTATTATTTATTTTTATAAATTATGATTTATATTTGGATAATACTCATTTTAAATTATTTTTTAAATTTTAAATTATTTTTTAATTTTCATTATTTATTTTTATAAATTATAATTCGTCTTCATTGATGATATATCCGTTTTTAGTTTTCGGTGCAATATCCTTTATTATGTGGTAAAGTACCGGGTTGATGTCTTTTTCATCTTCTACGCCAGTAAGTTTTGCATATTTTTCAAAATTTTCTTCATCGTTTTCATCAATAAGTATAGATACTTTTATACCGCCGTGTACATCCTTATCAAAATTTAACATTTTAGAAAATGCTGCTTGTTTATTTATATAAAATTTCGTTAAATTGTCTGAAACTCCTCTTTCTAATACCATTCTCCCAGTATCCAATATTTCTTGAGTTCGCAATAATTTTTTAAAGACGTTTATATTTTTTGCAGTCCCCAGTACGTATTTTCCATCTTTTAAAGTCAATTCTGCATCTGGAAATATGTTAGTTATTGCTTTAGCGACTTTTTCATAGCTTTCAGTTGGTTTTAAAAATGCTCTTAAGTTTATAATCATAGTTTTACCCCGTATAGTGTATGTATTATACACGCCATATGTGTTTATAGTTATGCAATTGAAATTAAATAATATAGTTGATAAATATGAAATGATAATTAAGTATATAAATAAGTAAGGAATGATTAATAAATAAATTACAGAAATAATTACTAAATTATAATGAATAGTATAATAAATATTGATGAGATATCGAATATAGTATTAAATGTATTAAATAAATGTATTAAATATATCGTATACATTATAGTATAAATTATTATAAATTATTATAAAATTTAAAAATACAATAATATAATTGTTGAACTTAAAAATTTAAAGGTGAGATTAATGGACCCAAGACAACAACAACCACAACCTACAAGAGTTAGAACCCCAAGAAAAGAAGAAGGCGAACTTTTAGGGATTATTGAGCAAATGTTAGGTGCAAGTAGAGTAAGAGTAAGATGTATGGATGGTAAATTAAGAATGGGAAGAATTCCTGGTAAATTAAAAAGAAAAATATGGGTAAGAGAAAACGATGTCGTAATTGTAACTCCGTGGGAAGTTCAAAGCGATGAAAAATGCGATATAATTTGGAGATACACAAAAGGACAAGTTGACTGGTTAAATAAAAGAGGATACTTAGATTTCATGAACCAGTAAATCCATATATAAGGAGAAATCATGAAAAAAACACGAAATGAAGTCATTAATAATGATGAAATAGATTTGAACTTGAAAAACGAGCACGAACATATTAATAAAAAAGACCAGCAAAGAATTGATAAAGAATATCAGAAAAAAATTGTCGAAAGAAAAAAGAAGTTTTTAGAGAGTTTAAAAACTGAAAATGAAGTTTTTGATAAACGTACATTGATGAATCTTTACAACTTACTTGTGGGCAAACACGTTGATGAGCTTTCAGGTATTATTAATTCAGGTAAAGAAGCGGTTGTATTCCGAGCCGAAGGAAAAGACAAAGAAACGGGCGAATTTGAAGAGTATGCTGTAAAAGTATACCGTGTTTCAAATTGCGATTTTAAAACGATGTGGAAATACATTCAAGGAGACCCAAGATTCCACCTTAAAAGGAGTAGTACTCGACAAATTATTAACGCATGGGTTGAAAAAGAGTTTAGAAACTTATTAAGAGCGGGAGACTACATAAATGCCCCTTTCGCAATACTTAAAAGGGAAAATGTATTATTAATGGAACTAATCTGTGATGAAGATGGAACTCCTTGCCCAAGACTAAAGGATTGTATAGTTGATTATGAAAAATTTTATGAACAAATACGGGAAGATATAAAAATCCTCTACCAAGATGCAAAATTAGTTCACGGTGATTTATCAGAGTATAATATACTTGTTCAGGATGATGAACCCATATATATTGATTTTTCACAGGGGGTTATCTCTCAGCACCCATTATCCAAAACGTTATTAATTCGAGATATAAAAAATGTTTGCAACTTTTTTAAAAGAAAAGGTGTTAAAACAGACTATAAAGAATTTTATAAATACGCAACAGGTTCAGAATTACATCCATTAGATGAAGAACTTGCAAAAAATTATTAAAATAAAAATTTGTATTATTTTATTATTTTTATTCTTTTTTTATTCTTTTTTTTATTTTATTATTTATTATTTATTATTTTATTTTATTATTTATTATCGCTTATCAAATTATCGAATATTTTTTCAACATTAACTAAAACATCAGTATAAGTACCTTCGTTAATAACCATATGGTCAGCGAGTGCTATTACACTTCCGATTGTGAAATTCAATTCCCGATTATCTCGTTCTAAAAAGACGTCCCATTCGGTAGAGTCGTCTTCTCTACCCCTGCCACTCAATCTCTCGAATCGGGTTTTAGGTGAAGCGTGTATGGCTAAAACTTCCACATCATAAAATCTTTTAAAGTAATTTAACTCATAAATACTTCTTACCCCTTCAACAGCGATAATATGTGCATTTTCTTTATTTTTCGATTCAACTTCGTTTACCAAATTGATACAAGGTACGGCAATTGCCTCTTCTCCATAAAGTTCTCTTAGCTTTTTGGCCGTGTTTCCCACATTTTCAGGATTAAGTTCTAAACCTCGTTTTGTAGTCTCTTTTCGAACCACATCGCCCATAGATATATATGCTATATGTTTATCATCACATACGCCTTGAACTAAACTTTTTCCAGAACCTTGCATACCCGTAATTGCAATAATTTTCATATTAATCCCTATTTATTGATATCGTTTATTATATGAACAAATAATATACTTCATAGTATTTTTAAATTAACTTTATGTTGTAATTAACTATTTCATATAATTTAATAATTTAATAATTTAATAAGTTAATAATTTTAATATAATTTAATTTGAATATATGATACAAATATATATTAAATCTACATTTAGTAATACTATGTTGTAAGCATTTTATAATTATGTAAAAATTATTTTTATACTAATTATTATATTATTACTGCTATAAAAATATAATAAAAAATATTAAAATATTAAAATAGCAATAATGTGATAAAAAAGTAAAATAATGAATAAATACAATAATTTTAAGCAATTGAGATTATATGAAATACCTTTTAGGTGGTATTCTTGTTTTGGATTAAAATATATAATTTATTTGGCAAATTGGGCTGTATGAGAATTTACGAAAATGTACTCGTGGAAATAATTTCTAAACAAAACGTTCCTAAACACGTTGCTGTAATTATGGACGGAAACAGACGTGCAGCTAAATTATTAGGTATTGAAGCTACTAATGGTCATCAATTGGGTGCAAATAAAGTAAAAGACTTAATTGAATGGTGTGTTCTTTTAGATATTAAAGTAATAACAATTTACGCATTTTCATTGGAAAATTTTAATCGTTCAGATGACGAAGTATATACTTTGATGAAATTATTTGAAAAAGAATTTGAAAATCTTTCAGAAAATAAATATATTTATGAAAAAGGGATTAAAGTAAAAGCAATCGGTAAATTGGAAAAATTACCTGAAAAAGTTAGGGATTCAATTGAAAAAGTGGAAAAACTTACTGAAAATAATAAAAATTACTATTTAAACATTGCAATATCCTATGGTGGGCAACAGGAGATAATTGATGCGGTTAAAAATATTGCAAAGGATGTAAAAGACGGCAATATAAATATAGAAGATATAAATGAAGAATTAGTTTCTAAAAACCTATATACTAAGGATTTACCACACCCTGAGCCAGATTTAATAATTAGAACCTCGGGGGAAGAGAGAATAAGTAATTTCTTAACTTGGCAGTCTTGTTATTCTGAATTATACTTTTGTGAATCTAATTGGCCACAATTTAGGAAAGTAGACTTTTTAAGGTCAATTAGGGATTATCAAAAAAGAAATAGACGTTATGGAAAATAAAATAATAATAAAATAATAATAAAATAATAATATAAAATAGTAAAACAATGAAATAAATTTTTATTTTTTTTAAGATTTAATAATATTTTTATATTTAAATATATAAATTAATTTGCCTAAAATAAAATGCGCCAGTCGGGATTCGAACCCGAGTAACTGGCTTGGAAGGCCAGAGTGATACCAGGCTACACCACTAGCGCATAAGTCATATAATATATAAATTTAAAAGTGCGGCCTCCGGGATTTGAACCCGGGTATCGGCCGTGGCAGGGCCGTATGATACCACTACATCAAGGCCGCTCTTTCATAAGAATAATGCTTAATCAATGCTTTAATCATTGTTCTTTCTTTCTCTTTTACATCAGAGCAATATACACATACACAGTTATAATATATAAAGGTTTCGTTTATTTATCTATTTAATTACTTAAATGATGAAATAAAAGAATTTAAAAATAAAATTGGTTGGATAAGTTATAAATAATACGCATACCTTAGATTATTTAATAAGATGCTCAAAAATAAACAACCTTACACTAAATAACACATGAAATAATTTAACGAAAACAATTAATTTTAAAGTTAAGTTAAAAATTTGAAATTTAAAAGTCCTCAAATATCAATATCGAAATAATAAATTTATTCAAATTACGGTGATTTAATGAAGCCTTATGTAATATCAAATGTGGGAATGACGTTAGATGGAAAATTGTCCACAGTTGAAAACGATACACGAATATCTGGGGAGAATGACTTAAAAAGAGTTCATCAAATTAGGAAAGATGTAGATGCCATAATGGTTGGGATAGGTACTGTTTTAAAAGACAACCCTAAACTTACAATCCATAAAATACCCCTCGAAAACAATAAAAACCCTGTTAGGATTGTTGTAGATAGTAATTTAAGAATTCCATTAGATTCGAGAGTTTTAAACGAAGATGCGAAAACTGTTATTGCTACAACAGAGTATGGGAGTTTGGAACAGTCTGAAAAAATCAAAAGAATTGAGAAAATTAAAGAACTCGAAAGTATTGAAAATGTTGAAATAATATACTCCGGTAATTTAAAAGTGGATTTAGAGCTTTTAATGGGTAAATTATCAAAAATGGACATTAAATCAATCCTTTTAGAAGGTGGCGGAACTTTAAACTGGGGAATGTTTGAAAAAAACTTGGTAGACGAAGTTAGGGTTTACGTAGCACCTAAAATATTTGGTGGTAGCAATGCACCGACTTATGTAGATGGCGATGGATTTAAAACATTAGAAGACTGCGTTAATTTAGAATTGATAGATTATTATCAGATGGATGAAGGAATAGTTTTAGAATATTTCATAAAAAAAGATAATAATCAAGAAAATCAAGAATAATTATAATAACTTTCTTTTTTTTAATATTTTTATTATCTTAATAATTTACAAGGTTCTTAATTTCAAAAACTATAAAGAGTCATACTTTTACAATAATATAAATGTTCAATATATTGAAATTTTTTAAAGAGTTGATATTTTGAAAAATAATGAAATTACGAGAAATGTAAAAGATGACTTAAATAAAATCAATAAATTATGGGAAGTTAAAAAAAAAGATAATAAAATTTTATTAGAACAATTAACCGAAGTTATGAGTGAAATTAAAATTAACGTAATGGGAAATGAGTTTATTGGTAAACTACCAGATGGAAAAACGGAATTGATAATGTTTGAGGAAATTGAAAAATTATCATTAGATGAATGGATTACTAAGTATTTTCCGATTATTTTCGGGTTTGATAGTGCAATTATAGAAAATATGAATTTTAAAGTAAAATCTACCCTATTTAAAGCATATATTGAAGAATATAAACAATTATTATCTGAAAAATCCTTTCTGGATTAGATGGGCTCATAGCGAAGAAGCCTACGAATTATATTTAATATCCTCATACTTAAGAATAACTACATTTGAAGCATTAGAACTAAAAAATAAGAACTATAAAGAATTTTATAGAATATTAGGATTTGCTTTACGATTAAAAAAGGAATAGGGGTGAACAATAGTGATTGAAAATAATTTTAGCAATGATTACGCTGTTGAAGTTGATGAATTAAAAAAAATATTACGAAAAGTTAAAAAATTGTTTGATAATCCTGTAAATTTAACAAGTACGAAACTTAATAATAATAGTAATAATATTAATACTATTAATAATATTAATACGAATAATTCTGATATTAAAAGCTCCAATTTAAAAAATAACGATTATGAGTTTGATTATGATAATAATATTAAAAATACTCTTGTAAATTATGGTGTTTACAATATTTACAAGAATTACAAAGTACATAAAGATTATAGTTATATTTTAGAAAATTTAAACACTTCTGCAAGCAATATTTTAAAAAATAACGATTTTAATGGTACAAACGGATTATATAGTGGCAAAAATCCCATTGCAAATAAAAATGGTAATTATGAAAATATTCACAATATTGGTAGAGAAGCTAATTCTTATATGAATTATACGAATTATACGGGTAAAAACGATGAATATTCTAATAAAAATTATCGGGGCACAAATAATAATGAAAATAATGAAAAAAACAATGAATATCACAAAAATTTAGAAATAAATCTTTCAAAAATATACAATAAATTAGATGAAGGGTTTAAAGGAGTTAAAAAAGAAATAATCGAAAATAAACCAATTATAAATATAGATATTCGTGGAAAAGATATAGATTATGATATAGAATGGGAAAAGCAAGCAAAAGCCCGTTATGAAAACTCATAATCGTTTTTTAGATATATTATTTAAAAATTTAAATTAATAAATATATTTATTACATTCTTGTATAATTAAAAAATAGACATAATGTAGTGAAAATTATAATCTAAATAAGATTTAAATCGAAAATTATAAATACTGTGAAAATACCATTTTTATTTATATAATATCAAAAAGAAGGTGAGTATATGGCAGAACTTCCAATAGCACCAATGGAAAGAATATTAAAAAAAGCAGGAGCTGAAAGAGTAAGCAGAGATGCTGCAATTTTGCTCTCAGAAGAATTAGAAGAAATCGCAATGGAATTCGCAAAAGAAGCTGTTGAATTATCAGTACACGCTGGTAGAAAAACAGTTAAAGCAGAAGACTTAAAATTAGCTTTAAAATAATTTAAATATTAATTTTTATAATTTATTAACTGAAATACGTCAAATTAGGCGTATTTTGGTTTTCATTAATTACAAATTACAGTATTGACATATTGAAGTACTTTTTTAAATTAGTTATTTAATATCAAATAGGTATGACCCAAACGTTTTAAACGTTTTAAACGTTTTTTAAGTCATTTAAAGCTTGATTTGAAGTATTATTTATCGACTTAATACTTGAATCTTGTATCGTTTGGGAAACGTCTAATATATAATATCCCAAAATAGCTGCGGCGGCAATTACTGCACCGATTAACAAAGAAAATTCAAGACTAATTTGTGCCTTTTTTGAAAATAATCTTTTAGAAATAGTTTTTTTGATAACACCCATATAAACACCATCTAATTTTAATTAAAAATCCTTTTCTCATTAAAAAGTATTATGTAATTTATAATATATATAATTCTCAAAGATTTAAATTTCTATAGAAATATATATAACATTAAATAAACTAATTTAAAAATAACTGAAATAAATAAATAAATAAACTAAATAAGATAAATAAAATAAAATAATAATTAAAAAAAGAAATAAAAAACATATATTGTAAGAATAACACAAACGACTATTTAATATAATTGGATATAATTTAATTTGAAAAACGGATTATAAGTATTTGCACATTTTATTAAATATGCTTACGCTTATGTTAAATATCGGTGAATTTAATGTTAATTATTAGAAAACCTAAAAAAAAGAAAGATGAAATACAAATAACGGACTTAAAAACGAAGACAATTTATTATGCCACATTAAGACCCACTAAAACTAAGATTACGCTTTACAAATGTAAAGAGCAGGTGGAAAGCAATATTACGCCACTTCAACCATCTAAATTAATGACAGTACTGAGAGAAAAGAAAATATATATAAGTAATGACCCTGAATCGCTTAAATTTGGGCAATTTTTGGAAGAAAATAATTTAAATTATGGGATTGTTGTATTATGTCCATTTTGTTTATTGAATGGAAAATATAATATTATTGACGTAATTAAAGAATTAAAACCATCCAAAAAAGCTATCAAATTAGAAGAAACCAAAAATAAAGAAAATAAAGAAAGCACTGGAAAAACGGAAAAAACTAAAAAAGAAAAGAAAAATACCTATAAAATTTACAAAACCAACGAAGTATGCTTGGAATGTGCCATTAACGAAATAAAACACGAAATTAACATAAATGAGGAATTTATTGAAAAATTATTAAGAAGATTTAAAGATGCAGATAAAGTAATAAGTCTATTTACGACGTCTAACCCCGTTAAAAATCCTGATTTAACCCGTTATGATATATTAACGGGTAATGAAGAGGATAAAATTGATAATTTCAAAATAAAAGACTTAGAAATTCCTGAATTAATGAAAAAGGAATTAAAAAATAGAAATATTTACGAATTATTGCCTGTACAAACCCTTGCAGTTAAAGCAGGTTTAATTTCCAAAACAATAACCTCATCTAAAGGACATAATAACGATTTACTTATTACTTCGGCTACTTCTTCAGGAAAAACGCTTATTGGGGAGCTTGCAGGTATTAAAAACCTTGAAAATGGTAAGAATGAAACACCCCCTCAACAAAAAAAGTTTTTATTCCTTGTACCACTGGTAGCACTTGCAAACCAGAAATATGTTGAATTTGAAGAAAAATATAGTAAATTAGGTTATAAGGTAGCTTTACGTGTAGGTACTGGTCGTTTAGCTGAAAATAAGAATTTTAAAATAAATAGCGACCCTAATTCCGACATAATAGTGGGTACTTATGAAGGTATCGATTATTTAATACGTTCAGGTAAATTAAAGGACGTTGGAACTGTTATTATTGACGAAGTGCATACTCTAAATATGGAAGAAAGAGGTGCAAGACTTGATGGTTTAATATCGAGGCTTAGAACATTGTTTGATGCACAAATAATTTACTTATCGGCCACAATTGGAAATCCCGAAGAGTTATCCAAACAATTTAATTCAAATCTCGTCATATATTCAGGTAGACCCGTACCTCTTGAAAGACACTTGATATTTGCAAGAAATGACTATGCAAAATTAAATAATATTGTAGATATCGTAAATATAGAATTCAATAGCAAATCGAAATACGGATACAGAGGTCAGAGTCTTATATTTACATTTTCACGTAAAAGAGCCGAATATATCGCCAATTATCTTAATACCCGAGGTATTAAGGCAGATTACTACCACGGCGGTATGGAGTATGGCAAACGAAGAGCTGTGGAAAATAGGTTTATGACTCAAAAAACAAAATGTATTGTCACCACTGCAGCACTTGCTGCAGGTGTAGACTTCCCAGCTTCCGCTGTTGTACTTGAAAGTCTTGCAATGGGTGGCGATTGGCTTAATGCGTCAGAATTCCAACAAATGTGTGGTAGGGCAGGTCGTAAAGGGATGCACGACCTCGGGAAAGTTTATACTCTTGTAGAAGTAGGTAAAAAATATCACGCTAAAATGGAGCTTTCAGAAGACGAAATCGCTTTTAGGCTTTTAGGGTCAGAACCGCAAGATGTAGATGTAGTTTACGAAGAAGAACAGGAATTCGAGCAAATACTTGCTACAATATCCTCTTTTGAGAAATATGGTAAAAATATATCTAATGAATTTGATGAACGAAAAATTAATTTAGATGACCCAAAATTAAAACTTAAAGATAAAATTAATCCAAAATATGAAATAGACAAAGTACCAATGCTTGGAAGGAATTTAAACGCTAATTATGTTTTAGAACAACTTGAAAAATTTGAAATGATAAGTCTTTCAGATAAAAAAGCACTTAAAACTACTCGATATGGTAATGCCGTATCACTATCATTCTTATATCCCCAACAAGCTGAAGAAATAAAGAAATTACTTAAAAAATGCCATAACAAGAATAAAAATAGAATAATGGAAGATAAAGATATTTCTGATGCTGAAAGAATAGAAGATTTGGAAAATAAAAGAATTACACGAATGGAAATTTACGAGGAAATTTTAGACATTTCTGTGAAGGCTAACCCATTTGAAAGTATATATATCCCAGGTAATTTAAAAAATAGGATTTCTAAGATAACCAATGTTAATGTACCCTCTAAATTTACCGATGCTTTTGAAATAGTCAAAGAAAACATTAATAAATTAAAAGATAGCACTAAAGACGACGTTATAAACTGGTTAGTTGAATTTGACGGATGTATTGAAGAAGATATCGCTTATGAAGTGTCTAAAAGAGTAATTAGGTATAGAATGATGGGTGAAGTACCTTCTAAAATTACAAATACGCTTTATGAAGTCTTAAAATTGCAAACTTACGGCGGAGACGTGTATTCTTATCTTGAAAGTACTGTAAATACGCTTGATGCGATTGAAAGAATTAGTAAGTTGCACTATCCTGCATTAAGTAAATACGCTGTTGAATTAAAATTAAAAATAGAAAATCCATTTAATAAAAAAATAAAAGATAATACAAAGTATAAATCAAAAATTAAAATTAAAATAGACCCCAAATCTAAAAATACTAAAAATAATAAAAATAATAAAACTAAGAAAATATATAAAAAAGAAGATGAAGATTCTAAATTTAAAAACGATGGCGATATTAAAACGCCTGAAAAAGTGAATAACCCCCATATTAAAGTTAAAATTAAGAATAGGGGCGGAAAAAACAAAAATAATAATAATAATAATAATAAAACTAATAATAATCCTAATAATAATCCTAATAATAAAACTAATAATAATCCTAATAATAATGGTAAAAATAATAACAAAAGGGAATAAATTGGTGAATTATGACATATGAAACACTTAAAATTGATAAAAGAGCTTATCAATCCATTAAAAATTTTTCAAAAGTAGTATATAAAAATGCAATTACAAATAAGGAAGATATGTACGAATTTGATAAAAAATTAGCAGATAACTCAAAGAATGAAGATATAATCAATTTAGAATACAATGGCAATTTTGTTGGAAAAGCGATATACAGTACAGATTTTCCAACGATAAAAATACTTACAACACTTCAGGAGTATTCCACCAAGGATATAGATTATGAATACTTCTATAATGGTATAAAAAAGGCTAATGATTACAGAACAGATGTTTTAAACTATAAAGATACCTACAGAATGATATATGCGGAAGCTGACGGATTGCCTACAATAGTATTGGATAAATACAACGATATTGGTTCGATGCACGCTTCTTCAAACTTTGCTTTTGATAACTCAAAAATGATTTTTGAGATACTTGAAGACTTAACAGATATTAGTACATTAGGAGTTGTAAAAGGGAACAAATCAAAAAACAAACATAAAAAAGGAAAAAATACGGAAAATGAAAACTCAAACAGGGTAATACACGGCAATAAAGATAATCTCGAAACTATTATAACTGAAGGAAATGTTAAATTTAAGGTAAGTCTAAAAGGTCATAAAACGGGTTTCTTCTTAGACCAACGTAATAATAGGATTGATTTAGAAAATTACGTTAAAAAAGATGATAAAGTACTTGATATATGTAGTTATACCGGTGGTTTTGCTGTTCACGCCGGAATTAAAGGTGCAGAAATTACGAGTGTGGATATGTCTGAAAAAGCTCTCGAATTTGCAAAGGAAAATATGGAATTAAATGGAATAGGCTCTGACAAATATAACGGTATTTGCGGAGATGCGTTTTCAATAATGAAAGAAATGATAAATAGAGGCGAAAAATTCGATGTTGTAATATTAGACCCCCCTGCATTTACGGATTCCAAAAGAGATTTAAAAAATGCACTTAACGCATATAATACTATGAATGTGTTGGGTTTAAAGCTTGCAAAAAGGATGTTAATAACTTGCTCTTGCTCTCATCACGTTGACCGTGAAGAATTCAAAAAAACAGTTGTTTCAGCATCATATCGTGCTAAAAAAGAAATTAAGCAAGTTGGAGATTATAAAACACAAGCTCCTGACCACGTTATTACGATGGCAAATAAAGATTTAGAATATTTAAAATGTCTATTTTTCGCAATAGGTAATTAATTATTCTTATTTTTATCTTTATTATTTTTATCTTTATTATTTTTATCTTTATTATTTTATATTTAAATTATATTTTTTTATTCAGTATTTTCATCAGTAATTTCTTTATTTAGGTCTTTATTTTTAGCTTGTTTTCTTAAATTATCATAATATTGTTTAATATTATTTTTAATTCTCTCATTTATTTCTTCAATACCAAAACCTTCTTTTAAAATTGCTGGAGCTAATATATCAATCCATTGTCTCCAAGGTGGTAAAAAGCCCAATTTTTCAGAGATTATATCTAATTCTTCATCCCATTGTGCATTTTTTATTTTATCCATTTTGTTAATTACATAAATCGGTTTTAAATCTAATTCTTCCAAAAAGTCCGCCATTTCCAAATCGATTGGTAATTCTCTTGTTTCTTCCCATCTTTCTACAATTTCTACAAACGATTTTGCATCCAAAATTTGAATTGCTGTTGCGATAGTCTTTTGATTATCTTCTACGTATTTTACAATATTATCCTTTATTTCTTCCTGCCCTTTTTGGTCAATACCTTCCATAAAACCAAATCCTGGCAAATCCACAAGATAATAATTACCCATATCATACTCAGTTATTTTTAAAGTAACCCCTGGCTTTTTACCTATTCGTATAGTTTTATCTGCTGCCATTGCCTTTACAAATGTAGATTTACCAACATTTGAACGACCCATTACTATTATTTTGGGTTTTGTATCTTCTTTTTTTGTGTTAATTATCTTTTTGAACTTATTTACGTCTTCAATATTTATATTGATATCCAAATTCTTATTAACTTGTCTATCCAAATTATTTTCTTCCTTATGATTTAAACTCTCAGTTTTTGATGTTGTAATTTTCTCACTTTTTGTAAGTCTCATTTTTTGTAGCTTTTTTCCCATTTTTTTGGTACTCTTAACGCTAACTTTCGTATTTTTAGGATTTTTTGTAGCTTTTGTAGCTTTTGTAGTTTTTGTAGTTTTTGTAGTTTTTGAATTTTTCATATTTTTTCCAGAGTTGGGTTTTGAATTTTTATTTTGTGAATTCATAATAATACCTTTATAACTTTAATTAGATTTAATATATTCAATTATGATAATAATTATAATATTCCATATTTGATAGTACTAATTTAACAATGATAATAGTTTAAATTCATATATGACTATTAGGGTTATGTTATAAATAACGTATATCCCATATAATATATTATAATACTAAAAAGATTAATTAATAATAAAAGAGTATAATAGGGTAAATATAATATATCATATCAATAAATCATTATTCATAATTTAATATAATACTTTCCAATAAAAAAATATTACGGTTAATTAAAAAAGATAAAATAAATCATAATGCGGATTATATAATAAAATATAAATAATTATAATTATTTATTATTTATATAGTGGATTAAAAATTTATGTATATTTATAATATATAGGATTATTAAAAATACAGAAAGGGGTTTGCAATGAATCTGGTAGATTCTAAGAAAAACGAGGCTATTAAAATAGCAATGGTTTCGGGTAAGGGCGGCACAGGAAAATCTACAGTAAGTGCAAATTTAGCATTCGCTTTATCTAAATATGGTAAAGATGTTGTAATAGTAGATACTGACGTTAATATGGCGAATTTAGAATTAATCGTCGGTATGGAAGGTATGCCCATTACATTAAACTCAGTTATGGCGGGTAATGCAGATATTACCCAGGCAATATATGAATATACTGAAAATATGAGGGTAGTACCCGCAGGCGTTTCATTAGATGAATTAAAATTTGATAACTCTGCAGAACTTGAAATAATAATTGAAAGATTAAATTCGATGTGCGAAGTATTATTAATAGACTGTCCGGCGGGATTAAATCAAGATGTTAATTCGATAATTTCCTCAGCAGACCACGTTATTGTTGTTGTCACCCCGGATATAACCTCTGTTTCAGATGCGATAAAATTGATAAACTTATCTTCTAAATTAGAAACCAGTGTTTTAGGGGCTGTTGTAAATAAAATAACGAATGATAGTTCGGAATTAACTACAAAAGCTATTGAGACCATATTGGAACTTCCCGTAATTGCTTCTGTACCGGAAGATGACACAGTTAGGGCAAACGCTGCTTATGGGATTTTATCGGTGCAAAAACAACCTGAATCAGGTTTATCAAATGCAATTATGGAATTAGCTGCAAAATTAACAGGAAACCGGTATATACCACAAAAAGGAAGTAGTTCCACATTAGTTGATAAATTAAAACGTTTATTGAAAAGATAATAAAAATTAGACAAATTTTAATTAATAGATTAATCAATAATTTATTTAATACTTTAAATTTAATCAATATTTTTAAGTATATTAGGTTATATTATCTTATATTATATTATATTATATTATATTGTATCATATGGTTGTATTTTGCAACACAAACGGTATATTAAACTCAGAATAAATTTAAAACTATTTTAAATTACTTATAGGGTAATATTGTTAGTTATTGTCAATTTTCTGCAAATCTAACAATTTTTATTAAAAAAAGGGGTAATATGGATACAATAATAGTAATACCTGCATATAATGAAGAAAAAAATATTTACGGGCTACTGAATGACCTAACGTATGTTGGTGTTGATATTATTGTCATTGATGATGGGAGTACGGATAAAACTCACGAACTTACGTCGAAATTTATAAAAACATACTATAAAAACAATTTAAAAAAAACAGGGATAAAAAATTTAAGCGAATTAAAGGATTTAAACGGATTAGGAACTCCAAAAAATAATAACGATTTAAAGGATATTATTATAATAAATAACGTAAATGAATCCGAAGCGGGCAATACATCAAATGAGTCAGCTAATACCAATAATAACAATATTGAATCATTCAATTTTTCCAAATCTCGAGAAATTGCAATAAATATAATAAAAGTCGGCGAAAATAAAGGTAAAGCTAATGCTATTAAGTTAGGTACGGAATATGCGTTCAAAAATCATTATGATGCTGTTGTTTATATGGATGCAGATTATCAACACGAGCCTTATGACGTACCCAAATTATTAAATGAATTATGTAAAAAAGAGACTGATGCAGTTTTCGGAATAAGAAACTATTCAAAAGTACCATTTTTTAGAAATATAACCAATCAAATAGCGAATATTGGCATTTCTGCAATTTCTTCTTACTATTTGCAAAGAAAAATATGTTTAAAAGATGTACAATGTGGTTTTAAAGCAATTAAACTAAAAAATTTAAAAGATATCGAATACGGGAATTATTACAGCCTTGAACACATTTTAACACTGGAATTATTGAGAAAAGATATTAAATTAAAACAAATACCCATATCTACGAATTATCACGAAAATGCTGTATCAAATATTACATTTAAAAAAGGATTTGACATATTTTTAGAAGTTATAAAATATGTTAAAAAATAAATAATAACTTAAAAATAAATAAAAATGAAAAATTAAAAATGCCCCCAAATAATTAAAAAACATATTATATATTGTTTTTATACAAATTAACCAATTATTTGAACTATTTGGTTTTAAATGGAATTATCGTATGAATATATAATATAGATAACTTTAAATAATAGCTTTTAATATAAGTTTTATGAAAATTACGATATGATTTAATTTTTAATATGAACTCGAATTAATTTCGTGCAATTCAAAATCGTATTAATAAACTATTGTTATCGTGGAGATATTATGTCTTCCAAAAAAAGACTTCAAACGGTTAGGAACTCTATAAACGAAATCGATGAACAAATCATTGAACTAATGGCGAAAAGAACACAGTTAGCGCCAGAAATTGCAAAATTAAAATTTTCTTTGGATATGGATATTCTTGATTCATCTCGTGAAAAAGATGTATATGCTAAAACACGTGAAATATCTGAAAAATATGGCTTTGATTCAGAAATTGCAGTTAAAGTTATGAAGATTTTAATCGAGCAAAATAAAGAACTTCAAATAAAACAATTTGAAAAACTAAAATCAGAAAATACATCAACAAAATCCAATATTAAATCAGAATAAATTTATTCCGAATACACAGGTGATAACTTGGGAAGAATAAGACAAACATTCATTAAAAGAGCAGGCGATGAGCTTGTAGAAAGATTTGCTGAAAAATTCACAACCGACTTCGATAGCAACAAAAAGGCTGTTGAAGAAGTGGCTTTAATCGAAACCAAAACACTCAGAAACAGAGTTGCTGGTTATGTTACTGCCAAAGTTAAAAAAATGCAAGCAAAAGCATAAGGATGTGATTTAATGCAAGGAGTATTTCCAGCCATTATTACTCCTTTCAAAGATGGAAAGGTTGACTTTGAAGGCTTAAAAAATAATATAGATTTTTTAATAGAAAACGGCGTTAGTGGTATTGTTCCAATGGGTACAACGGGAGAATCCCCTACCTTAACATATACGGAACATAATCAAGTAATTGAAAAAGCTGTCGAATTTGCTGATGGAAGGGTAAAAGTTATTGCAGGTACGGGTTCAAACTCAACTGCGGAAGCTTTGGAATTTTCAGAGCACGCTGAAGACGTAGGTGCTGACGGCATACTTTTGATAAGTCCTTACTATAATAAACCAACTCAGGAAGGTTTAAAAAGACATTTTGGAGCTATTGCGGAAGCTACAAACATCCCCATGGTTCTATACAATGTGCCATCAAGAACTGCACTTAACATTGAACCTGAAACTGTTAAATACTTGTATGACGAGTATGACACAGTTCAAGCTGTTAAAGAAGCAAATCCAAGCATGTCCCAAGTTTCAGAAATTAAAGATTTATGTGATATTAACATATTATCTGGAAATGATGAGTTAACACTACCTATTATGGCCTTAGGCGGTAGTGGGGTTATTAGTGTTGTAGCAAACATTGTTCCTAAGGAATTTGTGGAAATGGTGGAACTTGCACAAGCAGGAAAATTCGCAGAAGCTCAAAAAATTCATTATGAGTTATTCCCATTAATGAAAAGTATGTTCTTAGAAACAAACCCGATTCCTATTAAAACAGCTATGAATTTGATGGGTAAACCTTCGGGAGAACTTAGATTACCTTTAACAGAAATGGCCGAATCAAACAAGGAAATTCTTAAAAAGTCCTTGAATGATTTAAAATTGATTTAATTACTTTATTATTATTTAAACGAGATTATTAATTGTATATTGTTATATACAATTATCTATAATTAATATTAAGTATAATAAATATTAAGTATAATTAATATATATTAAATCATAAATATTAAATAATAATCTTGTTAATCAAATCAAAATGTGATAAAAATGGTCGAAATTGAAAAAATTCAAAAACAGGCCAATGAAATTGTTGAAAAGTTTTCAGAAGTTCTCGAAAATTTTTCATTGGACGTTGAAGAAGAATATTACATTCTTGAAAACAAAAATGTACTAAGGGAAGGAGACGAAGCAATACTCGACCCTTCATTTAGAGAAAACGCATTAAAAGTTGCTCCAAAAACAAAAGACGGCTCAATTGTTGTTGAAAAAAGTAAATGGAGTCAATAAATTCATATTTTTGAATAGATTCATTTATCTATTGAATTTAGTCAATATAAATACTAACATTTATATTCTATAAGTGTATATTAAAAAAAAGCTAAAAAAGGAGCGTGGTACTATCAAAAGAAGTTCAAGAAGATGGAAAAAGAAAGGACAAATGAGATGGAAGCACTACAAGAAAAGACTCAGAAGAATGAAAAAAGATAAAAGAGATAACAAATAATTGAGTTAATCAATTATTACTATTTCTATTTTAATTATTTAATATATTACTTTGTTGCTATTTTAAAAATTGTTTTAAAAAATTTAAAAATTTAAAAATTTAAAAAGTAGATTTTATTTTTATAAGTTTGTAATTTTATACATAGTTATTCGTTATTAATACCTAAAACTTCATTTTCATAGGATTTTAACAATTTTCCGAGATTTTTACCTAAATCAGCTGCTTTTTCAAAGTCGTCGATATCACAATAAACGAAACCTTCTTTTGAAACGAGCACATTTTTACCGTTTGCTTCAAATACTAAATCACAGGTGAGTGATAAAACATTTTCTTCTTCGTCATAAACTGCCAAAGCTCCGAAAGGTGCTTGACAACCGCCACCATACTCTTTTAAAGCATTTCTCTCCGCTAAAACTTCAAGGTGGGTTTTTTTATCATCTAAAAGTTCCACTATTTCATTTATTTCTTCGTCTGCTTTCCTCGTTGCAATTCCTATTGCCCCTTGTGCGGGAGCTGGCAACATATTTAAAACTTCATAATTATAGTCTTCAAGATTAATATTTAATCTGTTTAAACCAGCTTCTGCCATTATTATTGCATCGTATTCTTCATCATCTAATTTTTTTAATCTTGTTTGAACATTACCCCTTAATAATTTTACGTCTAAATTCGGGTATCTTATTTCCAAGAACGCAGCTCTTCTTATACTTGAGGTTCCCACTACAATATCATCCTGGAAAACGTTTAATTTTCTATTTTTCTTCCAAATTAGTAAATCGTTATAGCTTTCTCTTGGAGGAACAGCCTTTATAATTAATTCATCACTCCAAAGTGTAGGAACGTCCTTTAAACTGTGTACTGCAATGTCTGTCTCGTTCAATAACATACTCTTATCAATTTCTTTAGTAAAGACACCTAAACCCAAATCTACAAGTTTTTTATTCTGGTCTTTATCCCCGACTGTTTTAATCTTTATGATTTCTGTATCGATATCTTTATTAGTTTGAATTTCTTTGTTTAAAATTTCATTTACGTAATTTGTTTGTACCATTGCTAATTTGCTTCCCCTTGTGCCTATTCTAATAGTTAATGTCAATTTTTCACCATTTGATTAGTATATATACTATTATTTGTAAAATACAATAAATTAAAACTGAATATGATATTACATTATTAAAATTATCATATAAAAAACCGAATAGTTGAAAAATTTAAAAGTTAAATTTGACTTAAATTTGACTTAAATTTAATATAATTAAAAAAAAATTAGTTTAGGAATTATTTAATTATTATTTAATTATCTGTTCATATGACCTTCCCAGTCTTTTAAGAATTTTGCAATACCGTTGTCTGTTAACGGATGGTTGAACAACTTAGCTAAAACGTCGAATGGAATTGTTGCAATATCTGCACCGATTCTTGCTGATTCTAAAACGTGCATTGGGTGTCTAACTGAAGCCACAATAATTTCTGTTGCAATTCCGTAGTTTGAAAATACTTCAACGATTTCCTGGATTAATTGCATTCCATCTTGTCCGATATCGTCTAATCTTCCTACAAATGGTGAAACATATGTCGCACCAGCTTTTGCTGCCAATAAAGCTTGATTAGCTGAGAAAACTAATGTAACGTTTGTATTAATACCTTCTTTTGATAAGGTGTTTACAGCTTTCATACCTTCTTTTGTCATAGGTATTTTAATTACAACGTTTTCTGCGATTTTAACCAATTCTCTTGCTTCTTTAACCATTCCTTCTGCATCTAAAGCGATTACTTCAGCACTTACTGGACCTTCTACAATGCTACAGATTTCTGTGATTACTTCGTGGAAATCTCTTCCTTCTTTTGCTACTAAACTTGGGTTTGTTGTAACTCCGTCTACTAATCCTAAATCGTTGAATTCTTTGATTTTTTCTACATTTGCTGTGTCTAAAAAGAATTTCATAATATGCACCTCTAAACTGTATCTTGTTTCTTTTAATTACTAATCTACTAATAAATATAAATAAATAAGTAATAAATTTGTAATCATCTTTAATCTAATGTGTATCATTAAAATTATATGATAAGATATTTTAAATTAATATATAAATTTATGCTTAATTAAAAAAGTTTGATTTTATATTTTTGAAAGTTATAATTTTTTTTATAAAAATATCATATTGTACTTTATTGCAAGATTCTTTGCTTTCTGCATATTTGGGTATTCTAAAAATAATTTATCGATTAATTCATCTTTTGAATCTGAATCTATAACCATATTTAATATTGAAATTACTTCATTCATAATAATATTTTCTTTATTATTTTCTTTATTATTTTCTTCATTGGTTTTTTTAATGTCTTGCAATTTCCATTTTGGTACTTCTAAAGTCATACAAAAGGTATTTTTATTTAAATAATTTCTATATAATGGACTAACCGACGCAACGAGTATATTATTTGAAATATCTACTAATGGAGGTACTCCAGTCTTTTTAACCCTTGATTCATCGGTTAAATTAATATAACTTGCTTCTTCATAAGTATGTACTTCGATATAAAAGTTTATTGAATTTTGATTTTTTTTAAAAATATCTATTAATTTCTTAGCACTTTTTGTATTCAAAAAATCTTTTGAAATCGTTGATACGTATTTTTCCGTTAAATCTTTATTCAAATGCGAAATTACAAGAATTTTTGAATTAAGATTATTATTATTATTATTATTATTATTATTATTATTAGTATTAGTATTAGTATTAGTATTATCCTTAAATTTATCAAAAATCGGCTTTAAATCATCGCCTTCATCACCGTGTAAACCACCGATAATTAATTTTTGGATACCTTGAATACTTTGAGTATTTTGTAAATTGTTCATACTTACACGTCGTCTGACTCTTTTATTTGACTTTTTTATCTAACTCTTTTGCCTAAATCTTTATTCAAATTATCAAAATCTTCAAAGGTGTTTATATTAACGTAAGTTTTTTGATTGATATCTATTTCCTGGGCATCTACATAAAGGGGGTTTAAACTATCTATTAAAAGCCTAATAGGTGCAGATTTACCCGATTCTTTGATTTGATTAACGATATTTTCAAGCTTTGATATAGAAGATATATGGTATAACGAAAATAAAGGTTCTATAAATCCGTTTTTATGTTTAGGAACTATACAGTTATAACCGTTTTTTTCAGCAAAATACACATTCTTAATTAGTTTTTCGATAGCTTTTCTTGTGATGTGGGGCATATCACAGGGCAGTACTAATATCCAGTCCCCCTTTGAAATTTTCATACCTTCGTAAATTCCAATTAAAGGACCTTTGCCTTCAATAGTATCCCAAGTTATCGGTTGTTTATACTTATTTTTAAAATAGGTCTGCTTTTCTACTTCTTCAGAGTCGTAATTCATAAATTTGGGGTTTTTAAATACTGTAATAAACGGTAAATTCATATCAACCAAAATGTCTGCAACTTTTTCGATTAGATACTTATTTTCTTTAGAGGTTTTCCTAAAGGACTTTTCGCCCCCCATCCTCGAAGCTTTACCGCCTGATAATATAATCGCTGATATCATAATTATCTATCTTTTTATTATTTTTCTATTATTTTTCTATTATTTTTCTATTATTTTTCTATTATTTTTCTATTATTTTTCTATTATTTTTCTATTATTTTTCTATTATTTCTTATTATTTTATTTTTATGTATATTAATATGGTATTTATATATAACCACATCAATAGTTTTGATAAGGTTAACAAAAATTTATATATCAAGAAATTGAAGTAATATTGTTTTTTAAATTAATTTAAATTAGATAAACTAAACGATTAAAATTCTTAATAATCCTATTTATCATACAAAACATATTTAAATGGGTATGATGTAATTATTAAATTATTAGTTTGTAATTAATAAAAATATTCTAAATAGGATATAGAAATATAAGATATAAAATGAAACACAATGATTAATGCAACATAAAATGCAAATTATTGTATAATTACACTAAAACACAATACAAAAAACTAAATATAAAAAAATTTGGTGATTTTTTATGGAAAAAGGAACCTTTATAAAAATTTCATACGAAGGATACACCGACGGTAAATTATTCGACACAACCAACGAAGAATTAGCAAAAGAAAACGGAATCCACAACCCTAAAATGGTATATGGACCTGTTACAATACCTGCTGGTGAAGGAATGATGTTAAAAGGTTTAGACGACGTTTTAGCAGCAATGGAAGTTGGAGAAGAAAAAGAAGTTGAATTAACTCCTGAAAACGCTTTCGGTAAAAGAGATTCGTCATTAGTTAAAATCGTACCTGCAAAAGAATTCAAGAAACATAATGTACAACCTATCCAAGGAATGCCTGTAAATTTAGATGGTAAAGTTGGTAAAATCGCAAGTGTAAACGGCGGTAGAATTTTAGTAGACTTTAACCACGAATTAGCTGGAAAAACAGTAAACTACAAAGTTAAAATTGAAGAAGTAGTTTCAGAACAAGAAGATGTTGCAAAAGAAGTTGTAAAATTGTTCATGCCACAATTAAAAGCTGAAGAATTAAAAGCAAAAGTTACAAAATCAACTGTTACAGTAACACTCCCTGAAAAAGCTGCGTTCATTGAAAATGTTCAAATGGCTAAATTAGGAATTGCAAACGAATTAATGAAAAGATTAGAAGTTGAAAAAGTTTCATTAGTAGATACATTCGTAAAAAGAAAAGAAGAAAAAGAATAATTAATTTAAATTAGTTATTTATCTTTATTTTTTATTCATTATATTTTATATGTCATATTTTCTATTTTTATATATTATATATCAAATATCCTATTTTATTTTATTAGTTATTATTTTATTATTTTATTATTTAATATAGCCCATTATTTTAATTCAGTTCCACATTTATTTTTAGTTAAATTATCCATTTGCTAATGTGTAAAAGTAAATTACGAGCACAACTATTGGATAAAAGTATTTTGCCCAGGGTTTCCATATTTTAGGTATTTTAACACTTGAACCAGCTTGCATATTTTTATATGCTTTATCTATGCCAAGTACGCCTAATGAAACTGCTGCTGCCAAAGCTCCTATTGGTCCTATAATGACAGTTGAAAGGTAAATAACAAAGTCAAAATACGGCATACCAAATAAATTTACCCCTAAAAGAGATGGTAAACCCACCAAAAATACGGCTAAACCTAATGAAACCGATGCTACAGTTCTGCTTATATTTGTCTTTGATATTACGGCTTCAACACATACCTCCAACATTGAAACTGCCGAGGTAATTCCTGCGAATAACAAAGCTAAGAAGAATAATATTCCTAAGAATAAACCGCCTGTCATCTGTTGGAATACTTCCGGTAATATGGCAAATACTAAGGTAGGCCCTGCTCCTGGCGTAAATCCAAATGAAAATACTGCGGGGAAGATTATTAAACCAGCTAAAAATGCTATTACGGTATCTCCAAAAGCCGTTATTACTGCGGAAACTGGCACGTCTTCTTTTTCTTTTAAATAGCTACCATAAACAACCATAGTAGTACCCAAACAGCTCAATGAGAAGAACATTTGTGATAATGCTATCATCCACGTATTTGGGCTAAACAATTTTTGCATATTTGGCACTAAATAAAATGAAAGCCCCTGATTAACTCCCGGCAATGTTAAACTGTTTATTGCTAAAATTACAAGTAAAACAAATAATAATGGAGTCATTACCTTATTTGCTTTTTCAATGCCGTTTTTTACCCCTCTTGAAACGATTATAACAGTTATGGCGATACCTATGAACTGCCAAATTGCCATCGAAGGACTAAATGCTTGTGATGCTAAAAAATGACCTGCATCAACTGCACTCACACCGCCGATTAACATATTTACCAAGTACATTATCATCCAACCTATAATAAGAGAATAAAATACAAAAACTAAAAACATTATAACATTACTTAATATACCAAAATACTTACCAAATGGTAGTCCTGCTTTTTCAAAAGCTACTAATGGACCGCCCTTTGTCATTCTACCCAAAGTCCATTCTACTGTTAACGCTACAACACCAATAGAAACTAACAATATGATATAAGGGATTAAGAATGCCGCACCGCCTTCAGTACCAACTCTCCATGGGAACATCCATATATTGCCTAAACCAACTGCTGAACCAATTGTGGTTGCAATAAACCCTTTTTTAGAGTTCCAAGTTTCTCGAGTCATTTAAAACCTCTTTAAATATTATTTTAATCAATTTTTTTTAAAATATTATATGCTATTTCACGTACATATGTAATTTATCAATAAATTTATACATATTTATAATTTAAATGATTTGTTATACCATTATTATATATCATATGCTATTTTAGTCATGGTCCAAAATATTAATTTTATTTAATTTATTTAATTTTATTTAATCGTAATAATAATTTAAAATTATTATGAAATGATAATACTAAAAAGAAAATTATTTATACTAAAATATTCTTACATATTATACGTAATATTTTTTTGAAATAAGTATTACGCAAAATAAATATAAAATAATATAACAAAATAAAGTTATTAACTAACAATTAATAGATAACTAAAATATGACTTCATAGTAAACAATAAAATAAGCACAAAAAATGCAATAAACATAAAATAAACAATATATTATTGTTTAATACTATCTCCAAATAAAATAATATACATATAAACGATAAAAAAATCTCTAATATTAATATACAACACACATTTTACAATATACAATATACAATATACAATATAAATGTACAATAAACATACAATAAACATACAATAAACAATTAAGAGAAATTGAATTAACGTGAAATTAACTTAAGAAAATATAAACGAATAACATAACAATTTAGGAATTAATAATATAACTTACCAAAATGATAGTTTTATCATTTGATAATCTTTATTTAATATTTTAAAATTTATATTTTTTTAATAATTTTAAAATATTTACTAAATTTATCATTTTGGCATATCTTTGAGGTGTTAGATATGCACATACCAGATGGATTTATTCCAACGTGGGAAAGTGCAATATTTTGGATAATTTCCATAATATTTATTGCATTAGCCATCAAGTGGGCAAAAAATAATATGGATGAAAAATCCGTACCATTATTTGCCGTTCTTGGTGCAGGTATTTTTGCAATTCAAGCCATTAACGTCCCTATTGGTATGGGGACAAGTGGTCATATGGTAGGTGCTGCTATGGCATCTATGATATTCGATAGTCCGTATGCAGGTGTTTTATTGTTAACTCTTGTATTACTTGTACAAGGTTTATTCTTTGCAGACGGGGGAATACTTGTAATGGGTGCAAATATATTCAATATGGGCATTGTATCCGCTTTTGTTGGGTATTATACATTTAAAAGTTTACGTAGTAAAGGTATATCAATTGCTGCTTTCGTAGGGGGTTGGTTGTCCCTATTTACGAGTGCAATAGTATGCTCTTTAGAATTAACAATCGCCGGAACATTCCCTTTAATTGCCGGACTGAGTGCTATGGGATTATATCACGCAATCATTGGATTAATTGAAGGATTAATTACTGCAATAGTCTTGGGCTACATTGCATCTGCAAGACCTGACCTATTAAAATGGGCAGGTGGTAAAAATGAGTAATGAAAGTCCCGATAACTCCGGTTTAAATTTAAAATCAAAAAATAGCAAATTTATAATGGGCGGTTTAATCATTGCCCTTATAATTGGTATATTAGCACCATTCATTGCTTCAGGAGACCCTGACGGTTTGGAAAGTGCCGCAGGAAAAATAATCAACGGTGAAGCACTTGAATATAATTTACAGGAGCTTGGTTTAGAAGAAGAAGGTACTGTCGCCCCATCGCCATTTGCAGATTATTCTATACCTGGAATGGACAAAATTGGCGAAATAGTCGCTATGTTGATAGGTATTTTATTAATAGCAGTTTTGGGCTATGGGGTAGCTTCGATATTAAAGAAAAAAGAAGGAATTGCTAACTAAATGATGCCACGATATAAATAAACATTATTAAACTATTAAAACTATTAAATTTTAAGTTTTGTAATAATCCATAAACCCACGTTTGTAATATAAATTAAACGTGGGCTTTATTACAAACTTAATATTTAAAATAAATTATAATAAAATAATAAAATAATAAAAAAATACCATAAAATTAACATCTCATCCCATAAACACTTTAATAGCCATAATTATATCAAATAATATGCCACAGAACATAATAACCATAAAACACGTTATCATATAGTCAAAACATAAAAAAGTCACAAAATCGGTAATCACATATATTACACATTTTACAGGTAATCACATAACCATATATAAACACATATAACACACATTTAATATATTATTGAATTATTTATGTGCAAATATTCAATTTTAAAAAATATATCTTATCTTCGAAATAATTTTTAATAAATACATAGTAATACTTTTTTTCAATTTTTATTATTATAATATTAAAAATATTGTTAAATTATTATTTTATACAATACTTACTCAATATTATCTTTTTCGTGTAATTTTAATATATAGTTTCAAAAAGATATATTATATTAATTTATAAAATGTGTGATAGGGGGAAATTATGCATTATCGAAAAGTACCGAAAAATGGGGAATATATATCAATATTGGGATTTGGTGCGATGAGACTACCGGAATATTATGGAGAAGTTGATAAAAATAAAACCGAAGAATTAATTTTATATGCAATAAATAATGGTGTAAATTTTATAGATACGGCAGTACCGTACCATAATGGGAATAGTGAATCAATTATCGGAGATATACTACATAAACACAAAATACGAGATAAAGTAAAGATTTCTACAAAATTATCTCTTGGTTCGTCAATTATGAATGGAGATACATTACAAACTATTTCAGATATGGAAAATTATCTAAATAAACAGCTTGAAAATTTAAAAACTAATTATATTGATTATTATTTAATTCACGCTATAACTAAAAAGAGCTGGGAAAAATTAAAATCGATTAAAGTATTTGAATTTTTAGAAAAAGCTAAAAGAGAAGGTAAAATAAAAAATATCGGATTTTCTACGCACGAAGACTTTGAAACGTTTAAAAAAATTGTAGACACTTATGACTGGGACGTTTGCCTTGTACAATATAACTATGTCGACCAAAATACTCAAATTACAAATAAGGGACTTGAATATGCAAAATCTAAAAATTTAGGAATTTTTATTATGGAACCACTTAGGGGTGGTAAATTAGTTTATAAAATACCTTTAGAAGTTAAAAAAGTAATGAATGAATACGATGCAGGCAAAAATCCAGTTAATTGGTCTTTTAATTGGTTATGGGGACACCCCGAAATTACTTGCGTACTGTCAGGTATGAATTATATGCCCCAGTTAGTTGAAAATATAGAATTGGCAGATAATTTTGATTTAAAAAAGTATGATATTTATGATACGTATGGAAATTCATCAATTGAAGAATATAATTCCGCTATTTCAAAAATAGCTCAAATTTATAAAAATAAAACACGAATAAATTGCACAGATTGTAATTACTGTATGCCTTGTACAGAAGATATTGCTATTTCTCGAATATTTGAATTGTATAACGATAAACATATTTTTGAAGACGAAAATAACAGTGTAGGGACCTATTACACTAAATTAGACTATATGAAAGATATAGGTGGCGTTAATGGAGTTTGGAAAAATGCTTCAAAGTGTATTGAATGTGGCGAATGTGTTGAAAAATGTCCTCAACATTTAGATATTCCAAATTTATTAAAACAAGTTTCTTCTGAATTTGAAGGAAATAAGGAATATTATGAATACAAAGTCGAATTAATAAAATATTTGTTAAATAATAAGATGATTCAATGAATATATGCTTTTGGCGTAATTTGATATCGCAAATTTAATATAATTTTAAATTAACATTTATAACTAACTAAATTAAACAAATAATGAATAATAAAATAATGAATAATAAAATAATGAATAATAAATAAATTAACCATTCATAACATAATACTTATTAAGTTTAAAAGAGTGATTATATGGTAAACAAAGCCCAAGCATACGAGGATAAATATAAAGGATGTATTATCGGATTATCAGTAGGTGATGCGTTAGGTATGCCTGTAGAATGGTTTACTAGGGCACAAATTGAAGAAATGGGTGGAATAAGGGAATATATAGACCCAATTAACAAATTTAAAGGAATTTTAAAAGCAGGAGATTATACTGACGATACAGAGCAAACTTTAGCACTTTCGAATGCTTTTGACAAATTTGGGTACAGTGAAGATAAATTTATTGAAAATTTACTCTACTGGTATAATCATAACCCCATAGGTATAGGACCTACGAGTAGTAAAGCACTTGAAAATTTATCAAAAGGAATCAAAAAGGGTATGCCTTCAGAAACCTGCGGTTCTGCTATGCGAACGGCACCTTTAGGTTTATTTTATTACGATGATTTAAGCAAATTAGTTGAAAAAAGTATTTCTATTACAAAACTAACCCATAATAGTCCTAATGCAGTAGCAGGTGCTTTATCAATATCATATATGGTTTCAAAATGTTTGATACACGGTATCGCACATAATACCTATGATAGATACAGACTTGAAGAAGGTTCTGATGACGGTTTGGGCAATATGAACCTCATAAAAAGCGTATATGAAAAAGATGTGGGTGCATTTCTCTCCAAAGATTTGGAAGAAAAAAAAGAAGAAGATGAATATAAAAATTATAAAGATAATGATAATAATAATGGCAATATTGATTACGATAATGATATTTCTAAATATGAACATACTGATGCAAGCCACTCAACATATGCAAAAATAATTGAATACAACAAAAACGTAATTAACAAAAAGCATATGGAAAAAGGGTACAATCCGATAGTATATATTGAAGAAACTAAACAAAAAAGACCATATCAATACCCTGAATTTAGAAAATCGATTGAAGACTGTAGTCATTTGTTAATCGATACTTCGATTGAATTTTCTGAAAAAATATTAGATATATTGGAAATTTGTGAAAAAGTACATAATAGTAATTACGATAAAAAGGTTATATTGGAAGGTTATGATAAATTAGGCACTGGAATAAATGCTATAGAAGCAGTTCCGTCTGCAATATTCTCATTTATGATAAGCAATAGTTTTAAATCATCTTTACTAAATTCAATCAACGCAGGGGGCGATACTGATAGTATAGGTAGTATGTGCGGTGCACTTGCAGGTACTTACTATGGATATAACGCAATTCCTAAAAAATGGGTAAATGGTTTATCTAACAACGAAAAAATATTAAATACAGCGATTAATTTATATAATTTAAAAGTTTTGGATTAATTGCCTAAAATAAACAATTTTATAGTTTAATTTTTTATGGAAAAAAGATAATGTAATTCAATATAATAAAATCTTGATAATAAAAATAAATATCTGTAATATTTATCAAATATATCTATTTTTATCGATTCTATTTAATTTTATATTTTATTTAATTTTATTTTATATTTTAGTTTATTTTTACTTATTATTTCATAGATTCTACAATTTCAAAGAATCTATCGAGTACTTTACTTCTAAGACCTTCCACGAACTTAAGACTTCCTGCACATTCGTGTCCTCCACCATCGAGTGAAGCTTCAGGGATTTCTTCCATTAACTGACTTACGATTAAGTTTAAGTTAAAGCTGAATTTTTCACTTACTGCATCAGTTGCCCTAACTACACTGAAATCAGGCCCGTATGCAAGTGTAACGATTGGTGTACCTTCACCGTGTTTTTTTACGATACTATCGTGTGCAAAACCGCAAGTTTTACCAGGTGCTGGGAATGTAAACTTATGTGCGTATTTTTCAACATCGATTACATTTAATAAAATACCATTTGAGAGTTCTCTTGACTTAATAGATGGTATTACGCTTTTCATTTGCCTGTCAACCATTTTCATAGCCCTGTGGTATAATATATTAATTAATCTTTCGTGTCTTGCAAATTCTTCTTTATTTACTGCAAGGATATCCTCTACAATTCCGTTTCCAGACATAAATTTCAAGTAGAATGCTTCAAAGTCCATACATAATGCGATTGTATCTAAGTCTTCGAAAGTATATTCTTTTGCTGAAGCTGTCTTACTATTTTCGGTTAAGGTTTCCAAAGCTAATTTTATGTACTGATTTACTTCATCACCGGTTGCGTGGTCCCCTACCATTGCAACACCAGGCAAGTGCTTAATTAAATCGGTCACGTCGTCATTTATCATTCTTGCTACT
This sequence comes from Methanococcus voltae, assembly GCF_024807655.1. NCBI lineage: Archaea > Methanobacteriati > Methanobacteriota > Methanococci > Methanococcales > Methanococcaceae > Methanococcus > Methanococcus voltae. The sequence continues at coordinate 287,986 of NZ_JANUCR010000002.1, read as the reverse complement.
TCAGTTGCAAGTGCACCAGCTGTTAAATTGCTGTCTCCACCAACTAAGTAAGGGTTTACGTGTGCATCGATATAATCGTCAATTTCTGCTCTTCCATCGATTACTTCACCAGGGTAGTGGTGGTCTACAACAACAACCTCTACATTATAAGCTTTAATCTCTGAAATAGCAGGTATATCTTCGTTTGTACTTCCGTTATCTACGAGTATTACCATAGGCATTTTCTGACCAAATCTTATGTAGTCTTCCAATGAAAAGATTATATCTTTTGTAACGTCTTCTAATTCATAGAATGGTGCTTTTGAAGGACTTCTCCTATAGTAGTGCCATTGAGCTCCTGAATCCATTGAAAATTCATTCAATACCGGCAATATTGCTTTTTCTAAGGCAATACCTCCAGAATAACCGTCAGTATCTGCGTGATGTCTTAATATAAGAGGTCTACCATCTAACATTGCTCTTCTAATTCTTTTAGCAACGTCTGCCATTTTAGGTCTTAATTTTTCTAAAATTGGACTTTCCACTAAAAATTCAATATCACTTTTAGCTTCCGCTTTTTTATCCAATTGTATTTCAATTGTATCTTTTACAGATTTTTCCTCTGCCCCTTCGAGTATATCAATAGTCATTCTCTCAATTTGGAGTTTTCCATCCCTTACACCAACTGAACCAACTACTTCAATTACTGAACCGAGGTCTACCTCAGGATTAGCCCTAACACCTGCACTTTCGAATGCTGCAACCCATCCAACTTCAGTACCATCTGTAATCGTAAATACAGTTGGTCCAGGAGTTTGTACTGCTTGGATTACTTCCCCTCTAATTTTAATTACCTTATCTTTCATATTTTCGAGACCATTCTCAAATATCTGAGCAATAGGTATTAAATCATAGTGTTTTTCAAATTTCTTAAGTTCGTATCCGGATGTTGGTATGTATCTAAAGTCTACTTCTCTTTTACCTAATTTTAACTCTGAAAGTTGCACTACTATGTCATCACCGATTTTAAAGTCGCTGTTTTTCCTACCAACTACTTCTTTAAATCGTAATAATCCCCTAACTTTATCATTTAATTGAATAAAAACTCCGTATTTTTCGGTTCTTGAAATTCTACCCTTGTAGAACTTACCTTCTTCAAGGTCTTCCATTGTAATAAATTCATCTAAAACGTAGACTACTTTTTTATTATCCTGTTCGTCTTTCTTAGATTTTTGACAGTTTTTACATAGCTTTTTGTTTGAATCGTCCGGATATTTACCTATTTGAACCCCACACTCATCACAAGCTATTATTTTACCAGTACCTTCGCAAAATTCACACAAACCATAAACAGGTACTTTTCCAGTTCCTTCGCACTTTGAACAAGGTATTTCGGCATCATCAAAATCATATTTTGAATTTTTAGATGCACTTTTAAAGTGCTTTTTGGTCTCAAATTCTTCCTGATAACCAGTTCCTTCACAATCGGGACATACGTCGTACTTTATAACCTTTTTACCAGTCCCGCCACATATTTTACAATCTTTTATCATATTACACCTGAAATTATTTAGTTATATGCGTTGCTCTTATGAACAGTTATTGCATATAATGTATTTACTATTGTATATTATATCCTTATAGTTAAAATAGTTATTTCGAATATATAGCTATTTTTATAAAATTTATTAATATACCTTATTAAAAAAAAGCATTTAAATTAAATATAATCACTCAACATTAAAATATTAAAATATTAAAATAAAAACATAGAAATATGGAATATAATATAATATAATATAATTTTTTGAATTTTAATTATCAGATATATTATTGCTTAGATTCGGAAGTTTTAGTTTCATCCTTATCTAAAGATTCCAAATAAGCTATTGAAGCCCAGTTGTCCAGCTCTTTTTTCACTTTTCTTTTACCGGACTTTAACATTGCCATATATTTTAACTGTTCCAAAGTTTCTTCCATTTCCTTCCCATCCATTAATGGAGCGGATATTAACATATCAATTGCAATTCTATCTAGCTTAGAACGTTCTAAACTCGAAATTTTTGCCATAAAAATCCCCCAATATGTTTATGGGTCTGTTATTATCAATTATATAATTATTTAGTATGATAATTATTGTTAGTTATTGTTAGTTAATAAATAATAATTAGTTGATTATATGAAGATATTTAAATATTAAAATTAAATTTAAAATTATTACGTTAAGTATGGGTTTAGAATTGATTTAAATTAATTAACAATTGTAAAACCTTTTTATCGTATAGATATTACCAATCCATTAAATTTTTTAATCTAAAAACGATTTTAGTCAATTATATACTTAATATTTTATAAATTGTTTCTAAAACATATATAGTTTTTGATATAAAATAACATTCGATAGTTAATATACATTTGATTAAGATTTTGAGGTTAATTACAGGTAATATTTCCAAAATCCAAATATTTTCCCATAGTTGTGTAAATCCGAATCGATATTAAATAAATAGATTATTTATAATTGAGGCATATTATAATTAAATATCAAATAGATGTGCAATTAAATTATTAAATAGTAAATTATTAAATATTACAACAATAATTGTTAATTTAGTTATAGAATTACAACAGAGGGTAAATATGAATCAGGGAAACGATTTAAAGGAATTTGATGATTTAAAAATTTTAGGGTATACGATAGGTGAAACGTCTTCTTATGAGTTACAAATGATATCTTCAGAAGTTCCAGAAATAGGGGAATATTTATCAATATATGACGACGAAGGAACTGAAATATTGGGAATGGTTGAAAATGTAATTCGAGGGAATAGAATTACTAATGAATTAAAAGAATATGGTGCAATTTCCAAATTAAAAGAATTTGAAGACGAAGATGAGATATATACGATTTCTTCAATAAAAATTTTGGGAGATACCAAAAATATGCAAATACCGAGACGTCCACCTAAGCCATTAAATGAAATATACAAAACTCCAAAACAAACACTCAATAAAGTATTTGCAAATGGTAAATTAGAAGTTGGAAAATTGATATCATCAGATATAGGTGTATCTTTAGACGTAAATAAATTATGCTCTCGACATTTGGCAGTTTTGGCAATTACTGGGCAGGGTAAATCGAATACGATTTCCGTGTTATTAGAACAGTTTAAAAAATTGAATGCTACGGTAATAGTGTTTGATATGCATAGGGAATATTTAGAAATGGAAAGTTATAGCATCGATTTAAAAATAAACCCGATAAAACCTAAAATAAATGTTTATAATATGCATCCTGATTCACTTATGAATTTAGCAGGTGTAGACCCTTCTGCATCAATTCAAAGGTCTTTCGGTAGACGTGCAATACTTGGATTAAATAAAGAGCACGAAGAAGTTGAATTTAACAGCGTTGAAGAGTATATAAATAGCATATTAAATAGAATAGAAATTTACGCCGATATGGACGAGTATAAAAATAAATTAGATAGTTTAATAACTTTAAAAATGAGATTTGAGGATTTATTAGCGTATAAATCAAAAATTACTGCAATAAATTACAACCCAATTTCGGGAATTAAAGAAAATAGAATTAATATTGTTGATATCAGCGAACTTGATGAAGAGAGTACCGATTTAATAATCTCTTATTTCTCAAAAGAGATATTAAAAGATAGAAAAAAATCATTTTGGAATACAAAAACTGCAAATCCAATATTTATAATATATGAGGAAGCACATTTGGTAATTCCTCAAAATAGGCCGACTAAGTCAAAAACTCCTATTTCAAGAATTGCGAGAGAAGGTAGAAAATTCGGTGTCGGTATTTGTCTTGTCTCTCAACGTCCTAAAACACTTGACCAAGAAGCACTTTCACAGTGCAATAACTTTATAATCTCAAAGATAATAGAACCAAAAGACCAAAGATACATACAACAAGCTTCTGAAAGCTTAAGTGAAGATTTAATCACGCAATTACCTTCATTAAACGTGGGTGAAGCTATTGTATTAGGTCCTTGTCTTAAAATCCCTGCACTTGTAAAAATGAACAGATTTAACGGAGTTTACGGCGGGGAAGATGTAATGTTTGATGAGTTATGGTCAAAAACTGAAAATGATTTATCAGACAAAACGTTGGGCAAAAGTATTTTTGAAGATGAAGAAGATGAATTATAAGATAATATGTGGTATAAATTAAGTTTAATAAAAATAATGAAATAATATAAAATAAGATAATAAAATAAGATAATAAAATAAGATAATAAAATAAGATAATAAAATAAGATAATAAAATAAGATAATAATAAAAAATAACTACATAATTTATTTATTAATTTATTAATTTATAACATCAATATTAATGGTAATATAAACGGTACTAAAGCACTCAATATAACGCCGTGAACAAATGACAGCATAGTATACTCAGTACCTCCGAATTTAGCCACAACTGGCATTGTAGAGTCCATTGAGGTAGCCCCACCCAAAGTTATAGCACTATCCTTTGGGAATTTCTTTACTGCAAGTGGATAACCTATCATTGTGAATATTTCCCTCATAAAATTCATTAAAAAGGCAATAAGCCCATATTCTGTGGAGTAAGTTGCTATTGTAGGACCTGCTAAGCTGTACCACCCTACACTCGTAGAAATAGCTAAACTATATTTTATAGGAATTCCAAAAAGTGGCGTTGCAATTAGTGCGGCTATTACTGCCCCCAAAATTGATATTGCAGGCAATATTAATCCCATTTTACCCACGTGTTTTATACTTTTTAAACCGTCGCTTTTTGCTAAATCGACGCCTATCAAAAATATCATAAGATAAAGCATTAATTCATAGGTATTTGCAAAATCTATGGATGTATATTTCCCTACTGCATATCCCCCTATTAAAGCAAATAGCATTATATGTGTAAAAGATATTTTATCAACTATTTTCTTTAATATAGAATTTTTAAATATAAATTGTGATTTAATCATATAATCATCCTTATTTTTTTATTTAGATTTATTTTTTTGTTTTTCTTATTTTATTTTAGTTTATTTTAGTTTATTTTAGTTTATTTTTTAATTAGTATTTCTTGTTTTTGTTTTCTTTGCGTTTAAGTTCATTTTCATCCTATTCATTAAAATTGTAGCAAGTATTAGAGTTATAATCATTGTTAGTAGGCAAAATTCTAACGAAACCATAACTGTAGATAGTGCATTTGTTTCCATTTTTCCTGTTGAAACACCTATAAAAAATACCAGCAAAATTAAGGTTAAATTAATAATATTTGACATATTTTTATTTTTTAATTGTTTTCTGAATAAATAACCTAATAATACACCAAATATCAAAATTAACATAATTAACATAAATAAAACCCCAGATATAATAAATTATTAAATTTTAAATTTTTATATAATATTTTGTATAATATTTTGTATAATATTAACAAAAAATTGTAAATATATTTTAGTTTTTTAAGTATATGTGTTTAATTATATATAGATACTTATATATAATTTCTAAAAGTAATAAAAAATATGCGTTAAAAAATCAAAATTCAAATGACAAGTGTATTTATAAAAATTTACAAAACATTAATTTAAACGATAAACAATGAGGGCATATTATGACAAATGAAATAGAAATCATAACATTTCAAGAAGTAAAAAGTAATGATAAAGATGTCACTGAAGTTATGTACGACAAATTTTTAAAAGAATTAAAAGAAAAATACCCGAATATGGAAGTATTATCTGAAGATTGTGATGAAGAATTTGATGAAAAGAAAAATGGCGGTACCACATTCTATTCTAAAATTTTAGAAATGAAATTGAATTTTGAAACTTTTACGGACTATATAAAATACTGTATGGAGCAGGGTGCTGATTTAGAAGTAATGAAGCCTTCAAAAATAACTGTAAATTCAAAAGAATTTGGAGAGCTATTGATATACATACTTGACTTTTTCAATAAAATCCAAGCAAGATATGATATTAGTTATACAGTATCTACAAAACCGGAAATAGAAAATACAATCGAAGAGCTAAAAGAAGGTATTTACGACGAAGACGATAAATTCGACTTTTTAGAAGACGGTTATATTGATGCTAAATTTGTATTAAAAGGATTTGGAAAAAGCGAAGAAGAAGTAATATCAAACATTGTAAAAACCGTTAGCGAAGATATGTATGTTAACAAGGTTATTACTCAGCCTATGGAATTTGAATCCGTTAACGGCGTAAATATTGTAAAACCAGAGTTTTCTGGATTAATAGCTGTTGAAGTATTTGCAAAACCTTTTGAACTCATAGAATTCACATACAAATACTTACCAATCACGGTTAAATTCCAAGAAAAAAACATCGAATTAGACATTAGTGAAATACAAGACATAGGTAATGATTTAGGCGGGGCAGTATTCGAATTATCTCACGCTGCAGCAAATATGTAATATGTAATATGTAATGTAATATGCATATATATAAATGTAAATATATGGATATTTATCTACGAATAATAATTAAACGAGTAATAAAGTTTATTTTTAAATTCCTTTTATTTATCCTTTTATTTATTTTTGAGATAATTAATTATTTAAATGAAGTTAAGATATTATATTATTAAATTATGTAATAAATATTTAATTATGAGATTTACAATTAATTATGAGTATTATTGATAATCAATACAATCGGATTGATTACGTTGAATTTGATTAATTTGATTAATTTGATTAATTCAAGTGGTGATAAAATGCATCCTTCGATAAAACATATGCGTGAAGATAGATTGCCTCACATTTTTTGTGCAGGTTGCGGTAATGGGATTGTATTAAACTGTTTTATAAATGCTATGGAAAGACAGAAATTAGAAACTGATGATATAATAGCAATTTCAGGAATCGGATGTTCTTCGAGAGTTCCGGGATATTTAAACTGTGATTCATTACACACTACTCACGGTAGACCGATTGCTTTTGCTTTGGGGGCAAAAGTATCAAGACAAGACAAAAAAGTAGTGGTATTCACAGGTGATGGGGACACCTCTGCAATAGGTGGAAATCACTTTTTACACGGCTGTAGAAGAAACATTGATATGACTGTGATATGTATTAACAACAATATTTATGGTATGACTGGGGGACAATGCTCACCTACGACTCCACACGAAAAAAAGGCAACGACAGCACCTTATGGAAACCCTGAAAACCCTTTAAATTTATGCGAAGTTGCAAAAGCTGCGGGTGCTTCATATGTGGCTCGATGGACAACTGCACATCCGATACAAATTGCTAATTCAATTAAAAAGGGAATGGAAAAGAAAGGTTTCGCTTTCATTGAAGTCATTTCACAGTGTCCTACATACTACGGTAGATTTAACGTTTCTAAGAAACCTGGAGAAATGATGACTCATTTAAAAAATAGTAGTTTAAGGGTTGCTAAAGCTGAAAAAATGAGTGCTGAGGAATTAATTGATAAAATAATTATTGGAGAATTCCAAGATATTGAAAAACCAGAATATATTGAACAATTGAAGAAATTACAAGAATTATAACGAAATTTTGAATTAACTTAGAAATATGAACTTTTAAACTTTTAAACTTTTAAATTTAAAAATTTATAAAACCATAACTGAATTATAAAATTGTAAAAAATTATGATATAATATAACTAAGCTATCGAGTGAAATTATGAGAAAAGAAGTAAGATTTTCAGGATTTGGCGGTCAAGGTATCATATTAGCCGGCGTTATATTGGGTAAAGCAATATCCTTGTACGGTGGCAAAAATGCCGTTCAAACACAATCATACGGACCGGAAGCAAGAGGCGGAGCAAGTAAATCTGAAGTGGTGATATCAGAGGAGGAAATAGATTTCCCAAAAGTTATATTACCAGATGTACTTATTTCTATGTCCCAGCCTGCTTTTGACAAATATGGTGAAGAAATAAAAGAAAATGCGACTATTTTAATTGATAAAGACCTTGTAAGTATTTCTAAGGAGTACGAATCAAAAAACAATGTTTATAAGATTCCATTTACAGAAATTGCGAATAAAGAAATAGGATTGGGAATTGTTGCAAACATTGTAATGCTTGGCTCTTTGACTAAAATATTAGAAATAAACCCCGAAATAGTCAAAAAAGCACTTTTAGAAAGCGTTCCAAAAGGAACTGAACAAAAGAATACTATGGCATTTGATAAAGGATATAATTATCTATAATTATACCAATTATTATTTTATTAATTATTATTTTATTAATTATTATTTTATTAATTATTATTTTATTACATAGTATTTGTTTTTATTTTTTTTATTAATTATTTTTTTTATTTTTAATTTTTTAATATATTATGTCTTATTGATGAGGTAAGTATTATATATGGTAAATTTCATAACTAATTGTAATAGATAATGTGAATCATACCCTTAAATTAAAAAATTCTAAGTCTAAAAATTAGTTTAAAAGTATTTATTGTGAAACCATGGCATCAAGAGATTCTAATATACCAATAATATTCGTAGGGATAATTATAATAATATTAACCGCTGTTCCACTTATACTTACGACTGAAAAAGTAAAATCAGAAACTTACGACTATAAAGTCAAACAGGTTGGCGTAGTTTCTTATGAAACCTATGAAGATGAAGATGGAAATACATATTTAACATGTAATCAAGTCGTTTCAGAATTAGGTAATAGATTACATAATGAATTAGATAGGGATAGTAAATTAAATATTTGTAAAATAGTTTGGATTTCAGTAAATGAGTTTGAAACTCTTGAAAAATGTACGATATTATCGAAATACAATAATTCTGGCACATTAGTTGATTACTATAAATTTGAAATTGAACAGCAAAATTTCAAAGTTTTAAATTTACGCAATGTTTCAAGAAGTGAATATTATGGAAATTTAGAATATTACTATCCCAAAATTATGAGTTTAGGGGAATTAGAGGTATATTATCGATAATAACCCTTTATTGATATAAATATATTTATCAATTATTATTCATTAATTCATTAATTCATTAATTCATTGATTAATTCTCAAATACCATATATTGTTTAAAACGTAAATTTAATTAAATAAATATTTAAATAATTATGTCCTAATAAAAAAGTAGTAAAAAGTAGCAAAATGTAATGCTATTAACCATTATGTGAAAACTGGGAGGATTACCATGGTTACCGTTATACCCCTAAACGAAGAAGAAAAAGCAAGTGTTGTAAAAGGGCTTAGAAGTGCAGTTCCAGCTACAAAATTAGTTACATTAAAAAGATTAGTTGACCTTACAGAATCTCGACCGGAATCATTTCAATATATGGATATGTATGATAAAAGGTCATTAAATGAAATTATAACTGGCATTGAATACATAATATCTTATGATTTAGATGAAGTTCTTAAAAGAGAAGCAATGGTAACCTTAGAAAAGGTTAAAAGAACGTTAGGAATCAAATTCTTCAACAGTTTAACTTTATGTAATAAATGTAATGGTATTATAGATGTAGGATGGGAACACTGTATACATTGCGGTGCAAGTACTGAAAATATGGTATTTGACGACGTAGAATACTGTAAAGAATGTTCTAAACCTATTTTACCGGATTGGATGCACTGTGCACACTGTGGTGTTGAATTGAAGAAAAAAGAAGACACGATTCCAAAATGTAGGAAATGTAGAAGAGAAGTTGATGCTACGTGGCTTGTTTGTCCATTCTGTGGTGCAAAATTAAGATAATTAAAATAATGATTAAATATTTTATTTTTTTATTTATTAAGTTAGTTAGTTTATTTTTATTAGTATTTTTTAATTTTTTATCCATATATCATCAATAATTTCATTATTTGTTGATTTTAAGATTATATAATTCTTAAAATCGTGTATTGTATTTAAATAAATTCCATATGCGTCATAAGGGCTTTGAAAATGGCTGAAATAATTATGAACGTCCTTATCACTTGACGATTTATTGCACATATAATAAAAATTATCACTCGTTTGTAAATTTTTATACAACAAATATTCTTGTGATTCTTTTGAATATTCAAAGAAATTTATATAATTTTTCAAACTTTCCAAATTTTGAAATGCTAAATCCTGCATTTTGTTTCCCAACCAAGCACTTGCATCTCTTTCCATATCTGCCCAAGATATAGTATTATGCTCAAATACATTGATAATACCCCGAGGATTACAGTTTTTTATTAAGTCTGACGGTGTAGCATACTCTATATCTTCCAACATAGCTAATTGCTCAGGAAGTGCAGTCAAAAACTCGAAAATACCACTTTCTTTAGTGTGATGCTCCCCTATAGTTTCATAATCCATATAAAGATTGATACAATCCCCATTACAGCCATTTATCCAATTTGCATATTTTTCAGCAGTTAAGGGGTATTCTGACCAATCTTGTGATGAAAATCTAAATCCTATGTCATCACTTAAACTATAGTTTCTAAGAAGTACTTTTAACCCAGAAAGTGTTTTATAAAGATAATTTGGAGAGCCATACTCTAAAACACGGTCTACACCCTCGGTAAAAATGCCATCAAAGCCCATATTTTCGATTATCTTTGCAACTCGATTATTATAGATTAATTCAGTATTTCTAAAAACTTTCGGCTCGTATTTAAATAAATCTTTTGTCATATATTGATGTTTTTTAACTTCATCGGTAAATTCTTCTTCGGAAATAAAACAACTTAAAGAATGATAATATGTTTCGGTCATTAATTCAACATTTTTAGTATCGACCAAATCTTTAAAAATATCTAAAAGATAATTGTCATATTCTAAAGCTTGCTCGATAAAAGTGCCGGTAATACTAAAAGAAACCTTTATATCGTACTCATCGATTAAATCTAACAATAAATAACTTGCCGGGTAGTATGATTTTTTAGATACGGTTTTAAAAAGCTCTTTGTTGAGGTTTATATCCATATATCTACCCCATAAGTCCATATCATTGTTTATAAATTTATTTAATCTATGTGGTTGATGTACTTCAAAATTAAAAGATAAATACATTAAATTCGCCCCCTGAATTTAATATTTATGGGTTATTATATACTATTTGTATAGATATCCGTATAACTATTTTTTAAAAAGTTTAAATATCGATATTTTAATAGGGATTATATTGAATTATATTAAATTATATTATATTATATTATATTTTTTCAACTATTTCGGAAGAATTATCATTTTTAGAGTCCAATTTATTCTTAACAGCTCTCCCATAAATTTTTGAGGTGTCATATGCAATATTATCCCAATTGTAGTTCAATAAATCATTTTTAGCGTTATTTACAATTTTATTTCTAAATTCATTATTTTCAATTAATTTAGACACTGCTGTAGCAAGCTTCTTTGGATTTTTTGGCTCAACTTTAATGCCATTTTTAGAATTTACAATCTCAGATAACCCTCCAGTATTACTAACTACGATAGGGGTTTCTGAAGCCATAGATTCCAATGCTACGAGTCCAAAAGGTTCGTAAATTGAAGGAACTACGCAAATGTCTGCACAACAGTAAAGTTTTTTTAATTCATCACCATTTTTAAAACCTGTAAATATCAAATTGTCCTTACAGCATAAATTCTCGGAAAGAGATTGCAAATAATCTTGTTGAGAACCTTCTCCTACGAGTACTAATTTTAAATTAGAGTATTTATCCAGCAATATTTTAAATGCCCTTATCAAATAATTAACTCCTTTTTGATGTTCCAAACGACCTACGTAAAGTAGCATATAATCGTCATTTTCGACACCCAATTCTTCCCTAAATTCCATTAATTCATCAGAATTTTGATTAATACAGTATTCCGAAAGGTTAATACCGTTATAAATGGCATGTATTTTATTATCTGGGGCATTAAATATCCTACAAAGTTCTTCTTTTGAAGCATTACTTACAGTTATCACTTCGTCGGCTTCAAAAACGCTTAAAAACTCCATTTCATTTATAATTTCGGATATTTTTGAATTAATACCGCTACAACGACCGTATTCAGTGCTGTGTATTGACTGGATATAAGGTTTATTTAATAAATATTTTAAATTTATACCGACTTTTGAAGTCATCCAATCGTGACAATGTATTAAATCATAGTTATCAATTCCTAAGTCCCCCAGTTTTTTTTCCATCTCACTTGCCATTAACAACGACCACGATAGGAAATCCTCATCTTTTACCATCGATTTTACACGATAAACGTTAACTCCATTGATAATTTCAGGTTTAGAGCCGTATAAAACTTCCCCTGTAGTTATTACATCTATTTCGTGACCCATTTTAACCAAAGCTTCTGCTAAATTTTTACAGTGAATAGACAATCCACCAACTATTAATGGAGGATACTCCCAAGTTAACATTGCTATTTTCATCTTATCCCGCCCCCAAATTTTTAAATTCAATTCTAAAGTACTAATAATTGATAATATAACCTATGGCATAATAATATGCTTCATAGTAGCCAATTTATCCCTACAAATTAATATTTAATTTCAATACCTATATATTTATTTAATTAATAATTGATTCGAAGGATATAAAACTAAAAATAAAATTAACCTAATATATATTTTTTAATTAAAACTTTTTATTATTAACGATATTTTATTTTTTATTTTCTTTATTTTTTCTTTTTTAATATCTCATATGATAAGTTATATCAAAAATAAATTTTGGATAAATTGCAATTTACAAGTGCTAAGATTATATATGACGAAGATATAAATTAAATTAAGAAGAATAATATAATCAAATGATAAAATAACTCGATAATTAAAAGTAGCCCTATTTGAGTTTAATTAATAGCTTACTTAATGGATTACTTAATAGCTTATTTAATAGCTTATTTAATATCTTAATTTATTTTAAATGTGCCTGCGAGGTAAATTATGAAGGGAACGTATAAATTCAATTTTGACAACGTATTAAAGGATAAAATTGGGGAAAATGGGATATCTATTGATGGAATCGATGAATTAAGAGATTTTACGAATATTGCAAAAGCAAATGTTTCAAAAAAGTATGAAAATGGGGAATTAGGATTTATTGAAGCATTAGATAAAGACTTAGATGAATACGAAAAAGTAAAAGAATTATCGAAAGAATTTGAATATGTTATAATTATAGGTATTGGCGGCTCTATTTTAGGCTCAAAAGCTGTACATCAAGGTATATACGGCTCAAGCAATACCTATCACCCTAAAGTGTTTTATTTAGACAATTCAGACCCAGAAAAGATTTACGAAACATTAAAAGCGGTTAAATTAGAAAAAACATTGATATTCGTAATTAGCAAATCTGGCAATACTGTGGAAACCCTCGCAAATTACTTTGTAATCAAAAAACATATGGATAAAAATAATATAATACCTGCAAAACCGAACTTTGTTGCAATTACGGGCGGAGGTCTTTTGCAAAAAATTGCGGAAAAAGAGGGTTATATGTGCTATAAAGTACCTGAAAACGTAGGCGGTAGGTTTTCAGTTCTTTCAGCGGTTGGACTTGCACCATTAGCTTGCTTAAACGTTGATATCCACAATCTTGTGAAAGGGGCAAGAAAAATGAATGATATTTGTCATACAGACAATATATTTAGAAACCCAGCACTTTTAAATGCTTTAATTCATTACAAGATGGACAATAGGGGTAAAAAAATATCGCTTATGATGCCATACATTGGGAGATTACACCAATTTGGTATGTGGTATAGGCAACTTTGGGCTGAAAGTTTGGGAAAAGATGGAAATGGACAAACACCAGTAATCGCTTTAGGTGCTACAGACCAACATTCACAACTACAATTGTATATGGATGGTCCAGAAGACAAAATTATGACCTTTTTAAAAGTAAATAAATTTAAACAAGATTATTCAATTGAAACGGATTATGATTCTGACCTTATAGAGCATAAATTATCAGAATTAATAATTTCTGAACAATTAGGAACTGAACAATCGATTACTGAAAAAGGAATACCAAATGTGAAAATTACGCTTAGTGAATTAAACGAGTATACATTAGGAATGTTAATGTACGGTTATGAACTTCAAACGGCATATTGTGGAGAATTATTATGTATAAATGCGTTTAATCAACCTGCTGTAGAGCACGCTAAGAAATTATCGCACGCAGTCCTTAAAGGAAGTATTGTCGAAAAATCATACAACGAAATAAAAATTGAATAATAAAGTAATAACATCATAATAACCAGCTAATTTAAAAAATGAGGGGATAGCTTGCCATTTAAAAATTTGAATGATGTGAAAAAACATTGTGAAAATTTGGAAAATATATCTATATTTTTAGGATATAATGCAAATGTGGACGCTTTAAAGTATATATCTAATGAAAAAGAGTTTTATGAACTTTTTGAACTTTTAAATGGAGATTGTAAGAAAAATTTGAATAAAAATTTAAATGAAAATTTAAATGAAAATTTAAAAATTGATATAAATAAAGTAATTGAAAATATGGAAATTTACCCTCGAGAAATAAAAACAGTTGAGGAATTTTTAGCAAGGCTGATTTTAGCAATGAAATCTGGCAAACCTGTTGAAATACCATTAATTAGTGCAGATTTATCCCCAAAATTCAAAAAATGGTTAGAAAATTTAAAATTTAATGAGGAAAGGATTGGCGGGCAAGTTGGAATTATAGCCAATTTACTTTCAATATTGAATTTAGACAAAATAGTGGCATATACGCCATTATTATCTCAAAAACAGAGCGAAATGTTCGAAAATAAGGGTAGTCATACAAATATATATTACCCTGTTTCAACTAATGAGGGCGATATCGTATTAAAAAACATCAATAAAGCCCATAAAAATGACGAAACTAAAATAAATAGGATTTTTGAATATAAAGAATTCAGTTTCGAATTTGATAATAAAAAAATTGAAGTACCTCGTGCAAATCGTTTAATACTCGCTTCACGTCCTGAAAATTTACGAATAAATATACCCGATGAAACAAAAACGGGATTAAGTGAATTGGGAAAAAATATCGATTGTGCAATCGTTTCAGGATATCAAAGCATTAAAGAACAATATTCCGATGGCAAAACTGACGAATATTACTTTAAAAGAGCTGTTGAAGACATTAACTTATTAAAAAGTAAAAATCCTAACTTAAAAGTACATTTAGAATTTGCTTCTGTCCAAAATCCAAAATTACGTAAACAAATTGTCGAATATTTATACTCCGTTGTAGATTGTGCAGGCTTAGACGAGACCGAAATAGCAAATATACTAAATTCAGTCGGTTATTCGGAATTAAGCGAGAAAATATTAAAAAATAGTAAAATAGAAGATGTAATAGAAGGTTCTAAAATAGTTCTCGAAAATTATAATTTAGAAATGATACAGATACATACGATTTATTACATTATGTTTATTTGTAAAAAAATTGAAGATAAAGCGAAAAACGATATAAAAATCGCTCAATTAAAAAAATCTTTGGAATTTGCCACGATTTTAGCATCTACGAAAGCTAAAAATGGTTTAATTACGAGTATCGAAGATTTAAAAATGGGTTTGGAAACGCCCTACAATCAATATGGTGATTTATTGAGAAATTTAGTTTATAAAATAAATGAATCAACGTCAGAAATTACATATAACGATTATAATATAGTTCTCGTCCCTTCAAGACTCGTAAATAACCCCAAAAGTACAGTAGGTCTTGGAGACACTATTTCTTCGGGTGCTTTCGTTAGTTATGTCGCAGATTTGAAAAATAATAACATATTATAAAATAAATATTTTTAAAATAAACATTATAATATTAATTTAAATGGACGAGCCCGGAGGGATTTGAACCCCCGACCACAGGGTCCGAAGCCCTGTATTCTATCCAAGCTAAACCACGGGCCCATAGAATCAGTGAAAACATACTTTACGGCTGTATTTTCACATATAATTCAACCAGTAGTATTATTAAATTTAAAACAATCTAAATCGGTTATTTGTACTTTATTGTATATAAATATAACTATTTATGTAGTTTTAATAAAATCTATTTTTTTAAAATAATTACGATTATTTAGTTAATTATGAGTATATAGTTAATTTTATGGGTTTTTAATCATTTTTTTAAGTATTTTATTTTATTTTTATTTTATTTTTATTTTAATTATTGTATATTTGAAAAATATTTATATAATATAAAATAGGTTAGTATGGTTATTAAACTAAAAAATATCTTAAATATCTTAATTACGAACGAAAAATAAATTAAAATATGAATTTTTAGATAGGGTGTGAAAATTTGCGAGAATTATTGCTTATAGGAATAGGTGGTTTCTTAGGTGCGGTCTTGAGGTATGTGATAAGCGGGATAATCCCGGTAAAATTTGGAATACCCTCTGGAACTTTGACAGTTAATTTAATAGGTAGCTTAATAATGGGTTTTGTGCTTTATTCTACATTATTAGTCGATATACCTGTAGAATGGAAAATTTTAATAACTACAGGATTCTGCGGAGCTTTAACCACGTTTTCAACTTTTAGTTATGAAACATTTTCATTGATGGATGAAGGTTATTTAATCAAAGCTTTTTACAATGTTTTTTTAAACGTTGCAGGCTGTTTATTGATGATATATATCGGTAGACAATTGTCATATTCTATATTCAATATATCAATATAATCCACGGGATAATTAAAAAACAAAAACAAAATAAATAACTAAATAAATAAAGAATTACAATATTATTAAATTATTAAATTATTAAATTATTAAAATAATATACATTAAGACTTATAAATTTATAAGTATCGTAAGGTGTTAATTTGTCAAAACCTGTTGAAATAATATTTTTAGGTGGCGGTGGCGGTAGATGGGAAACCATTAAGCAAAATAAAGGTACTGGAGGTTTTAGAATAACCACTGAGCAATTAAATGCTCACGTTGACCCGGGACCTGGTGCTTTGGTTCGAATGAATCAGTTAAACATTGACCCTTGGGATACAAATTTATTGGTGGTTTCCCATTGCCATCCTGACCATTATACGGATTCAGAGTTGATTATTGAAGCTATGACCTTTGGTATGACTAAAATAGCTGGTCGAATTATCGGAAATAGCTCGGTATTACTTGGAAATGAGATATTTGAAAAAAAGATATCTACATACCATCAAAGTAAAGTTTTAGAAAAACACGTCCTCAAAGTTGGGGAATCCATTAATATAGATGATGTAAGCTTTAAAGGAACTAAAACTAAGCACGGCGACCCTTACGGAGTTGGATTTAAAATTGAAACCCCTAAAGGAATTATTGGATATACTGGAGATACTGAAAATATTCCTTCACTTATTAAGGACTTTTCCGGCGTTAAATTATTAATTGCAAATGTTGTACGAGCTGATATCAAAGTCCCTGGACATATGTATTCGGAAGATATTATTTCTATAATAAATAGTATGAAACCGTCTGAAAAGCCCGAATTAATAGTCATATATCATATGGGCACTAAAATGAAAGAGCCGGACAAATTTGGGCAATTGATTACTGAAAGAACGGGTATTTTAACAATCCCTGCTAAAATAGGTCTAAAATTAACTATTGATGAAAAAATAGAATATGAATATTTAAAACATTAAATTATTAACTTTTTTTATTTACTATTTTAATTTACTATTTTAATTTACTATTTTAATTTACTATTTTATTATTATTAATTATTTATTTTTTTGATTATAAAGATATTTTACAGCATTATAATACCGCATATAATTTCCACTTCTACTTGTATCTATAAAATTTATGGGTTTTTTTGATGTTAAAAGCGCACCACAACCCTCTAATCCACAAACTAACGCTAAAGAACGGAATATTAAATTTCCAGAAATGCCGTCGGGGGCAATAATTACATCAAAACCCTCTTTTAAATAATCCTCTATTAAAATACCATTATGTACAACATCTACATTATCATAAAAGGTATTATTTTGCTTAGATTTTTCAAATAACTTTACAATGTCATTACATTCGTATATTGTGTTATCTATGGAAGGATTTCTACCTAAATCGGACAATCTGCCACCGGATAGTAAACCTATTTTTATATTAGTTGTATTATTTTTATTAGTTGTATTATTTTGAGTTTTTAAATAGCTTACAATATAGTCTATGAACTCTAATTTATCATCAATTCTTTTATTATACTCGAAACTAAATTCATCGATACCTACAGGTGCCAATATAAAATTTTTATCGGTAAAAGGATTTTTTAGAATTGAAGCTCGGTAAAATCTGCTTTTTAATTTATTTGCAATAATACTTTTTATTTCAGGCATTATTTTGGACGATGATAAATTACCCCGCACAAAGCCATCAATATTATCCGTATGACTTTTATTGTATATGTTATCATCATCTATTAGACTATCTTCAAACAATTTTAAAAACTTTTTAGGTGATTCAACTAATTTTACATTTATATTTTCAGAATTTAACTTATTATATGCCTTTAAAATTTCATTGGCACTTTCCATATTCTTATCATATCCCAAAATATACATAAAATCACCCAACGTTTAATGTAAATTTATATTAATCGATTAATTCTAAATATTTATTAGGTATTGGAAGAGGTAATGATTTGTGTTTATTATTATCTATTCTAGTCATTACGTTAATCATTTGCTCGGTGGAAATATTTAAAAGCTCCGCAGTATATTCTGGGTCCTTACCCATTTCCATTGCACCTAATAATTTATCTAATGTTTCATAAGTAATTCCCATCTCTTTTTCGTCGGTTTGACCTTCCCATAAGCCACCTGACGGTGCTTTTGTAATTATATCCTCTGGAACGCCGATATATCTTGCAAGCTCACGAACTTCAGTTTTAAATAAATGACCGATAGGTAATACATCGCAACCCAAATCGCCGAATTTAGTGCCGTATCCCATATATATCTCTGATTTATTGCCAGTACCGAGTACTAAATTATTATTTTTATTTGCGTGATAATATAACGTGCACATTCTAAATCTTGACTTTAAATTACCATCTGCTAATTTATCAAACTCTTTTAAATTACCATTTTCGTCTTTGGAATATCCTCCTGCTCCGAATGCTTCCATTAATGGCGTAATATCACTTATATGATAATTAATTCCCAGTAAGTGAGCTACTAATTCGCCGTGTTCTTTGTCCATTGGGTTAGATTTAGATTCTGGCATAATAATTCCATAAACTTTATCAGCACCTAAAGCTTTTACTGCCAAATGAGCCACTAAAGAGCTATCTATACCGCCACTAAGTCCTAAAACTACGCCTTTTACCCCCGTAGTTTCATAATATTCCCTTATAAAATCAACTATTAAATTTACTTTTTTATCCAACACGTTTAATTCAATATTTTTATTAATATTGCCCGTATAGTCGTTAGTTTTGCTTTTTATATCTGGATTAGTTTCATTTTTTGATTTTAAATCAGATTTTGTGCATTTCATAATTTCACGTTTTGATTTTTTATATTATTTTTATATTATTTTATATTATTTTTATATTAATTTTATATTAGTTTTATTTTCTATTTGCATAAATCCATAAATTTAATTGTTAAAATCTTTATAAATTAAATCTTTGTATTCATATACCAAATTTGTAATGTTTCTAATATCATTACCCTGTGTTTTAGCTTCATCCAAATATATCTTTTTGATTTGAGGGTTCGGGATTCTTGGAACTGAACGCCACATTTCTGCGTGCAATAGCAAATCAAAACATCTTGCCTCACTTTCAGTTAAATTTAACTTTCCATACATTCCTTTATGAGATTTAAACGTAGGATTATCTTCTTTTTTTGTTTCCAGTACTTTATTGCACAATCTGGTTTTAGGGATAGGTTCTGCACTGCTTACAAATACGTCATCTAGTTCTGCGTCGACTAAAAAGTCTTTAGTCATTAAGTAATCAACTTCTCGCTCTGTAGGGTATCCTACAATGAAACTACCCCCTACTTTTACACCACAGTCTTTTGCAAGCTTTATTGCATTTAAATTCTTTTCTGGGTTCGTACCTTTCTTCATATCACTTAACAATTTATTACTGCCACTTTCTATACCATAAAATACCCAACCTACAGTATTATTTCTTACAGCTGTTAATATGTCTGAATCAACATAATCCACCCTCATATCAGGTACCGATAAGTTTTTTGACCCCACCATACTTGAAACTTTTTCTATCATTTCTATGAACAAATTTCTGTTAGATGATTTTTTAAAGTTGTATAAACTTCCAGTACCACCACTAATTGCTATCCTTTTTACGCCGTGCTTTTTAAGGTTTTTAACTTCTTTTAAGATTAATTCAAGTGGTTTACTTCTAATATCTCGTCCAAAAAACTCAGGGACTTGGCAAAATGTACAATTACCCAAACAACCCCGATGTGTTTCAATATATACGTTTGCTCCACGTATACTTTGTTTTTCAATATCTTTAGGGATTAACAAGTCCGAAAAGTCCAATTCTATTGAATTATTCATTTTTGGTTCTTGAATAGATATTTTATTGAGATTTTCTCCTTGAATATTTTCTTTTATATTTTCTTTTGATAAATACGCTATACCGCCAAATTCTTTAAAATCTTCGAGATTTATATTTTTTGAATTTTTTGAATTTTTTGTATCCTCAGTATTTTGGAAGTATTTAATTAAATTAGGGGTTGTATATTCACCTTCACCCACAATTACAGCATCAACATTTGTCATTTCATTTAATATAATTTCATAATATGCAGAAATAGCACCGGCTACAAAAACTTTTGTATCGGGAGATTTTAGCTTAATTTCATTTATCGTGTCCTTTATCTCTTGGTTTAATATATGAAGAGTAGAATAAAGGCTAAATATTATAAAATTTGAATTTGATAAGATTTTTTTATTTTGGGGATTTAGATTATTTATTAAATTAACCTTACCATTTTTAAATTCGTTTTTCAAGATTCCGCCGATTAGCATCGCACCGTAAGTGTAATAATTTGGGGAATAAATTGTTATTTCGGTTTTTTTACTACTTGGCATGATATCACTTAATAAATTAGATAATACATTATGATAATTATAATAATTTTACATATTTAAATTATAACTTATAAAATTATCTTTTGGATTTGATAATTTACTTAAAAAACGTAAGGTATAATTTAAAAAATTTAAAAGATTAAAGAATAAAATAGTAAAAAAATAAATTATTATCCGGTATTACCACATATTTATGTAAATAGGGTAATCTTTAAGTAATCCTTTTCTTTTTTTAATCATTAAAATTGCATCGCTTCCATCATCATAATATTTATATAAAATTTTCCTATCACTGTAGCCTCGTTTATAGTAAAACATTCTGGCAACGGTGTTTGTAAACCTTACCTCTAAAACTACGTGTTTCACTGCGTAAACTGTGAAAAAGTGATTTTCAATAGCGTCTAAAAGCAAATTACCTATTCCTTGATGTCTATAGTCTTTATCCACTGCAATAGAAACTACGTGAGCATTGCCCCATTCTAAAACTGTGATTATATAGCCTAAAACATAACCGCTTTCGTCTACAGCAACTAAAAAACCGTCTGGACATTTTGAATGTAAACTCTTTATTAAAAATTCAGGATATTCATAATCAAACGATTGTTTTTCAATTTCCAAAACCCTATTTAAATCCGATTCTTTAAAAGTTCTTAAGTTAATTGTCATAATTTCATTCCACGAGTTTCGATTAATTTAATTAATTGAGTAATCCAATTACTTATAATTTTTAAATATGTTATTTTTACACATATAATGTTATTATAAATTTATTTTATAAATTCAATTGTACAATTTCCATTTTTAATTAACCAATTAGTTAATTCCTCAGCATATTTTAATTTTTTAATTTTTATTTCATCGGCTTGCTCAATTTTATTCTTTAAATTAGGTCTTGAATAATTTGTAATTTTGTCTCCGAAATCCATACCGCAAAGTACTATTTTTGAAGGTTTAAATTCATTTGCTAAAAAAATACAACGGTCTCCATCAGTAAAACCGCCGTAATTTAATATATTTTCAAAATTTGAAACATCTGGAACTTGAGAACTGCCTATTATATTTGAAAGTTGATTTACATACATAATAACGTTTTCTTCATTGTCCCCGTGTGCGTGAACTATAATTATGGCTCCATTGTTAGATGATTGTATGATTTCGTCCATATGACCATCTAAATCCGTAATTATTACGTCAGGGTAAATATTTTCCTCCAAAAGTGCTTTTGTAGTACCATCTGCAGATATAATCACGTAATTATTATTTTTATTTATATTATTCGGGTTATTTTTTTGCAATTTTTTGAATTTTTCTATGTGTTTGTTAATTGAAGGCCCTGCACCAAACACGTAAACTTCTTTATTTTCGATTAAATTTTTCAAATCATTTAAATTGGATTTTTTAGGGTGTTCTTTTAATAAATTATTTAATAATTCCGTTGTTTTTAAATCATTATGTTTATTGAAGCCTAAATCATCCATAATTTTATGATACCAAGAATTCCAGGTGTTTTTATCCAAATTATCCCTTTTTAAATTTAATTAAATAATAAATATAAAAATATATAGATATAAAAATATAAAAATATATTCAATATAATAATTTTAATAATCGTTTAATCCATATATTATTAATTTCAATGATATTATGGATTTAATAATATTAAAACAATATGATATAATATATAAAAAAGATTTTGGATTGTTAGATTATTAAATTTAATAATAAATTATTCTAAATCCACAATTTCGCCAGCTAAACCACGTACAACCACATTATTATGATATTTCTTAGCTAATTTTCCCACATTTAAAAGTTCATCATCTGTTGCAGGCTTCATTTCTTTATATTCCTCAGAACAAGCGTGTTCATTGTCGTATTGTTGTATTGCATATAAATCGGCATCTTTTACAATTTTTGCTATTTCTTCGATATCGGTATTTGATATTTCTTGAGGTATGTAGGTTGTCCTACATTCTATAAATACGCCTGCGTCTTTACAGTATTTTATGATTTTCAAAATATTTTGCTTCATTTTTTCTTTAAATTTGTCATTTATTGGTTTAAATTCTTCTTCGGACTTATTTTCAATATTTTCATTTTTGTAGTTTGTAAATTTCAAATAATTATCAAAACCACATTTTACATCCATTGCAACATAATCCAGTAAATTTTCATTGAGTAATTCTTTTACAGCTTCAGGATTTGTTCCGTTTGTATCTAATTTTGTTTTTAAATTGTTTTCTCTTGCAATTATTAAAAGTTCTTTTACACCATCTAATTGTAAAGTAGGCTCTCCACCACTTATTACAATTGCTTCAGAAAACATTCTGTCCATTCCATTGAAAATTTGCTCTGCGGTTAATTCTTGCATCCGCTCTTGCATATGGTCATAATTTTGGCAATAACCACATTTCATATTACAGTCTGAGAAAAATACGACAGAAGAAGGTACTTTTGGATAATCTAAACTTGATAAGTCTACGATTGCAGAAATTCTCATAATATCACATCTTTATATGATTAGTTAATAATATATTCGTGAATTATTTAGTAGTTTAACACATATGTGATAATAATTATTATATTTTATAAATATATTTATTTAAATATGTTTATAGGTACATCATTTTATAATTGCATATGTATTATAAGTTATGTTTTTATAACATTTATACAATAAGTCTATACTTAAATTATAATTTTCATATATTTTATAGTACAATAAAGTATTATAAAAGATAAATTACAAAGTTTAATAGTAAATTAATTTAAAATTATACTGTTATGATAAAAATAATTATTTGGTGAAAAAATGAAATATATCTTTGTAACTGGCGGTGTAGTTTCTTCACTTGGGAAAGGAATTACCTCTTCATCGATTGGTAGATTGCTAAAAGCAAGAGGCTTCAAAGTGAATATGATAAAAATAGACCCTTATTTACAAATCGATGCAGGTACTATGTCACCTTACGAGCACGGGGAAGTTTATGTAACTGAAGATGGGGGAGAAACAGACCTCGATTTAGGAAATTACGAGAGATTTGTTGACCTTGACCTATTAGCGGATAATAACATAACCACAGGTAAAGTTTACTGGAGCGTACTATCAAAAGAAAGAAGAGGGGACTATCTTGGGAAAACCGTTCAGGTAATACCCCATATTACTAATGAAATTAAAGAAAGGATTAAAACATTAGGTAGTGACCAAGATATTACAATTATTGAAATTGGCGGTACTGTTGGAGATATCGAAAGTTTACCATTTTTAGAAGCAATCAGACAGTTTAAAAAAGATATTGGAAAAGAAAATGTTTTATACATCCACGTTTCATTATTACCATTTATCAGAGCTGCAGGAGAATTAAAAACAAAACCAACACAGCACAGCGTTAAGGAATTACGAGGAATTGGTTTACAGCCTGATATTTTAGTTTGTAGGACTGAAATACCTATGGGCGAAAAAATGAGGGAAAAATTAGCTTTATTCTGCGACGTTGAAAAAGAGGCAGTTGTGGAAGCAAGAGACGCTAAAACAATATATGAAGTACCCCTTAATCTTGAAAAGGAAGGAATTGGTAAATTAATTACTGAAAAATTGAATTTGAAAAACGTTAAACCGGATTTAAACGAATGGAGAGCCATTGTTGATAGAATTGTAAATCCGATGAATGAAATCACAATCGGTATTGTAGGAAAATACATTCAATTGAAAGATGCGTATATGAGCATTACTGAAGCTTTGATACACGCAGGTGCTAAAAACGATGCTAAAGTAAATATTGAATGGATAAACTCCGAAGAATTGGAAAAAGAACCTTCAAAATCATTAGCAGTAATGGTTGAAGATGGAAAATTAGACGGTATATTAATACCTGGTGGCTTTGGAGATAGGGGCGTAGATGGTAAAGTTAACGCCGTTAAATTTGCAAGAGAAAACAATATACCATTTTTAGGTATTTGTTTGGGCATGCAGTGTGCAGTTATCGAATATGCGAGAAATGTTTGCGGTTTAGAATGTGCAAATTCAACGGAATTTGATGAAAAAACACCTTACCCAGTTATAGATTACTTGCCAGAACAGCGTGAAATTACAGAAATGGGCGGTACTATGAGATTGGGCGCTTATGAAGCTCATTTAACTGATGGTACACTTGCAAAAGAACTTTACGGTACAGATACAGCTTGGGAAAGACATAGACATAGATATGAAGTAAACCCTGAATTCCACGAAGTACTTACTAACGAAGGCCTTATAATTTCAGGGACTTCACCAGATGGAAAATTAGCTGAATTTATAGAGCTTAAAGACCATCCGTATTTTATAGCTACACAAGCACATCCTGAGTTTAAATCAAGATTCAGTGCTTCACACCCCTTATTCTATGGATTGGTTAAAGCTGCTATGAATAGAAGTTATAGAAAATAAATTTTTCTCTTTTAAATTTTTAATTTTAAATCTTATTAAATCTAATTGTATATATGACTTTAAATACAATTTAATTTTAATTTTAGATTATTTAATCCCATCATCTAAAAGTATATATAATAATTAAAAACTATTAGTAAAATTATATTAAAAGTATATTAAAAGTATATTAAAATTATATTAAATAAATATTACGAGTATTGATAAAAAGGTACATAATAATTATATTATCCATACGTCAATTAATTCAATTTTTTATATTGGAGGATTAAAATATGTTTAATTCAAAAATGTTTATAGAAGAAACTATCGAAGAAATAAAAACAGCCATCAACGGGAGAAAAACAATTATTGCATTAAGTGGTGGCGTTGATAGCTCTGTAGCTTCTGTTTTAGTTAGCAAAGCGGTTGGAGAGAACTTATTAGCTGTATTTGTAGATACAGGTTTAATGAGAAAAAACGAAACTGAAGAAATTAAAAAAATTTTCCAGGAAGAAATGGGTGTAAATTTAAAAGTTGTTTATGCAAAAGACATGTTTTTAAAAGAATTAGCTGGAATTACCGACCCTGAAGAAAAAAGAAAAATAATTGGAAGATTATTTATTGAAATATTTGAAGATGTTGCAAAAGAAAACGGCGAAGAAGTCTTAATTCAAGGAACAATTGCTCCAGACTGGATTGAAAGTGAAGGGGAAATTAAAACACACCATAACATTGCTTTACCTTCAGGAATGGTATTAGATGTTGTAGAACCTATCAGAGAATTGTATAAGGACGAAGTTAGGCAAGTTGCTGTTGAATTAGGTTTGCCAGACAACGTTGCTTTCAGACAACCTTTTCCAGGTCCAGGTTTAGCTGTTAGAATACTCGGAGAGATTACCGAGGAAAAATTAGAAATTTGCAAGGAAGCAAATGCTATTGTAAGCGAAGAAATTGAAAAAGAAGGTCTTGACAAAGAATTATGGCAATACTTTGCTGCTGTGCTCGATACAAAAGCTACAGGGGTTAAAGGAGATATTAGGGACTACAACTGGGTTGTAGCACTTAGATTTGTTGAATCATTGGATGCTATGACTGCAACAGCTCCAGAATTACCCTTTAAGATTATTAAAAGAATTAGTAAAAGAATTACCTCTGAAATTCCAAATGTCACACGTGTTGTACTTGATATTACAGATAAACCACCTGCAACCATTGAATTTGAATAATTACATTATAAAATATTCATAAAACATTTGATTTTATTATTTTTATATTATTTTTATATTATTTTTTATTTTTATTTTTATTTTATACTATTTTTTTCGACTAATCCATATATTTTAATAGAAATTGATAGATATTAGATGATAGATATAATTAATAATTTTAATTAGTTCGGTTTATGAGATGATATTATGAAATTTATAGATTGCAAAATTTTAAGGATTTATTTAAAAGAAAGTGATAAATTTGAAGGTCAAAACATGACTCAAACAATTATAAAATTGTTAAAAAGTCGTGGTATATCGGGTGCTACAGTATTTAAAGCACAATGTGGATATGGGAGACGTGGAGTATCTCGATTTGACATATTAAGATTATCTATGAATTTACCTGTAATTATAGAGTGTATCGATTATGAAACAAATTTTAAAAAGGTTTTACCAGAATTAACAAAGGTTGTTGGAGAAAATGGGTTAATTACTATGGAAAATATTCAGGTGGTTAAGTAATGAGAGACGAAAAAATAAGTACTAAAGATAATTACGTAAAAACGGATATTTTAATAATCGGTGGAGGAGGGGCTGCGGCACGTGCTTGTGTTGAAGCTTCTTCTAACGCAAAAACAACTGAAAAGGACTTAAATATCACAATAGCATCAAAAGGTTTATTTGGTAAAAGTGGCTGTACAGTTATGGCGGAAGGGGGGTATAACGCTGTTTTAAATTCCCGAGACAGTTGTGAAAAGCACTATTACGACACTATGAAGGGCGGTGCTTTTATAAATAATTCTGAGCTTGTAAAAATTTTAGTGGAAAATTCTCCAAAAGAATTAAAGAATTTAGAAAAGTTTGGTTGCTTATTTGACCGAAAAAATGAGAAAAACGAAGAATACGAAGAATACGAAGAATACGAAGAAGATTCTGAGAATAACAATAATCAATATAATTCCAATAACCCTTATGATAGATTTAAAACAGCTCAGAGGGCTTTTGGTGGTCAGAGCTTCAATAGAACTTGCTATGCAGGCGATAGAACTGGGCACGAAATAATGACTGGTTTAATGGAATATATTGGAAAATTGGAAAATGTATCCATTATGGAAGAAGTAATGGCTTTAAAATTAATTATTAAGGAAAATAATAAAGATGATAAGAATAATAACGAAAATAAAGAAATAAAAAATAATAATAATAATAATAAAATTTGCATTGGTGCAATATTCTTAAATTTGATAACTGGAGAAATTTTCCCGATTTATGCAAAATCTGTCATTCTTTCCACAGGCGGTGCTGGTCAAATATACCCGATTACGTCAAATCCTGTTCAAAAAGTCGGGGACGGCTTTGCTATGGCATATGATGCAGGTTTAGATTTAATGGATATGGAAATGGTTCAATTTCACCCGACTGGGGTTGTAGGGAAAGGTACTCTTGTAACGGAAGCAGTTAGGGGAGAAGGCGGTATATTATACAATAAAAATCACGAGCGATTTATGGAAAAATACGATGCTAAAAAAATGGAACTCTCCACTCGTGATGTTGTAGCTAAAGCTATTTACAATGAAATCTTAAATTTGGATAATGGAGTTAATGGAGGGGTTTATTTAGATGTAAGCCATCTTGATAACGATGTTATAGAAAAGAAACTCGAAACGATGTTCAAACAATTTATGAATTTAGGCGTTGATATTAGGAAAGAACCTATGCTCGTTGCACCCACTGCACACCATTTTATGGGCGGTATTGTAATAAATAACAATTGTAAAACTTCCATTAACGGTTTATTTGCGTGTGGCGAAATTGCAGGAGGTATACACGGTGCAAATAGATTAGGCGGTAATGCACTCGCAGATACTCAAGTTTTTGGTGCTATAGCAGGTGAAAATGCGGTTAAATATGCACTGAACAATGAAACTGAACGTGAAGACGAGAATAAATTAAACAAAATAATAGAATTAGAGTTAAAAAAGGTAAATAACGAAATTAAATTAAAAAAAGAGTGCGAAAATAATTACGAAGACGAAAAATTAAATTATTCTAAATTAATAAATGAATTAAAGAATATTATGTGGACCTATGTTTCAATTGTAAGAAATGAAAAAGGATTATATAAAGCACTCGCTGAATTAGACATATTAGTTGAAAAATCTAAAAATTTAAACGTTAAGGGACTTTATGACGTTCAAAAATATTTCGAATTTAAAAATATGGCTTTAGTATCCGAATTAGTTATAAAATCAGCGTTATATCGTAAGGAAAGTAGGGGTGCACACTATAGGGAAGACTATCCTGAAACTTATGATAAATGTATTGGAAACATAATTATTAATCATAATGAGCTTAAATTTATAAAAAAAGACTAAAATTAAGATTAAAATGAAAATAGTATAAAATAAAGAAAAATAAAAAAATAGATAATAACAAAATAGATATAAAGGGGATAATTTGAGATTTGTACATATTGCAGATACGCACTTGAGTAATAGGCAGTACGGACTTGATGAACGGGAAAAAGACATTTATAATTCATTTAATCAGTGTATTGATAAAATAATAGAATTAGAGCCTGATTTTGTTGTACATAGTGGTGATTTATTTGATAGGTCAAATCCATCAATTAATGCGATGTTAACCGCCATTAAGGGCTTTGAAAAGTTAAAAGAGCATAAGATACCCATATATGCGATACAAGGCAATCACGATATGCCCCGAGATATTTCAAAAGGTAAACCTTTTGTAGTTTTAAAAAGAGTGCTTGGAAACGAGTTTTTTAAAACTTTTGGGAAAGAAAACTGCCATAACATTGGAGACATCTCAGTTTGTGGTTTTGATTATTACCCAGTTAATAAAAAACCCGTTATTGATGAAAAACTTGAAGAAATAGAGCAAAAAATAAACTTGAATCAGAATGACGGTGTTAAAAAATCCATTTTATTGATGCACCAAGGTTTTAATGGATTTTTACCGCTTGATGAATTATGCGAGGTTGGTATTGGCGATATTCCAGAAGTAGATTACATTGCTTGCGGTCATATCCATAAAAGAAGTCTTGTATCATACGATGAAGATTCTAACCATAAATTTAAAACAAAAAGTCCACTGTTGGCATATTCTGGCTCTACTGATTCATTGTCTGAAAAAGAATACTACGATTATGAAAAAAATGGAAAAGGATTTTATTACGTTGATTTTGACAACTGCGACCTCGATAAAAATAACATTGAAAAAATAAATATTAAATGCAGAAAATTTGAGAAAATAGATGTAGACAATCAAATTGATTATAATACGCTCGTTAATAATTTAAAAAGCTACGATTCAAAACCTATTGCAATTGGAAAAGTCTGTGAAGAGCTTTACGAACCTTTAAAAGCCAAATTAAATGAACATACATTATTCTATAGATTAGTTAGAAAATCCGTTGAAGAAATAGATATTACAAATGTAAATGAAACCAGTATTAAACAGGTTTTTGAGGATTACGTATACTCAAAAGGCTTAGATGTTAATTTTGTTGAGAATGTACATAATAAAATCAATTCGGAAGAAGAAAACTACCTGGAATACGTGGAAGATTACTATAATGAATATGTTAAAAATAATATCAAAAATAAGGGATAAAATGGATAAAATAGATAAAATAGATAATAACGTAGATAACCGTGTTAAAACTGAATTAAGCAAGTATTCTATAATATTGGATACAAATTTTTTAATATATTCGTTTAAGCAAGGTATAAACATAACTTATGAATTGGAAAGAGTAATACCTGTAAATAGTGAAGTAATAATACTACAGTGTGTTATTGACGAATTAAATAAACTTAAGAAGGAATTAAAGGGAAAAGAGAAGTTAGCCATTAATTTAGCTTTAAAATTGATTACTCGCTATAAAATTGTAGATTATTCTGAAGGGAAATACGCCGATGAAATGATAGTTAATTACGTTAAAAATCATAAAAATTGTATTGTGGGGACTAATGACAAATTCTTAAAAAAAACAATTATTGAATTAGGCGTGCCAATTATATTAATTAAACAACAAAAATATTACGAATTACAAGGTTATTTATAAATTTATTGTCAATGTATTGCCAATGTATTGCCAATTTATTATCAAATAACTTGTAATTAAAATTATATATTATATTTATACTTTTATTTTTATTCTTTTTTTATTATTTTAATTTGTTTCAGCAATTTTTATTTTGGAATCATCCCCATTTTTGGAAATTTGTATTACTTCGTTTGCAATTTCCTCCATTTCGTGATGGTGGGTAATTATAACGATTTGGTTTATTTTCTTTATGCTTGAAAAAATGGTCAACAAATTCCTTCTCCTATCTTCGTCTAAATAAGCAGTAGGCTCATCTAATATAATACATTCCATATTATCACATATTGCATTTGCGATACCTAATCTAAGAGCTAAAGCAACAGCAACCTGCTCCCCACCACTCATATTACTTACAGGTATCCCATCAACGATTAAATCACAATCTGAGGTTATTTGTATGTGGGAGTATTGCATACCAAATTCAGAAAATATCTCATTTGCATATTTTTGAATTAAAGGTATGTACATTTCCCTAATATGTTTTTGAACGCCATCTCTTGAAAATACTTCTCTAACCTTAACTAAATAGTTTTTAAAGTACGTTAAATTATTTAATTCATCTTTTTTAATAATATTATCTTCTAAAATTTGATTTAAGCCAATATTATCCTTATTTAAACTTGAAATATTATAATCTATTTTTTGCAACTCCAAATTAATATCATAAATTTGTTGTTTTAGGATTTCATTTTGTATTCGAATATTCTCGTGCTCTTCTTTAGAATAATTTAAAGTCTGAATATCATTTTTTATAGCTTCATTTTTAAGTTCAATATTCATTATGGAATTTTTAAAGAAATCCAACAAATTATTAAGTAATTTCTCGAAATTAACTATCTTTTCAGTTATTTTAACGTTTTTATCCATTAAATATTTGAGGTATTCGATGTATTCGGAGTTTAGATTTTCAAAAGTATTGTAATATTTAGAACTTTTAGAGCAGTAATTTGAGATATAAGTATTAATAATTGCTTCTGAGCTTTTATATTGTTCATAATCTTCAGTGTAGATTTTTATCTCAGATTCTAATCGGTATTTATCATTTAAATTATTTTCATACTGTTCATACTTGTTTTTTAAATCTTTTTCAAGTATTTCATTCAATATATCATTAATACTACACAATATTTTGTTTAAACCACTTAAATACTTCATAGTATCTTTTAATAGATCTAAATTTGATTTTAAAGAAGATTTAAATGCTTTAATAGTTTGCGTAATTTCAATAGTTTTCAAATGAGTTAAGTTATAATTTAATTTATAATTTAATTTATTTCCAAACTCCTCATTGTTTTTTAAATCCAAATCATTGTAATTTTTAATTATTTCTGAAAAATTAAGTAAAATTTCATTCTTTTTATTTTCTAAGGTTTTTTTATCCATTTTAGAATTTTTAAGATAATCTACAGCATACAAATATTTTGTATATTTATCCTTAAGAAGTTGTTGTTTATCTTTTAAATCTTGATTTAATAAATCTAAATCTTCCAATTTACCATTTAATTTATTTTCTGCTTGTAAATTTGACAAAATTTCTTTTTTAGCAGTAATTTCATCTTTTAAACTAATTTCTGATTCTATTTTAGAACTTAAACGTGCTAATTCAGTCTTTAATTGATTTGATAAATTTTGATTATCCGCTAATATTTTCAAATCACTTGAAACATTATCTATAGAGCTATTACAGTCCAATAAACGCCCTTTGTAGTTTTTTATCAAAGTATTATTATTCATTATGATTTCATTCTTTTTTTCGTCAGATAATTCTGCCCTACAAGTAGGACATACTTTTTTATCACTTATGTTATTTAATTCATCATTTGATAAATCTAATTCGCCTATTTTAGACTCCAAATTTATTTTTGTTGATTTTAAATTGTTTAGTTTTTCAGTACTTGCTTTTATGTCATTTTCTATTTTTACAGTATCTAAACTTATTAATTGCTCATTGATTTCATTAAATTTTACGGTTTGCTTAGTATTTTCACATAATTTATTTTCTAAAATTTTAAGTTCATTTAGTGTATTTTTAATATTAGCTTCCAATAAGGTTGATTTGTTTATTTTTTCCGTTAAATCAATTATTTGATTATTTATTTGTTCATAAGTATTATAATATTGCTCATTTTCTTGCTTATTTCGTTCTTGAAGTTCCATATTTTCCAGTTGATTAACTATTTGCTCAAAATTGGTTATCAAAAGTTCTAACGAACTATCAAAATCCTTGAGAGATTTAGTATTTTTTGCGATACTATTCATTTCAGCAATATTATTTGATATTAAACGTTCATTATTTGTTATATTTGTTATATTTGTTATATTTGTTATATCTAATAAATTGCATTCTTCTTCTTTTTTGTTTCCATTGCGGATGTTAAATTGTTCATTTCTTATAGATTCGTTATATTCAGAAATTAAATACGATAATTTTGAATTTAACTCTTTATAATGATTATAAATCTGTTTATTGGTTTCATTGTTTATTTTTTCATTTAAATTGTTTATTTTTTCCATTAAAGTAATATAATTTTCATAGTTTTCTTCTTTAGAATTTAAATTATCTTTATTATTTAATATTGTCTTTAAATCAGCCGTTATATTAGAAATTGTATCATTAAATACGGAAATTTCTTGATTATTTTTGGATAAATTTAAGTTATATTCCTCATTTTTTTCATTATTTGCTTTTAAAAGGTTTAATTTATTTAAAATCTCTTTTTCATCATTTTTTAGATTTTTTAGATTTTGAGATTTTTCATAACTTAAATTGTTATAATTTTCTATTTCTTGATTATTTTTTAAAATACTTTCGTTTATTTGCGTTTCATCTACCAAATTTTTATTTAATAAGTTTATTTTTTCATCATAACGTGTTATAACGTCTTTCATTCTATCGTGTGCTTTTACGTATTTTTCCACACCCAATATTTTATCAATAACGTCTTTTCTGTCTTTAGGTGGTAAATTAATCAAATTAATGATGTCACCCTGTTTAATATAGATTGCATTAGAAAATACGTTATTATCCATCTCCAAAATTTCTTGAACTTTCGTATTAACCATACTATTATTATCTGCGAGTATTGTATCGTTTAAAAGCAATATATTTTCAGGTTTTGTCGACTTTCTATTTCTTTGCCTTATGATTTTGTAGGTTTTTCCCCTAACCTCAAACGTAAAAACAATTTTAAAACTATCTGCTTCGTTTTTTATCATATTGCTTAATTCATATTCCTTTCTTTTACTTGGAGCAAACAATGCGTAATTAATTGCCTGAAAAATAGATGATTTCCCACTACCATTTTTCCCCACGATTGTTGTAATGCCCTCTTTAAACTCAATCTTGCTATTTCGATGGCTTCTAAAGTTTTGAAGTTCTAAAGTCTTTAATATCATATTTTGCCCCATTTTAATATTTAATAGATTAATGCAAATTAGCATAATTAGTGCAATAATTTGTTAATAAATATATTTTCATTTGTACTTATTTTCATAATACTTATAAATTTATCGCTTTCAAAACATTTTTAAAAAACAATATCATCAATCATTGTGTTATACTTTATATACAAAAAACAATAAAAACATATTTAGTATAGATTATGAAAAAATAATTTATACATTATTTCAATTATTATGATTATTATTGATTAATATATTATCTCATCACCGTATTATAAAGTTTATGAAATAAACAGGAAACAAAACATTCAAAAATTTTAACGAATAAAATCAATTAAATTTTAAAAAAACCCTTAAAAACTAATAATATGATTAAAAAATTAAAATACTTGGAAAATTGTGATATAAAATACAAATATAGCCTAAAAAACGGGTACAGAATAGCTAAAAGTATGATTCTAAATTATTGTAATATTAATATATTTGAATATTAATATATACTGATATATAAATTAGATACTGTAAAGTAAATTAATAAAATAATAAACTGATGTTAGATATAAATAACTACAATTATAATTCTATTTATTAAATTATGAACTATGAAACTTATAAGAGGATTATTATGGATTTAGGTACAAGTAAATATATTATATACGCAGAATTAATGGCTGACGGTTATGTGGAGAAAC
This sequence comes from Methanococcus voltae, assembly GCF_024807655.1. Classification (NCBI taxonomy): domain Archaea; kingdom Methanobacteriati; phylum Methanobacteriota; class Methanococci; order Methanococcales; family Methanococcaceae; genus Methanococcus; species Methanococcus voltae. Next base: position 253,111 of record NZ_JANUCR010000002.1, on the reverse strand, counting down.
ACGACGTTATTGGTGCAATCTTTGGGCAAACTGAAGGTCTCTTAAGTAATGAATTGGATTTAAGGGATTTACAAAAAAGTGGAAGGATTGGCCGTATTGATGTAGAACTTGAAAATATGGGTGGTAAATCTCTTGCAAAAATTACCCTCCCTTCAAGTTTAGATAAGGTTGAAACGTCGATACTCGCTGCCACTCTCGAAACTATCGATAGAGTGGGTCCTTGCTTAGCCACCGTCAATATTACGAATGTAGAAGATATTAGAATATCTAAAAGGCACTACATTACTGAACGTGCTCAAAATATACTTAAAAAATTAATGGACGAAATGGCAGATTCCTACGAAATAACCGATGAAATAAAGGAATCACTTAGGGTTCAGGAAATTTTAGAGTTTGGCGAAGAAAACTTGCCTTGTGGCCCTAATGTAATACATTCTGATGCCATAATCGTAGTTGAAGGTAGAGCGGACGTCTTAAATTTACTGAGATGTGGGATTAAAAACGCCGTAGCTGTTGAAGGTACATCGGTTCCAAAATCAATAATCGAATTAACCAAAAGAAAAACTACTACTGTGTTTACTGATGGAGACAGGGGCGGAGAACTTATATTAAAAGAGTTATTACAAACTTGTGATGTAGACTACGTTGCAAGAGCGCCTTATGGTAAAGAAGTTGAAGAAACATCTAAAAAAGAAATATTAAAGTGTTTAAGGTCTAAAATACCGATAGAACAATATAATATCAATACAGAAGAACTTAAAAATGATAAATACGAAAAATATAACAAATACGAAAAACCGCATGGAAATGGAAATGGAAATGGAAACGGGCATATTCAGGGTGCTAAAAAACTTGAAGAAGTAGCAGTACAGTCTTCACAGCAATCTAAAGATAAACCAGAGGGTTTTGGATACCATAAGTATAAAAAAGAATTAAATTCTAATTTAGAACATATAAAAGAAAATTTTAGTACATCTCAGATATTAAATGAAAAAACTGAAAAATTTGAAAAATCAGCATCTTCGGAAAATTATCTAAAGAGTGATGGAATCATAGACGTTGATAAACTAAATGAAGAGTCTAAAACACTTAAAACAGGTTCTAAAGAAAAAAATAAAGATAAAGATACTACATTAGGGGTTGAAAAATACAAAAAATCACCTGCAGAAGTGAGTATAAAAACTTCCAATTTAGAAGCTGTGGAAAAAGAAAAAGAAAAAGTGTTTAAAAAGTCTGATGACTTATCAAAAAAGGAAACTGAAAAAATTGAGAAAATCGAAAATAAAAATAGTAAAATTAAATCAAAAAACGATGTTAAAAAAGTTTCTAAAGATACCAGTGGCGAATCTGAACTTAACATTGGCGAATTAATAAGTAAAGATTCAAAAAACAAAGAATTGGTTGAAAAATTAATACCTGCCAAAGAATTAAGTGCTGAAAACGAATTACAATCAGTTATTGATATTAACAACATAATCAGTGTAAAATCTATCGTTGATAAAATCCAAGGTACTGGAATGGTAAGTTTAATACACGAAGGTGTGGAAAAACTTATAAATATCGACGAATTAATGGATAATCCAGAAATAAAAGATAATGATGTGATAATTTTAGATTATCCAATAAATCAGCAAATTGTTGATAAATTATACGATAAAACTAAGTTGATTATTGGTAAAAACGTTAATGTATCAAAAAGACCGTCAGAATTGAGATTACTTTCATTCAATGAATTAAAAGCGTAAAATTATTTACAATCATAAAATATTTATTTTTTTTATTTTAAAATATATTAAAAAAGATTATTTTATTATTATTATTATTATTATTTTATTATTATTTTATTATCTTTTTTTTCTTGCAATTTCTTTCCCAATTTTTTCCCCAGTATCTTTTAACCTACTTGCAACACTTCTCGGAACATCTCCTTTTTCAGACAAGATTTTCCCAATAATGCTTGACAATAAAAATATTGCATAGGTATGCTCTGATTTTGTCCTATGAATGTGATGAGGTCTAATATTTAAATTGTCATATTCCTCAAAACTTTCTCCTAAGTTATCCTCCCCAAAAGTAGTGTATAGGTCCTTTCTCATATATACCAAAAGTTGATGTAATTGAATTAATTCATCCTTATGCATTTAACCACCACGATAAATATAAAATATGTGCCATATATATGCACATTTAACATTAACAAAATAAAAAATACTAAAAATATATAATAATTTGATAATCAATTTAATCATATATTTAATAGTATTCTTATTATTAGATATTGTTTTTAGGTTAATCATATTTAAGGATATCTTATATATTGAAATATTTTTGAATTTTTAAAAATATAATCAATCCTAAATGTTAATTATTATATTCCAATTGGAAAATTCAATAAGTATTTTTTTTTAACTTACTTTAACTTACTTTAAATTAAATATCTCAAATTTATTTTATATCGGGAATTACAGCCCTTACAAATTCTTTTTTACCTTTTATTAAGTCCATAGTAGCATCTATTCCCATTTTTGACGTTAATTTCATTTTATGGTCTGCAGAAGGGTCTAAAGATGAGCCTTTTGCACCATCTACGATTATAACATCTTTTGCACTTTGAACTCTTGTAGCAATTGCATACTCTACATCTATTGGATTGTAGATATCTATATCATCATCAACTATTACAACGTGTTTTAAACTTGGGTGAGCCGCTAAAGCTGCTAAAATTGCATTTTTACCATCGCCCTGTGTTTTTTTATCAATAGATACGACTGCGTGCAACCAGCAACAACCACCTTCGGTTAAAGCAACATTTTTAACAGATGGTACGGTGTTTCTAATACCTTTAAACATTCTTGGCTCTTGAGGTAAACCCATTAAAATCTTATGTTCTGTTCCACCAGGAAGTAAAGCGTGGAAAATTGGGTCTTTTTTTGTCCTAAGTGCGGTTATTTTAATTACTGGCTGTTTTCTGATAACGTCGTAAGTTCCTGTAATATCCACAAATGGACCTTCGTCATCATTTTTATTAGTTATCTTACCCTCTATTATAAACTCAGCTTCTGGAATTTCTAAGTCTACCGTTTTACCTTTAATTGTTTTGATAGGTTTGTTCATTATTGCGGAAGCATATTTTAACTCGTTGAAAGATACATCTCCGGAAGTTGAAGCTGCCAAAAGTAATGCGGGCTCTACACCGATTACTATTGCTACATCAACGCCGTCTTTACCTTCTTTTATCATATTTTCGATATTTTTGTTATATATATAATGGAGGTGTCTCTGTTCAACCATCCTAATTACTAAATTTCCATCTGGTCTTACTAAAATTCTGTGTATTGAAGCATTAACTCCTTCGTCTTTATCCTTGACAATTACGATACCTGAAGTTAAGTAAGGTCCTGCATCTTCACCGTAATAAGTAGGAATTGGATAATCTGTTATTTTCTTTACGTCATCGTCTACGTATTGCTTCTCAAGTTCCTCATCCAATACAAGTTGACCGTTTGGTTCGTTTTCCATTGCTTTAATCATATGATTCATTAATTCATTTGGCTTTATATTTAGGCTCTTTGCTACATTCTCACGAGTGCATAAATTACCAACTACTTTATAACCGCCAACGTCATTAATCATTAAGGTGTTAACAGTGGTTTTATCATTATCATTCAATATTTTTGAAATTTCAAATACTTTGTTTGCGGAATCAATTTTTATTTTATCCAAGGAATTTATAAATTTTCTGTAATCACTTTCCATATTTTCAGTATTTCCCATAGTATCACTTATCTTTTTGTGAATATAATTTAATAAATTTATTAAAAATATAGTATTTATAATTAAGGTGTGTTTTAAGATATAATATACAATAGAATTATAAAAAATAGGATTAAATAAACTATAAAAAATAAATAAAATAATAAAATAATAAAATAATAAAAGAATAAAAGAATAAAAATATTTAATTAATTATTATAATCACTATTATCTCTTTTCTTACCATCTTTTGGATATTTCAATTTCCAACCTTTTTTAACCCATTCTTCATCATAATTGTTTTCTTTTGCCCAGTTCTTTAAAAAGTTTTCCCACTTTTCCCATAATTCTGCATAATTACGCTTTATAAGCTCAATTTCACCGGTTTCCATTGCGGGACACATAAAACAACCTACTCTATCAAAATTTTGCTCATAAAGTACGTTGTAAGGTGCTTCATTTCGGAATATGTAAATCCATACGTGCATAGCTGTCCATTCCAATATTGGAGCTGCAAGTGTTTGCTTTTTAATATTTGGGCTTTGCCAAATTCTTGGTTTCTTTGAACGGTTAATGGATTCATATTTTCGTAATCCTACAAAAGTGAGGCAACCTTTTGGATATTTAGAGTCTATCAGCTCGCCCAAAGGTCTTAATTTACATTCCTCACTACACCACCTATTGTCTCGGGAAGGTGGACCATATTTCTTTGCTAATTCCCAGAAATCGTTTGATTTAGTCTTTAATATTTCTTTACCATAATGCTTTTCCATCATATCTATATTTTCGAGTGTCTCGTTAAATTCGATACCTGTATCATTGAAAAGTATTTCATAATTTATCTGTGATTTTTCAATTTCAGGGTCGTTATTAAATGCTTTTTTTGCAAGTAAGTAAACTGCTAAACTATCTTTCCCACCAGAATAAGCCACTGTTGTAGGTAAATTTATTTTTTCAGCAGTATTTCTCATAAAACCTACAGATTGAGTCTCAAATTTATCCATTGGTGTTTTATTTGCTTCGACCATTGTTTTAAAATCTGAATGAATAGGATTGATATTTGCAGGTTTTGGCTCTTCAGACTTTCTTACTTTTGCAATCATTCCCTTTTGAGCTTCAATAATTTCATTATAATTCATTCTGGCTTTACCAACGCCTAAAATGTCCATTTTTTTTACATTTATTTCGAGAGGGGTTTTTTCTAATAAATCGGTGTATACGCCTTCAATATTACCATATTTACTTATTAACTCTTCATTTTCCACTAAAATTATTACATCGTCGTCTATTTGTATATCATTTGACGCATAAGCTAAACCAGGTCTTAATATTGAAGCACCTTTTAAAATATATTTTGGTACATCGTGTTTAACGATTATCACTTTTTTATTCAATGTGTTTATAAACCTTCTTGCACCTTCAATCGTGGGAATAACTTTCCATTGGCTTTTTTTCTCATTATAATTTAATATACCTACAACTTGCCCATCGATTATTATTTCCTGCATATATTCTATGCCAGGCACTTTATTTACCAAAGTTATCTTATTTTCGAAGAGATTTTCGGTAATTCCAAATTGATTATATAATGTTTCATTTATTAAAGTTATATCATTTTCAAAAGCAGGTCTTGCGTCTGCAGGGGGTGTTATTTTTACTTCAAAGGTAGGATTGCCACATTTTGAACATTTCTTATCTAAAACTGGCACGTTGCAATTTTCACACCATCTTAAATGAATTTTTCCTAAAACTGTTTTCATACATTCACCATAAAAAAATAATAAAAATAAAAGTTAAAAACTAATTAATAATTATATGACTATTTATTAATTATTTATTAATTATTTATTACTTATTTATTACTTATTTATTAATTAATAATTTTCTTCTAATTTATTTTTTAATAATAATTCTTCAATATTGTTAATTTCATTTTCCTTTGCATCAGTTGCTGGGAATTTTGGCACCGCAAAACAATGTAATTCTTTACTTATAGATATTTGAAGCGTACCGATTTTTTCGGCCAATCTCATAATTTCTACCTTATCAAAACCGATTAAAGGTCGTAAAACTTGCAAATTAGTGCAATTACTGATTACTCGTAAGTTTTTAAGCGTTTGAGAAGCCACTTGTCCCATATTGTCCCCGTTTATTATGGCATCACACTTATATTTATATGCAAATCTTTCAGCAATTTTTAACATTCGTCTCTTGCAGAAAATGCAGGTATATTTTTCTTTTTTTAATACGGTTAAATCGTCCTTTATACCTTGCAAAGTCTCTTTAAAGTCTACTTCAACGTATTTTAAGCTGGGGTCGTAATCTTTTAATACATTTACTAATTTTTGAACTTTTTCAGCCCCTTCTTCAGATGTTTTCATATGTAAAAGCACTAATTTACATCCTCTTTTTGCCATCATAAAAGCTGAAACTGGGCTATCTATACCATCAGATGTTAAAACTAAAACTTTTCCTTGTGTTCCTACAGGTAAACCCCCAATACTTTCAATACGCTCGCTAAATATAAACGAATAATCGTTTAAAAGTTCTATATCTATAGAGATATCTGGATTTTCCAAATCAACCTTTAGGTCGTATTTACCACCCATTTCACCCCCTACGGCCATATTAACTTCCAATGAATTCATAGGGAATTTTTTCTGCATTCTTTGAGTTTTAACTCTAAAAGTGATTTTTTCATTATTATTTTTATCGTTTTTATTATTTTTATCGTTTTTATTATTCATATTATTTAATCGCTTTTCTACTTCTTCGAAAGCTTTTTCTTTTATTTTTTCGATAGTAGGCTCTTGTATTACAGTGCAAGGGCTAAAAGATACTATACCTGGTGTTTTAGATAACAATTCTTTTAATTTATTTTTATTTTCTTCTTCTGTTGCTACAAGTAGTCTGGTGTGCAATAAATATACGTTCACATTAAAACCATACATTTCACAGACTGATTTAATATTTTTTGCGAGTAAGCGCTCAAATCTGTGCATAGTTTGCCTTGATTTTGTGCCAATTTCACCATAACGTAAGATAAAATATTTTAAATTTAAATCTTCATTATCTATTTTTTTATTTAACTCTTCAATTTGTTTCTTTTTTATTTCTTGTCTATTTGCTTGTTTTTTATTTGCTTGTTGTTTTGTTTCTTCCAATTTTTCACGTCCAAATTCATACTCTTGATATATCGCATAATATTAATAAGTTCAAAATCCATAATGTCAAAATAGGTTAATTAATATAAAAATAGATTACCAAATATTTAAAGATTTATTTAAATTAATGTGCATATTTCATAATAAATTATAAAAATAAAAAAAGTTGTGGGCATATATATCTATTAAAATCAAATTATTTATAAAAAATTAATAAAATTAATAAAATTAATTTGGGCATTAGGCATATTATATGATAAGGGTAATTTAGTTGTTTATTAGTATTATTAGTATTATTATTATTATTATTATTATTGGTATTATTGGTATTATTATTTAATTTCATTTGCTAATTTTTTACCAATATTATAACAGTTTTCCAATTCTTCCTCATTTGGAATATAGTATAATTCATAATTATCTAATACATCAAATCCTGAATCTTTTAATTCATCTGCAATGAAATTTATAGCCCCTCCACGTCCCCCCATAGAACCAAACACGACAGATTTCTTTTTATAACCAGTTCTTGCAAATCTTAAGCCTTTAATATAGTACATTAAATCTCCAATACTTGGATATGGTACGTCATTAATTGTCGGAATTCCAAATAATACTGCCTTACTGTCCAACATATCCTTTACTATTTCGCTTCTCTCGTCATTGTGTAAATTATACATTACTACATCTATTCCTTCACTCATTAAACCTTCTGCCAAAGCGTGTGCCATTTTTTGAGTTGAACCGTGCATGGTGTCGTATATAATCGTAGCTTTATCATCACATTTACCAGTTGCATATTTTTGATATTCTCCAATAACTTTCATAGGATTTGTCCAAATCTGACCGTGTGATGGAGCTATAAGTTTTATTTTATCCAATAACCCTAATTCAATAACTTCTTCAAATTTTTTGAGAACTAATTTTGACAGAGGCGTTATTAAATTAGCGTAAAACTTCTTATTTGCATCTAATAATACATTTTCAGGTATTTCATTATCATATCTCTCAGAGAAACATAAATGTTGCCCAAAAGCATCATTTGAGAATAAAATTCCTTCTTCGTTATATAATGTAAACATACTATCTGGCCAATGTAATAATGGTGCTTCAAGGAATGTTAATGTTTTACCACCTAAATCTAAGGTTTCAAGCGATTTAATAACCTTAAAATCTGCACCTTTTAAAGCAGGATAATGTTTTAACAAACCTTTAACTGCCACTTCTGTACAGTATATGGGTGCTTCAGGGAATTTTTTGTGTATTTCAACCAAAAGACCACTATGGTCTTTTTCCACGTGATTTTGAATAATTAAATCAATTTTAAAAGGTTTTCCCTCTTTTTCACAGGCATCTTTTATTCTACCCCACATCTGTGCTGACTGTCCAGGATAAGCGTTATCTATCAGTACAGTCTTATCTTCACCAAATACTAAATAAGCGTTGTAAGTAGTACCTTTTAACGTATAACCGTGATACATTCGTATATCCCAGTCCATAACACCCACCCAATAAGTGCCGTCTGATATCTTAAAAGCATCTGCTTTCATACTGATTCACCTCATATAATATATGTTGTACTTTTTATTGTACGTTTTATTGTATTAGTATCTCTAAATAATATCTATGTAGATAATCTATATATTATATTAATGGTGTGTAATTCGTCTTTTTCTAAAAAAAATTAACGAATATCGGATTATTCTTAATTAACCCTCTTTAATAGAAAATAATCTAATTTATCAGCCGTATGCCATTAATATTTTTAATAGATTGATAATCATATATTTTATAAATTTAGATATCAATATATAGATAAACTACATAATTGATAAAAATTAAACTAAAATAAAATAAAATAAAACTAATTTAAAACTAATTTAAAACAGATTGCATATTAAATATGGGTGAAGTTATGACTAATTCTAAAAATTATGAATTTAATGATAAAGATAATAAGGACTATAAAAATAATGATTACAAAATTGATTACCCTATTGATATTAAAGAATTAAAAAAATATTGTAATCCCTCATATATTGTAATAAGAAACGATAAATTAATTGTTTCAAATAAGAGATATGCAAAATTATCTCGGGAAAAAATGAAGAAAATTGAAAAAGATTTCGGGATACCCGTTGTTTATTCTCGAGTCTATGAAGAAATTTCTGAAAAAATGGGTAGATTTGTAGCAAAATACAACATTATAAACCCTCGAAATAAAATCATAGTTGGTTTGAGCGGTGGTAAAGATAGTATAGCTTTAATGCATCTTTTAGAACCTTATCGCCGTAAATTTGGTATATCCATTACTGCAATTACGGCAGATTTAAATATTAATGGTAAACGACCTTGGGGAAATATTGAGGAAAATCCTAACTTAAAAAAAGTTCATAAACAATGTGAAAATTTAAACATTCCTCATAAAATCATTAGCCATTGTGGAAACGTTGTGGAAATGTCGAACTATTTAACTGAAAATGCCAAAATAAAAGGTATGGAATACTCCCCTTGTTTTTCCTGCTCACTTACAAGACGACATATAATTACAAATTATATTCACGAACATTGTAATAATAATTATAATACTTATACCAATACCAATAATACAAATAATAACAATGGAAACGATGAAAATAGGGAAAATAGGGAAAATAATAGAAAAAATGCGGAATATAAAAATTATAAAGTAGCTTTTGGCCATACTCTTGAAGATAATTCAGATACAATACTTGCAAATATGTTTAAAGGCGATAAAATAAAATCTTTGGCACCGATAAAAAAATTTACGCCTATGAATATATCATTTGAGGATTTTGGTTTTGATTTGGACTTAAAACCTTGTACAATCATAAGACCGATATTAGCAATTAAGGAGGAAAAAATAATCAAAGCACTTGAAGAATGTGGACTTTGGTATTACAAAGATAAAGATGAATGTCCATATAGTAGAGCTAACGGCGATGGAATTAGAAAAAGAGCCCATTTTGTATTAAAAGACCTTGAAAAAAGTATACCGAATGTGCGAGAAATGGTTATTTCATCCACCTTAAAAACAATTGGGGATAATTTTGAATCTGAATAAAATATGTTTTCAGTTAGTAAATTAACCTAAAAGGTTAAAGCCTCAGAGCTCATACGGTTCATCATACATATTCATACTTGATTGAAAAAGATAATAAATACCATTTCAATAAAAATGAATATTCAGATAGCTTAATTCATCATCGGCTTAAAACTAATTTACCATATTGTTAATTACTATTGTTAATTACTATTGTTAATTAATATATATTATTATTCTATTTAGAATTAAAAACTTAAAAATAAATTTAAAAATTTAGTACAAAAAATATCAAATTATAAAATAATAAGTTGATGAATTGATAAATTAATAAAAATAAAAAAATAAATTTAAAAACTAAGGGAAATTATGAGATTTTTAATACTTGATGGATACACTGACGAACCTGCAGGACTTGGAGTTCCCCCTTATATGGGCACCTATCCCCGATATGTTGCCGGGGTATTATATAAATATAAACAAGAAGTCCATTATACGACTATTGACAAACTTAGGGAAGATTTAAAAGAATATAATGGCAAAGGAATTGATTATTTAAATAGATATGATGCCATAATTGCCATTTGTGGATTTCACACACCTGGAAAGTATATTAATGCAAATCCTGCAACCCTTAGGGAATTTGTTTCACTTATGCACAATTTTAAAGGATATAAAATGCTTGGCGGTCCTGTAGCCACTAAATTCGGGTCTTCTATGGAAGGCGGTAAAATAAATAATGACGATAATTTAAAATATTTCTTTGATTTTGTAGTTGAGGGAGATATTGAAATTGTATTAAATGACATAATTTCCGAATTTGTGGAAAATAAGTTAATCGATACAAATAATAAAAAGGATACTGTTTCAAAAATAAATTTAAAAATTAATCCGTTAAAAACACGTAAATATGATGAAATTAGCGAATTTGCGATATTGGGGGCAAATATTGTAAAAATGCACCCGAATTATCCAAATATAATATTAGAAATTGAAACATATAGGGGTTGCTCCCGTGCTTTAAGTGCCGAAGGAAATAACTTTAATGATAATTACGATAGTAATTGCAATTGTGGATGTAGCTTCTGTACAGAACCAAAACGTTATGGAAGCCCAAAATTTAGAATTATTTCAGATGTAATAGACGAAGTAAAGGCACTTGCACAAAACGGTATTAAATATTATCGTGTAGGTCGTCAACCGTGTATATTTTCATATATGAGTGAGGAGTCTGAAAAATACGAGATACCTAAACCAAATCCTGAAGCACTTGAAAAATTGTTTAAAGGTATAGTCGATGTAGCAAATCCCAAAATACTGCATATTGATAACGCAAACCCTTCCGTAATTGCACGGCACGAAATAGAAAGTCGAGAAATTGCTAAAACACTTGTAAAGTATTGTACGGGTGGCAATACTGCAGCTTTTGGTGTTGAAAGTTTTGATAAAAAAGTTATTGAAAAAAATTGTTTACTTACAGAACCTGAAGATGTGTTTAACGCTGTACAAATACTTAATGAAGAAGGCGGTAAAAGGAGCGATACAGGACTTCCTTATTTATTACCCGGTATAAATCTATTATTTGGACTTAAAGGAGAAAATAAGAACACTTTTGAAACAAACTACGAAAATCTTAAGGAAATATATGACTTGGGTTATATGTTAAGAAGGATAAACATACGTCAGGTTGTGCCTTTCTTTGGTACGAATATTACTGAAAAAGATATCAAAAAAGCTCAAAAATTCAGACATAAGTTTTTAACATTCCGTGAGAAGATTAGAAATGAAGTAGACAATCCAATGTTAAAAAGAATGGTTCCAAAAGGTACGGTTTTAAAAAACGTGTTCATTGAACTTAAAGAGCGAGATAATTTATATTTTGGTCGCCAATTTGGAAGTTATCCTTTACTTATAGGGATTGATACCTCAAGCGATGAAGATAAAAAAATTATTGAAATAGGGAAATACTTTGATATTGAGGTAATAGGTTATGGTAAGAGGTCCATTACTGGAAAAATCATTAAAAACTAAGAAAAAACAGAAAAACAGAAAAAACAGTACATATACTTCCATATTTATTTTAATAATATGTTTTTCTTTACTACCTCCTTTTTTAATTTCATTTTGTGGGTGTATAGACAATTCCAGCAATAAAATTTCAAGTTATATCTATGAAATTAATATTTCTGACGATAATCAAAATTTAAAAAATAACGAATATAGTGAGTATAATAATCATAATAATCATAATAATCATAATGAGTATAAAAAATATTTATTAAATTTAACATTCTACGACAATGAAAAAGTAAACATTTATTTAAAAGATTTAAACGATAATAAATCAAATCAGATACAAATACCGTATAAATTTGAAAATAAAAGTAATAAGTATATTATATCATATTTGTTAAAGGATACTGGCGAAGGTATAGATATAAACGTTCAAATAGATAAGAATACGGGTACATTGAATTTAAAATCCGATTATCTTTTAAAAAAGGGCATATTTTCCAATGAAACCAAATTTAATGTTTTAAAAGTTGAATAAAACATTTAAACAGATTATTATTTGATTAAATTTACTATAAATACTATTTTATCAATTAAATGTACATAATACATCTTATTTTTTATGAAATAACCCATAAATGTTATTTTAATAGTAAAATACGGGTTATATATTTAAATGTGATTTTTTTACAGTATGCCGTACATACTACTACTTATAGGGGTATTCCTATTCATTTTATAAATCTTTAGAAATAAGGCATATTATGAAAAAATATGACATATTCGGGGTTTTCAAAATTAATAGTATATAAACTTTTTCCCATAATTATATAAAGGGTAAAAAATAAAATAAAGATTATGTTTTTAATCGTGATTTTAAAAAATCGTTTTTAAAATTATATTTAAAATTGTTTTTAGATTTACAATTCAGACTTACAAATTATATGGAAAAATTACGAAATATTAAAAAATTATTTAAAATCCATATTTTTTTATTTTAGAGGAGATTTAATGACACTTATAGAAGTAAATAAGTTATATAAGATTTTTGGTAAAAAGCCTGAAAAAGCTTACCCTTTAATCGAAGAAGGGTTAAATAGAACAGAAATCAAGGAAAAAATTGGTAATGTGGTAGGCCTTAGGAATATCAATTTTGATGTTGAAGAAGGTGAAATATTCGTTGTAATGGGTCTTTCAGGAAGTGGTAAGTCAACATTATTACGATGTATAAACAGATTAATCCCTACTACGAGTGGTAATATATTAATCGATGGTACGGATATCTGCACATTATCGAAAAAAGAATTAAGAGAAATTCGAACAAAGTATTTTGGAATGGTTTTTCAAAAATTTGGATTATTACCGAATAGAACTGTTTTAGATAACGTAGCGTTAGGATTAGAAGTTCAAAAAATGCCTCAAAATGAACGATATGAAAAATCTGAAAAAGCTATTGATTTAGTTGGTTTATCAGGCTGGGAACAGAGTAAGATAACAGAGTTAAGTGGCGGTATGCAACAACGTGTGGGTATTGCAAGAGCTTTGTCAATCGACCCTAAGATATTATTAATGGATGAGCCATTTAGTGCGTTAGACCCTATCATACGGGTAGAAATGCAAGAACTATTGCTTAAAATCCAAAAGAGAATGAAAAAGACTATTATATTTATCACCCACGATTTAAATGAGGCTATTAAACTTGGGGATAAAATTATGATATTAAATGAACAGGGAGAACTTGTTCAAATGGGTACACCGGAACAGATACTTTTAGAGCCTGCAAACGATTTTGTAGAGTCTTTTGTTAAAGAAGTTGACAAAACTACAGTTATTAGGGTAGAAATGTTAATGAAAAAGCCAAAAATGACCATTACTATTGATACGGAAATTTCTTCGGCAATGAAGGCTCTTGAAAAATTAGAAATGGATTATGCCTATGTTTTAGACCAGGGTAAATATGTGGGTATTGTTGAAACTGAGCAATTAAAATCTTGCAAATCTGTTGCAGATTGTATTATTAAAACTAAATCTGTGGAAGATATTAAAACAATAAATCAGGTACTACCAGTATTTATAACATCGGAACACCCCGTACCAGTTATTGATATAGATGGTGTATTTATGGGCTATGTAGACTTAAAAGACGTTGTAGAGATAATTAAAGACTAACCCATATTAGTTGACTATATTAGTTGACAAGTTAAAACTAATAATTTAAAAAACGGACAAAAAATTAAAAATAAATCTAAAAATAAATTATAATCTTAAAAATTAAAAATAAAATTGAAACGAATATCGAAATTCAAAATAATGTACAATACATTATTAAAAATGGAAAAACACAGAATTAGAGAGTGAAATCTTGTACGAAGAATTAATTCCTAAAATTGAAATAGGTAATTTACTCGTAGACCTTATTAATTATCTCGTTGATAATTATTCTTGGTTTTTCGATGGATTATCTGAAATTATTAAACAAATAGTAGTTCTTTTTAACGATGGACTTTTAATAATTCCCCCTTTATTATTTGTAGCAATTATAGCGTTAATTGTTTGGAAAGTTGTTAATTTAAAAACCGTTCCTTTTACAATTGTATTTTTGTTGGCAATTATTAGCATGGGTCTTTGGGAAATCTCAATGAATACTCTTGCTTTAATAATAACGTCAACTTTAATAGCGTTGATTTTTGGTATACCATTGGGCATAATGAAAGCTCGAAGTAAGAAAGTTGAATTATTACTTAACCCATTGCTTGACTTTATGCAAACCTTGCCATCTTTGGCGTATTTGATACCTGCCGTATTATTCTTTGGTACTGGTGTTGCTCCAGGGGTTTTGTCAACAGTCATATTTGCTATGCCCCCCACTATTAGATTAACCGCTTTGGGTATTGAACAGGTTTCAGACCAGCTCGTAGAAGTTGGGGAATCTTTTGGGGCAACTTCTTGGCAGATATTGACCAAAATAGAATTACCTACGGCTATGCCTTCCATACTTATGGGAATAAATCAAACGATATTACTTTCATTCTCAATGGTTGTAATTTCTGGATTTATTGGTTCAGGTGGATTGGGAGATTCCATTATCTCTGGAATTCAGAGATATAGTTTAGCCCCTGCACTTGAAGCGGGCATCGCTGTAACATTTTTAGCAGTGATTTTTGATAGAATTACCAGAAATCTTGTTAAAAATAGTTAATATTGACAATAATTGTATTAAATTTATTAATTGATATTAATTGATATTAATAAATATTAATCAATATTTATTTAAATTATAATAAAATCAAAGGTGTTAATTTGGATATTAAACCAGTGAATTATTTAAAAAATTCAAATGTTGCAAAAATATTATTAGTTGCTTTAATTAGCATAATGGTATCATTTGCAGGATGTGTTGGGTCTGATGATACAGCAGACAAAACTGACGAAAAAGTCGTAAAATTAGGATTACCTCCTTGGCCAGGAGTTACAGTTAAATCAGAAGTAGTAAAAGAAATCCTTGAATCAAAAGGATATACTGTTGAATTAGTTAAATTAGATGCAGGTATTGTTTACGCCCAATTGGCCGATGGAGAATTAGATGGTACACTTGCAGGTTGGTTGCCAGTAACCCACGCAGAATATTGGAAACAGTACGGTGATAAATTAGATAAAGCAAACGCTAACTTAGATGTAGCTTGTGTTGGTTTAGCCGTACCTAATTACGTATATGATAGTGGAATAACCACCATTGCAGACTTAAAAGGTAATGGTGATAAATTTGATGGCACAATCATAGGTATTGAACCTGGTGCTGGTGTTGTAATAAACACTGAAAAAGCAATTACTGATTATGAATTAAATAACTACAAGTTAAAAACAAGTAGTACTCCTGCTATGATTGCTGAATTAGATAAATCAATTAAAAACGAAGAGTTTGTTGTAGTTACACTTTGGGAACCTCATTCCGCATTTGTTAAATTTAACATTACAATGTTGGAAGACCCTGAAAATGTATACGGCGGTACAGAACAAGTATATACCATCGTTAGAAAAGACTTCAAAGATGATAATCCAGAAGTATACTCATTCTTCCAAAAATTCAATATATCATCTGCTACACAAAGTGAATGGATATATAAATACAGTGATTTAAACGAAGAACCTTCAGAAGTTGCTAAAGAATGGGTTGCAAATAACCCTGAAGCAGTTGCAGAATGGACAAAAGATATGAATTAATTATATAATTAAAATTATTAATTCAAAATACTTTTTTTCTTTTTTAATTGATTATTTACAGATATTGTTAATATATCATATATTATTTTAAAATACATTAAAACAATGATAAAACAATGCTAAATTAAAAAGAAGCTATTTTATAAATTTTATAAATTTTATAAGTTAAAAGATATTATATTCTATCGTATCCGTATGTATATGTATGCATATCTTAGTTTTTTACACTATTTTAGCAACATACTACCATATTATGAAGTTAAACCTTTAAAACCATATGAATTAATACATCATAGGAAAGTATTGCAGGTTTTTTAAAGGATTACGAAACATTTATTTTAACCATTAATTTTAAAAAAAGCACATTTTACAGTTATTTGACGTTAGTATATAAAGCAGACAAAATGTATATAAAATGGTTTATATCACGTCGACAATTGTATTAATCGCATAATGTACTTATTTTAAATAGTTAGTAGTTCAAAGTATATATTGTACTATTTATTGTACTATTTAGTACGTTGGTTTTTTATTAGTTGGTATTTAGAGTTTTTAAAACTCTAAATTATTAACTTTAACGTGTTTCATCCTTTTTTGTAAAATTAATTTACCAACTATATAATAATTAGACAACTTTTTATATATAAATATTGGACATCATCATAAAGCGATATATTTATATAGCTATCTTTCAAAATAGATTATTGTATATAGTCGACTATGTACATCGTTTGAGATTTTAACCGTATGGGGCTAACCACCCCATACTTTTAATTAATAAAAAAACTATTTTAAAAAAGATTAAAAAATTAATAATATATTATTTGTACATCTATTCCACTATGGTCAATGTATGGAGTTTGACCTTCAGGTATTTCAACAATATTATCTATACCACTTATGGATATACTATTAACTGTCGAACCTTTAGCAACTACAATATGGTTATCTATTCCACTTATCTCAATATCTAAATTCTGACCTGAAACAGTACGTTCCGTATCACTACCACTTATAGATATTTTATTACTTGTACAACCACTAATTAAAACAATTCCAAGTAATCCAATTATTAAACATAATTTTGTTTTCAAAATATCACCAATATATCATATAATATTATAATATATTAGGGTAACTTAATTAACATTTTAAAATAAAAATAATTAAAAAAATAATACAAAAATAAATTAATTAACTATTATTTTATAATTTTCATTCTTGAACCTCTTCGGTAGGTTCTTCTACTGGTGGGGTATATTCTACTTTTTCCCCATTTTCTATTTTAAAAATTTTTCCAAGTTCATAATTATAAAATATCATTCTATCACATCTATAAAATCGGTAGGGTCTGTGTCTACGGTTCTTTTTGAAAATATTTCAATTTGACCCTCTCCAACACAGAATATTAGATTATTTTGTGTCGTTGTATCTTGGGGGTATTTACTAAAATTTTCTGTAAAATTTTCTGTAAAATTTTGAGTTTGATTAATTTTTGTAATATTTCTTTCGAATAAATCTGCTGAACCGTTTGTCGTCGCTGTATACGTTGAACTCTCGTTCTTTTCTAATATTAGGAATATTCCGCCGGATATTCCATTACTGAAAAATATTAATTCGTCGTCTTCATATATTGCTAAATTTAGTGTGTCTGAGTTATGATATAATATATTAATTTCATTAGTTAATAGTGTATCAATATTTGTTTTAGTTGTTGATAATCCAACTTTATTGGTACTATTGGTCGGACTATTGATATTATAATAAGTACCTTGCCCTGAAATACTTATTATATTTTTTAAATATTCCCCCCCACGGGCGATTAATCGCCCTATATTTTGATGCGGGTAGTTATTCACATAATAATTACTAATTCGTTTAAATTTGTTAATTATCATAATTCACCCCCTATTATCATAGCTTTTCTTATTTTACTTTCTATACTTTCCTTAATCTCCTTTTGAGGGCTGTATAATATCCCATCGACTAAATAATAATAAAATTTAGTATTTTCATCAATGTATAAAATGTTAGGTAGGGGTTGCGAAACACTTTCAATATTTGGGACACTTATAACACTTTGAACGCTTAAAAACTGTGATTTTATCATTTTTCCACCTACCTATATTTTATAAATATTTCTTTTTCATCCGTATTTATTTTAATTGTTGCTTTCTTAATTTTTTGTAAGAAGTGCCATAATAACGCACTTCCACCTACTAAACCCGCCGTTATATACTCTTTAACGTCATTCATAATATCCCCGCTCCCCGGTGGGTAAAATTAGCTAATGTTTCATTTATCTGTTCTTGTTTCTTTTGTTCTTTTTTGGTTTCTGCTTCAGCTTGCTCTTGTTGTATTTCAGACTCTAACTTTACAATAGGTGCACGGTACGATTTTTTAGAATTTTCAATAACTGAACTCGAAAGACTATTAATAAAGTCGCTTGTTTTTGCACTATCTGCAACAACATAAGTATTAGGATGTAAATCTGTATCCATATATCTTAGTCCCGGAGTTTCCCCCGTTGTTGCATTAACTACGTCTACAAAATTATTATTATTTCCCCCGCTTGTTTTCGTTCCTTTTTTTGTATTTACTCCCGAACTTTCATCATCTGGAGGATTATAAGTTTTTGCGTTGTATTCCGGGATTTCTGGGAAATTAAAAACGGGTTGTGGGGTTGTTTCTTCGGGGACTGTATAGGGTACATATTGAACGCTTGCGGGTTGTTCGTTCGTTTTTTCAGATTTACCCGCTAATGCGAATAGTAATAACGCACCGCCTCCTAAAATTAATTTTTTATCCATTTGCAACCGCCTCCGCAGTTTTTCCGCTACTACTTACAAATGCGTAACCAACCGCCGCAATGCCTGCAATTAATGCGATTTTTTTCATGTCGCTGGTGCTGGCGCTTGCGTCCTGGTCTGCTCGTGTTTCTGGTGCATTTGTCGGTGTTGCGGTTGGTTGTACCGTTGGGGCGCTTGCTGTCTTTTGTTCTTTTTTTGTTGTAATTGACCCACCCGGACTATAATACTGTATATTATAGCTTGGATACTGTATTGTCGTAACTGGGGCGTACGTGCTTGTTGTTTGTGTCGTGGTTTGCGGGGCGTACGTGCTTGTATACTGGTTGGCGTTGGTCACGGTTTCATTATCCCCACCCGCCAACGCTCCGGCAACTGCTCCACCTGCTGCAACGCCTAACGCCGCTATTACTGGGGCAACCATATATACCACCACCTATAACCCTAAAATCATTTTAAATGTTTCCATTGTTGTTAATTCTTTCCTTAATATGATTTCTATTTTATTATTATTTGTTTCATTAGAGTTATTTATGATTTTTACACGTCTAAATTTTACATCTAATAATAAACTGTCATAATTACCGGGTATTAGCTTTTTAACCTTGTCAGAGTCTAAATTTAAATTTATTTCTTGATTACTCAAATTTAAAACACTTATCGAGTTGAAATAATTAAATCTTTTAAGTTGCTTAATCTCATCGATATCTACATAATGCGCGTTTGCCTCGCCTGGTTGTAATTCGCCCGGATTAATGATAATTTGATAATAAGGACTTTCTAAAGTATCCTTATCTATTTTACTGGCTGTGTCTTTTATCAATGTGTCAAATAATCCCATATTACCACCTGGTAATAGGAATTTGTAAAACACTATCGCCCAAAACAAAATCAGTATCGGGCATAAATTCAATAACAAGCTTCGAGTTTTCGCCTATTCTTTTATTTCGCTTCACCGGTAAAAAATAAGCTTTTAATCTATCCGTCATAGTGTCTTTTATCATTTCAGTTCTAACTTCTAATTGTCTATCGCTTACATTCTCCCTCGCTGGACGTCTTGAAATTCTTATAACTCCGGATACTTCTGCAGGCGTCTCTGAATTATCTTTTATGATACCGTATAAAATCCCTACGTTCCCGTTGTCATCGCTACCTATTGCTACCTGTTCCTGTACTGGCACGGTAAATTTATATATATCTGTCCACCTACCTGCCTTAATTGTGTCGCCTTTTGCATTAAATTCAAAATCATTAAGCCCCAATACTGAAGGGTCTCCGTTTCCTGGTTTTACTACTGCCATTTTTTCACCTTACATTATGTCTATGTTGTTCGTGTTTCCTGTTCCTGCTGTTGTTTTTGCACCTGCTACGGCGCCTAATTTGGATAATATACCACTACCCATTAATATATCCTCTATGCCGTCGACTGCAAGACCTGTACCTGCATATTTTGCATATGTGTTTTTTGTTCCTGCCAACAATACCGCCCCTAAAATTTTAGGTAAGCCACTTTTTACAGTGCCGTTCCCAATAATAGGGGTTAATACTTGTTCACCTACAACTTTGGAAATCGTGACGATTCCCATCGCTTTAAAGTTAATACCATTTATTGTTTTGGTCATATAACCACCGTTTGAGATTTTTTTATTTATTTATTTACGTTTTTAAATTGTATTTACTAAAATATATCTTAACTGCTTAAATAATCCCAAAAAAATAAAATAATAATTAATAATTATTTTTAAGAATAAAAATAATATTAAAAATAAAAAAATGGTTATTTTTTAAAATTTATATTTAAATCCAATTTGGATTTATAAATTTTTGACATAGGCATATCATAAATAATAAATTCGTGTTCTTCGGCGTTTAAACTTTCAACTGCATTGTAAAGGTCTTTATGTAAATCATTTAAAAATGATTTATCATTTTTACCCGTTAATTTAAAAAATATAATATAATCGGCAATTTCTTTTAAATTAGTATTAAGTGTTGCAGGTCTTCGGGCAACACACACAAATGAGGTATTAAATTTAGCGTGTCGGTGCAAGTCGTTAAGTTCTGCAAGACCTCCAGGCATTCGACTATTATTAGGGGCTATTTTATCACATTCGTCAATTAATAGTAATATAGGGTTTTCACGATTTTTATTTAATTTATTATATATTGAAGAATAAAAACGTTGAAACTCTAAAGCACTATCTGGGAACTGCGTTTCTTTTGCTTGATAACACCTTTTTCCAAAATTATTAAAATTATGCACTAAATCATAAATTAAAACATCTTTTTGATTACTGTATGCCATATGTTTTAATAAAGTTGTTTTTCCTTGCCTCTTAATCCCAAATACGCACATCGAAAAGGGATTTTTAAAATCTATAATATCATAATAATTAACATATTCACTGTTTAAATCTATATTATTTAATTCGTCATCTAAATCAATATTTTGTTTATATTCTTCGTCTTTTTCCTTAAGGTCTTGTTTATCTAATGTATTTTTATAACGTTGTAATGTAGAATAAGGTAATTTTATAGTTCCTGCTTCGTGTTCTTCTAATTTCTTTTTAATAGCTTTTGGGTCTAATGGTTTACGCCCCATTTACATCACCCATACTAAGATTTATTACACTAAGTATATCTTCTTTATTTTCTTTCAATGTAGAAACCATTTCAGATACTGGCATATCCCCATAACTTGATTTAAAGAATTCTAAAGCTTGCAAAAAATTGTCATAAATATCTTGTGCAGATATATTTTTATTTATGTTGTTTGTATTTGAAACGTTAGTTATTTCGTTTGAGTCTTTTTTTACTTCTGTTTGTTTTTCTTTTGAAACTTGATATTCTTTAAGGGGTTGAATATTTTGAGCTTTAGGGATGCCTCGAATAGAACGCCAGTTTTCAAAAATTTTATTTACTTCCTTTAAAGCATCTAAAACGTTAAAGCTATCGCTATCATTATTATAATTCTTAGTTTTATTCTCAATTTTATCAATACCACCATCGGAAAATATACTGTCCAACTTGTCTAAATCTTCAAGATTTAAAACCATATATACCACCGTTTGAGATTTATTTAATTAATAATTTAATTATTAATTTTATTTATTTAAATTCTAAGTGGTAAATATCAATAAATAATTACTAATAAAATTTTTAAGAATTATAAATTTTAATTAATTTAGGTTATATTTACATTGTTTTTTAATTCTATGTTCAATCTTACGAGCTTGGTCTAATCCACAATATTTAACTTTATAATATGCAATGTTTTGTCTAAGTTTCTTTTTATTTTCTAATACGGCATAGTCAGAACGCCCATAATAAGCACTTAAAAGTCTTAATTTTACCTCGTTAGATACTCCAACGTACAACAATGTTTTATCTTGATTATAATACTTATAAACTCCTTCGTTCCGTTTTTCTTTACCTAAATTAATTTTATTAAATTTTTTAAACCCTGAAAATACTGGGTATCTTCCTCTTACCATTTTATCACCTGTTTATTAGACTATCCACAGGATAGTCCATTATTTAGGTTTTTCCAATGGATTTTTTTAATTTCATCATAAGGGATGCCCGTTTTAAACGCTTGATTTATTTCGTCAGTAAATTCCTCATCAGTCCATATTCCAACAAATTTATAATATTTTTCAGGTTTAGGTCTCTTCATCATTGCAGGTTTTAAAGATTTTGAAAATGTAAAAAATCTTTTATTCATTGCCCAATACATAGAACCGTCAAGTTCTGAATACAACGATTTAACCAAATATTTTTTTAAATATTCATTAGCGTTTTTGTATTCGCCTGTTTGGATTTCCTCAGGTCTTGCTCTTCCATATATCCAATTTATACCATCTCGCCTAATACTGTAAATGTGGGCTATTTGTCCCTGTCCACATCTTGACCATTCTTGAGTTATAACTCTTTGGTCTAATAAATATTTTTTTCCAAAGATTAAAATGTGGGCGTGGCACAATCCACTTTTAGTATATTCATAAGCTGCCAAATATACAGGTCTTCTGGATTTACCATTTACATCTTTATTTCTTTTTGATAAAAATGACATAAACCTATTGAATGCTTTACTAAAATGTTTATTTGCTTCGTAAATATTTCTAAATAATTTCGGGTCTGTGGTAAGTGTTAAATGTACACCTCGATTATATTTTATTGCTTTTTGTTCGAATATACAATTATATTGTGCCAATTGTCTTTTTAACTGTTTTGAGTTCGTAAAACGTGTAAGATATGGAAAAGTGATATATTTAGGTTTATTTTTATGATATCTTGTACGTTCTAAAACTAAATTTTGAGATGAGGCTTTTATAATATATTCTTTAAAATTTTCTAATAGTTCAGTCCTATCCTCTTCATTTAGCATATGTTTACAATTTAAATGTAGTATACTCTTAAATCTTTCCTTTTTTAATGATTTAATTTGTGGATTATTAACAATACCCGCCATTACCCTTATCTGGTCGGGCGTTATTGTGGGTTTATTAACATTTGTATTGTATTTGTTATTATTTTTTTTCTGTTTTTCAATGTGGTTTGAGTTTTTCATTGACGTAGAATAAAATAATAGACTGGTATTAGTATCACCCGCAGAAGCAGGTACAAAAACATCCTTAAATTTGTAGATTTTTTTATTCTTTAGGGCGTTCCTTACAGTAAATACGCCACTTTCAATATGATTATTTAATAATCTTCTTGTCTTCTGTGCAATTGCATTATTATTGCAATCGTCGTATTTATTAGAGTACATATTAACTATGTCTTTTATAGTGAATTCATTTGTTAATTGTGATAATATAATATCATTAATCCGTTTAAGCTCTAAGCTCGACACATAACCACCATTTGAGATTTTAACCAATTTTACAACCAATTTAAAAATATGAAAAAATGAGTAATAATTCACATATGTGAGAGTAATACTCAAAAAATCTAAAATAATGAGTTTAGCACAGTATCGTACAATTTATTGTATTGTTTTTCTGTGATTGATGACGAATTTAAAAAACCTTTAAAGAGCTTATCATATTTCACAAGCAACAAATTTTTATTATTGCTGTAAGTATCTAATAAAATAGCAGAATATCCAATAATAACATTAGAAATGTTTTTATTTACTTTTGATGTTTTTAATGTCTTTTTAATAGCGTTTTGTGTGTTCATAGTATCACCGTTTGAGAGTTGTGTTTAACCAAAACCATACAAAACTTTGAACTCGCTATTTTAACCATTAATTTTAAAAAAAGCACATTTTACAGTTATTTGACGTTAGTATATAAAGCAGACAAAATGTATAAATTGTCAGTTAAAAATTTCCGGACAAAAAAGCACCATTATGTAATTTAAAGATTTAAATATTTGGATATTGTATTATTGATATTATCTAAATTATGTATCCAAATATTTGAGTATGTATTTATTTAATTATTTAATTATTTGAGTATTCAATTATACATATATTTCAATATAAAAATATTTAAATAAATATATATTTTTATATAATTATATATAAATATTTACAAGGTTGAAAAAATAAACGATTAATTATAAATTAAATGAAAAATAAAAGAATAAACAATAACCAAAAAAGTAAATGGGAAACTATGCGGACAGATGTAATTAATACTCAAAGAAATCAAAATATCAATTCAAAAAATAAGCAATATCGTGTAAAAAAGCATTATTGCAAGGAATGGTTAACCAAAGAAGAACTTAAAGTGTTCATAGAAACTATAGAGTACAGCGAACATAAATTATTCTTTAAAATGTTATATGGTATGGCCTTACGGGTTTCAGAGTTGTTAAAAATAAAAGTACAAGATTTACAACTTAAAGAAGGAGTTTGTAAGCTATGGGATACTAAAACCGATTACTTTCAAGTCTGTTTAATACCCGACTGGCTTATTAATGATATCAAGGAATACATTGCACTTAAAAGTCTTGATAGTTCTCAGGAATTATTCAAATTTAACAATCGTAAATATGTATGGGAACTTGCTAAAAAATACTCTAAAATGGCAGAATTAGATAAAGATATATCAACTCACACATTTAGGAGAAGTAGAGCTTTACATCTTTTAAATGATGGCGTACCACTTGAAAAAGTTAGTAAATATTTACGGCATAAATCTATCGGGACTACTATGAGTTATATTAGAATTACTGTCGTAGATTTGAAACAAGAATTAGACAAAATTGATGATTGGTACGAATTATAATAAATTATACCCCAAATAATAAATGGTATAAAACATAAATAAAAGATTTAAAATAATATAAAGGATAATATGAACGAATTAAACGAATTAAAAAATCCGGACAAAATAGATGGTAAAAATAATAATACAAAAAATAATAATAATAATAATAATAAAGATAGTAATACAGAAAATAGTATAACCGAGATTATAAAAGCCGATAATGAAACACAGGACAATTTAAGCGATTTATGTGTATTAGAAGATATTAAAACTTTAAAATCAAAATATAAAGTTTATAAAACTTCAAAATACCTTACAAAGAAAGATATTAATAATATTATTGAAAAGGATTATGATGAAATAATTATGCCTCAATCAATTTATAAATTACTTAATGAAAAAAATAAAAGTTCAATGGAAAAGCTAAGACTATGTGGAATCATTGTAAAGACTACCGATAATGTTGGTCGACCTAAAAAAATTACAAAATATGATAAAGACAAGATAAAAGAGCTTCTTGTCGATGGTAAAAGTGTGCGTAAAACTGCCGAAATAATGGATATGAAAAAAACTACGGTTTGGGAAAATATTAAAGATTGTATGAATGAGATAAAAATTGAAAAGTTTAGAAAAATGATATATGAATATAAAGAATTACTTATAATGCAAGAACGTTATGGTTCTTATGTTGAAAGCCTTTTCTTAGAACTCGATATTTACATAAATAACGAAGATATGGAGAATGCTCTTGAAATTCTTAATAAAATAATAATCTATGTAAAATCCGAGGATAAAAAGGATTAAAAAAGTACATTGCGTATCCAATAAATAAAATTAGTAAATTATCAAATAAGTATAAAAAAGCTAATTAAACGTTAATTAAACGTTAATTTAAATTTTAAATAAAACTAAAATAGAATAGTATAAATTATAATTTAGAAATTATAATTGAATAATTATTTAATTAATTATTCTTCTTTTTCTGCTTTTTCGTTTTTCTTGTATTCCATGTATCCACATTTACCGCATGCGAATCTGTTTAAGTGTTCTGCCATAAATACGCCTTCTCCACATTTAGGGCATGATTTTTTTAATCTTTCTACTTTATCGCCATCAATTTTGTAGTAATCTGACTTTTTTGTTTTTTGTGCCATAATTTATTCCTCCTTATAATTAGGTGTAGTTATTATCTTTAGTATTTTTAGTATCTTTACTATTTTTATTTTTATTAATTTAATTATTACTAATGTAATTATTCTTGAGCTTCTTCTGCTTCTTCAACAATTTTATTTTTTTCGATGATTGATTTTTTTTCAATTGAATTCATAGCTTCTTCGCTTTCGTAAATTTTTGCATATCCGTTTGCTTCCATTTTACCGAATTCTTGTGCTAATTCATCGATTACTAATAATTCTTTGTTAGCATTTAAAATAGCTACTAATTTCATTTTAACATCTTTTACTGCAGGTGTAGCACCTTCGTATTTTAATGCGAATTTTACTTCTTTTCTACCTAATAAAGGGTTGTTTTTTTCTGAAACTACTTTTATGTCCATGATTTCACCATATTATTTTCATATATTATTTTTTTTCGAAATTTTAATGATATACGATATTTCTTATTATTTTAACATACTAAAATTTTAAAATATCTCAATCAAATAGCATTATAATATAAACAATATCATACGATACATACTACATACTACGTTAAGATATTTAAATATTAAGTCGTAATAGTCGAATAGATGAATAGTTGAATAAATATAATAAACATAATAATTATTATAATTATAATTTATTGTAATCCATATTCCATAACAATATACGATTATTTATAGTTATTTATTGGAATATCATATATTTACATAATTGTCATACATAATGATAATATTGATAATATTGATAATATTGATAATATTAAATATTCTTTTTATTAAATATTCTTTTTTTCAAATTTATCAATAATTTCATTAGCATAGTGTTTTAATTCTTCCGTTATCTTAACAACTACTACTCCTTCGTCAGGTTGACCATAAAAAATATAGCAACCTATTGGAAAGTATATTATTACAGGAATTGTTAATAAATCCTCTTCTCCTGCAACTATTAAAGCTACTTCTCTATCATCTATGTCAGATAAGTATTTAATTATTTCCATTGATGTTTGTGATATAGTACCTGCAGGGTTATCTACAGTATATACTTTTTTAAAGTTATATGAAATATCCACGGGAATATCTCTTTTAGTTTTAAAATCTAAAATTGATATTTTTGGAATTATGCCATATTCAATTAAATTTTTAGTAGTAATATCTCCTATAGAAATAATTAAATTATTTGATATAGATATGTCCTTAACAATTTTAAAAACTTCGGGAATATCTTTGTAAATTTTTCCTAAAGGTGTTTTTAAAATTGATTGTAATTCCTTCGTCATAATGTAATTGTTCATATAATCACGAATTTACAAATTATTTTACAGATAATGCGTATTTACCCTTAATATCCTTTTGAGCTATTTTTGCAACTTCTGAATTTACGGGGTCTAATATAATTAATAAACCTCTAATGTTTTCAGATGTTTCGTGTTGACATATTGGGCAAAAATCATCATGCGTAATATAATTACATTTTGTGCAGGCTTTTAATCCTTTTCTTGCCATAATCATCCTCTGTTTATTTTTTAAAGTATTAGTATAAGTATAATAGTCTTAGCATTAAAAACGAAAATAATAAAAAATTAAATAATTTTTAAAATATTATAATAATATAATGATAATAACATAAAATTAATATTCAACTTAAAAATTTATTTTATAATATGTCATTTGCATCATATTTCCTTTATTACGATACATATTCGTATTAGTGATATTTTTATTATTTTTGTCCCTATTATTTTCATTTTTATCCAATATCTTAAATTTAAATTAATTATTTAAATTATTTAAATATGTGATAAAATATGATAAATTAACCAAATTAATTAAAATTCTGCATTTTCCATTGTTTCTAATTTTTCATCTTCTAGCCATTCTAATTTACCGAGTGCTGGTTGCCTCATAGTTAAAGCTATTTTACTTCCTCTTTTTCTATCTTCTTTCAAACTAACTGCAACAATTCTTGCTCTTACTTTGTCTCCTTTCTCAAGAACTTTTCCAGTCTCTTTTCCGATAATAGCTTCTCTCTGAGGGTCAAATGCAACATAATCATCCATTACTTGCGAAATGTGTATTAAACCATCTAAAGGTCCAAGTCTTATAAAAGCACCAAACTCAACAATATCAACAATTTCACCCTCAATCATTTCATGAACTTCCGGTTCATAAGTAAGGATATTAAATGTGGTATCGTGGTATGCTGCACCATCACCATAGATTATGTCCCCTTCAGATATTTGGTCGATATCTTCAATTGCTAAGATGAAACCAAGGTCTTTGTCCAATATTCCTTCGTATTTTTCCATCAAAACCTTTTGAACATTGTCTTTTAAAGGATTTCCAAACATTTTTGGAGGAATTCTTATTGTATCTTCAATAGTTAATATTTTGTACATGTAAACACCTCTCTCTTTTAAAAGCCGGGGCATAAAATAAAGAGCATATATTTTTTTAAGATTCATATAATTTTATAATAAGATGTAAGATTAAACATTAATAGTTAATAAAATTATTCAATAAACTTTAATTAATTTAATTAATTAAATATAAAACAGTATCGATAACACTATATTAGTAATATCATAACTATATACTAATTTTATAATATATAAATACCATACCTAAAAATATGATTAAAAAGATATTCTCATTCAAATAAATCTATCAAAAAAATGTAAAAAAATGTAATATGTATGTAAAATTTATCAAAGTTTACATACTTAGGTTTAAAAAATAAAAATATTAAATAATTCAAATATTTAGTAAAATAAATCAACGAAACATTTATATATTATGTGTACTATCCTATAGTATGCTCTTGTGAGTTAGTGAAGTAAAACAGAAAACAAGACATACAAACGAATTAAATATAATGTTAGTTCGATTTTTTAAAATGGGCCCGTGGCCTAGTCTGGATACGGCACCGGCCTTCTAAGCCGGGGATCGGGGGTTCGAATCCCTCCGGGTCCGCTCTTTAAACATATGATAATTATTATTCTATTATAATGATTGTAAATTACCGCATAAGGACTTTTAGCTAATGCTATGGCGTTGCTCCAGTGGTGTAGTCCGGCCAATCATGCGGGCCTTTCGAGCCCGCGACTCGGGTTCAAATCCCGGCTGGAGCACTTTTTTTATACACGATTTTTAAATTCGTATATTTGAATATATTTACTATTGTATATTGCATACGGTATATTACATACAGTAATTTGTAATATTACACAGGACATTATACACAATATTTGAACTAATTTTCATTTGATGAGTAATGTGTATTTTGGCAATAAATCAAAAATTAGCAAGATTAAGACATTTTTCTAAAAAATTTTTATGATTTTACAATAATGTATAAATATAAAATTTAACATATTCCATTGAGAAACATATTAAATCTAAATATTTAGATAATACTTTGATAATGTTATTATCATTACTCATAAATATGATATTGTAAATCGACAGTCTACTAATTTTAATCTTTAAATTTTATGTAAATTTTATATCATAGATAATTATAAATCAAATGATAAGAAATTATGAAATAATAAAATAAATAGTAAAAATATTATTAATATCAAAAATAAGTATATCATTATTAATTATTATATTTTTATTATATCATATTATATCATATTTCAATTAGATTTGTACTTAATTATCTGTATTAATGACGACTAAATCCTATTACTAATAGAGATATTATGATTAGAGGGATAAAATGGTTAAATCCGTAAAAATAACAGACACTACTTTTAGAGATGCCCACCAATCTTTAATGGCTACCCGATTAAGGCTTTCAGATATGTTGCCAATAGCTGAAAAAATGGACGAAGTAGGCTTTTACTCGATGGAAGTTTGGGGAGGGGCTACATTTGACTCCTGTATCCGGTTTTTAAATGAAGACCCGTGGGAAAGATTAAGGGAATTAAAAAAGAAAATAACTGAAACACCATTACAAATGTTATTGAGAGGTCAGAATTTAGTCGGATATAGACATTATTCAGATGACGTTGTTGAAAAATTTGTAAAAAAATCTGTAGAAAATGGTATCGACATTATACGTATATTCGATGCACTTAATGACGTAAGAAACTTAGAGTACCCTATAAAAGTTGCAGTTGAATGCGGTGCTCACGTTCAAGGTGCTATATCATATACTACAAGCCCAGTTCATACAATAGACCAATATATCGAACTTGCAAGGAATTTTGAGGAACATAAATGTGATTCGATATGTATTAAAGATATGGCGGGATTATTAACTCCATTTGATGCAAAAGAATTAATCAAAAGACTTAAAGAAGAAGTTTCAATACCTATTGATTTACACAGCCATTGTACGGCAGGTATTGCACCAATGACTTACATTACATCAGTTGAAGCAGGAATCGACATATTAAACTGTGCAATTTCACCTTTATCAATGGGTACTTCACAGCCCCCTATTGAAAGTATGGTGGCATCGTTAAAAGACACAGAATACGATACCGGTTTAAATTTAGTTGCTTTAACAGAAATTAGAGACTATTTTGACGAGATTAGAAACAAGTATAAATATTTGATAAACCCGATATCTGAAAGAGTTGACGCAAGAATTTTAAGATACCAAGTTCCAGGAGGAATGTTGTCTAATTTAGTATCCCAGTTAAAAGAACAGGGTGCTATAGACAAGTTTGAAGAAGTTTTAAACGAAATTCCAAATGTAAGAAAAGATTTAGGATACCCGCCATTGGTAACACCTACATCTCAGATTGTGGGTACTCAAGCTGTAATGAACGTTTTAACTGGCGAAAGGTACAGAATTATCACGAATGAAGTTTCTAACTACGTAAGAGGATACTACGGAAAAGCTCCTGCAAGTATAGACAGAGACCTTATTAAAAGAGTATTAAAAACTGGCGAAAAACGAATTGAATGTAGACCTGCAGATTTACTCGAACCAGAATACGAAAAAAGAGCAAAAGAAGCAAAAGAAAAAGGTCTCATTAGAAACGAAAAGTACGAAGTGGAAGACATATTAACTTACACGTTATATCCACAAGTTGCGGTTAAATTCTTAAGAGGGGAAGCTGAAGAAGAGCCTATCCCTGAAGAAAAAGAAGTTTCAAAATTCTCAGAAATACCTACAAAATACGTTGTTGAAGTAGACGGTGAAGCTTACGAGGTTAAAGTTGAACCTGTTTACGGCAGTGAATATAAGAAACCTAAAACGGAAAAAATAGATTCGGAAACCGAAGGGGCTGTAAATTCACCATTTAGAGGAATGGTCACGAAGGTTAATGTTAAAGAAGGGGCTGAAGTAAAAGCAGGCGATACTATCATAACTTTAGAAGCTATGAAAATGGAAAACCCTGTGGAATGCCCTGTCGATGGAAAAGTTGAAAAAATTATCGTTCACGAAGGTCAATCTGTTAGCGTTGGCGATATTTTAATGATTGTAAAATAATTAAAATTAATTAAAACTAATTAAAACTAATTAAAATTAAAAAGTATATATTAAAAAATAAAAATTAATAGATTTAAATTAGATAAATATGACTAAAAAATATAAAATAATTATAATAAACCATAATCGTCTGATTTAAATCTATTTTATTTTTGAAATAATATAAGTCTATAATTATGTAATCCGATAATATAATCCGATAATTGTATAATTTTATAATATTATAATTGTGTGAAATCATGTTTAAAAAAATTCTTATTGCAAATAGGGGAGAAATAGCAGTTAGAATTATCCGTGCTTGTAAAGAATTGGGTATTAAAACTGTTGCAGTTTATTCTGAAGCCGATGAACATTCGTTATATACTGCCCTTGCTGACGAATGTTATAGTATAGGTGAAGCTCCAGCTTCCAAAAGTTATTTAAATTACGAAAAAATCCTTAAAATTGCTGAAAAAACTGGTGCTGATGGTATACATCCAGGATATGGATTTTTATCTGAAAACTCAAAATTTGCAGATGAATGTAATAAAAGAAATATTGAATTTATAGGCCCACCTATACGAGCTATTGAACTTATGGGTAGCAAAATTAATGCTAAAAAAACCATGAAAAAGGCGGGTGTTCCCGTATTGCCAGGTAGGGAAGAACCTATCGAAGATGAGGGGGAAGCAGCTAAAATTGCTAAAGAAATTGGATACCCAGTAATCATAAAAGCCTCTGCTGGTGGTGGTGGTATTGGAATGAGTGTCGCTAATGACGAAAGCGAATTAATTGACACAATTCAATCTACAAAATCTATTGCTCAAAGTGCTTTTGGTGATTCAACGATATTCATTGAGAAATACCTTGAAAAACCAAGACACATTGAAATACAGATTTTAGCAGATAAACACGGCAATGTTATCCATTTAGGGGATAGGGAATGTTCCATACAAAGAAGACATCAAAAAGTTATCGAAGAAGCCCCATCTCCAATTATGACCCCAGAATTAAGGGAAAAAATGGGGGAAGCTGCAAAAATTGCTGCTAAATGTATTGATTACTATAGTGCAGGTACAGTCGAATTTTTGTACAATGGTGGAGAATTCTATTTCTTAGAGATGAATACACGTGTACAAGTTGAGCACCCTATCACTGAAATTATTACTGGTGTGGACATTGTCAAAGAACAGATTAAAATAGCATATGGAAACAAACTGCCATATGAACAAAAGGACATTACATTTAAAGGGCACGCTATAGAATGCAGAATTAATGCTGAGGACTCAGTAAACGACTTCATTCCATCTCCTGGTAAAATTAAACATTACAGGTCTCCTGGAGGGCCAGGTATTAGAATAGATAGTGGTGTTTACGGAGGGGCCGAAATACCCCCATATTATGATTCAATGATTGCCAAATTAATAACTTTTGGTAAAAATAGGGACGAAGCAATCGTTAGAATGAAAAGAGCACTCTCTGAATATATGATATTTGGAATTATCTCAAATATACCATTCCATAAATCAGTTTTGGAAGAACAGGATTTTTTAAGTGGGGAATTGTCTACCCACTATATCGCAGAACATGAACAAGTACTTCATCAAAAAACTTTGGATTATGCTGTTGAAATTGCATATGAAGAAAAAAGATTCATTGAAAAAGTGTTCAGGGACGATAAAAAGACTGTGGCTATTGTAGGCGGTTTAAATGCATATATTACAAATCTTAAGAATAAAGATAAAAAACAATACTGCCCTAAAGAAAATGATTAAAAATGATTAAAAAATAAAATTAATTAAAACTAACTAAAACTAACTAAAATTTATTTTTATTTTTTATAGTATCTTTGGTTTCATTTTATAATATAGAAAAGTTTATATATCAGGTCAAATTTTATATATATTATATTAAGAGTAAAATTGTTATTTTTAAAAATTATTTGTATATAGAGTCTGTGGTCTAGTTGGCTATGACATCGCCTTGACTCGGCGAGGATCGGGAGTTCAAATCTCTCCAGACTCACTTTATCTCACTTTTATTTTAGTCTATATTTAATATTTTTATATTTAATAGAATTTTTTAAAAAAATTTTTATATTTTAAAAGCTACTTTATAATTATATAATATTGTTTATATATTGTTAGCATATGCGTAATATGATATTGCATATAAATACCATATATAAGTATCATATATTACTATAAAAGAGGATAATATGGGATTTTCACAAGTCGTAGGCATTTCCAGCCTTGTTATTATATTGTTAGCATCTTTATCTATGGTTTATATAGCAACAGACCATAATTTTGAAAAAGTTCTCACTTCACAAGACGAGCATTATGAAAACATAATTACAAAAAATAACGAAAAGATATTAATTAATATTGCAACAGTAGATACTGGAAATATCAATAATACCATACTTAATATCACAAATACGGGTAATACAATAATAGATATTAGTAAACTATCTGTTTTAAAAAATGGTGAGCATTATATTGTAAGTATGGGTAGCGGATATATTGCCCCACAAGAAACTGAGTTAATAACTATTTATGATATTAAAGCCATATCTACAGATAAAATAAGTGTCATTACGGAACACGGATATAAAAATAGTGCAAATGTGATATAATTCCATTTAATATGTTATTTTTTATTTTTATTTCATCTTTATTATTTTATTATTTTTATTAGGTTATTATGTTTATTCGTAATTTTTTTATTGTTATATCCGGTACTTCTTAATAATATATATTTCAAAGTTAATTTTTTAAATTTTATAAGATAATAATTATATATATTAAAAATAGTAATAGATTGTATAGTAATTATTATTAAGGCTTATATGGTGATATTATGGAAAATATGCAAAAAAAAGCTAATTTATTGACTACTGCGTTAGCATATACGAATGGACCTTTACATTTGGGTCATGCAAGAAGCACTTATATTCCTGCGGACGTATATAGACGATTTTTAAAATTAAAAGGTGAAGAAGTTTACCACGTGGGCGGTACGGATAACCACGGTGTGCCTATTACACTTACGGCTGAAAAAGAAGGTGTTAAACCGATAGATATTGTTGAAAGATACCACAATGCAATTAAAGCTGACTTAGATACTTTAAACGTGGAATTTGATAATTTTGGACAAACGCACAGCGATGTACATATTGAAACTTCTCAAGAATTTTACAGAGAATTAAGAAAAGCTGGCTATATATATGAAAAAGAAATCGAACAATTTTACTGTCCTAAATGTGATAAATATCTTGCAGACAGGTATGTAGAAGGTTTATGTCCGTTTTGTGGCGGTGAAGCAAGAGGAGACCATTGTGAAGTTTGTGGTAGACACCTTGAACCTACAGAATTAAAAGAACCTTATTGCGTACATTGCAATACTACGCCAGAATTAAAAAAATCGACACATTATTTCTTTAAATTAAGTGCTTTAAAAGGCGAATTAATTGAATACCTTAATTCAGCTGAAAAAATGCCTGAACACGTTAAAAACCTTGCTTTAAATTGGGTTAATGAATTACACGACTGGGATGTTTCAAGAAATTTAAAATGGGGTGTACCTATCCCTGACTGTGATGACCAGGTAATGTACGTATGGTTAGAAGCCCCTATCGGATATATCTCATTTTCTAAAGCTTTGGGCGATAAATGGGAAATCCTTTGGAAAGAAAATAAAGAAAATAAAGAAAATAAAAAAACTAACAACAATAATGAAAACAATAATGAAATAATTCATTTTATTGGGAAAGATATTACAGTACATCACGCTGTATTTTGGCCTGGAATGTTAGAAGGTGTCAACAAAGTAAATGGTTATAAAATGCCTACTGCGGTTGTAAGTGGGGGATACCTTACCTTAGAAGGTAAAAAAATGAGCACCAGTAAAAATTGGGTTGTTTGGGTTGCCGACTTTGTTAAAAACTTCAATACGGACTATTTAAGATACTTCTTACTTGCAAATGCTCCACTTTATAGGGATACAGACTTTTCCTGGGACGAATTCCAAAAAAGAGTTAATACAGAATTAATTGACAATATCGGTAATTTCACACACCGTTCATTAGTCTTTGCAAATAGAAAATTTGAAAAAGTGCCATTAGTTGATGAAAATCAGTTGCTTGACGTTGATAAGGCATTACTCTCAAAAAGTGAAGAAACAGTTTTAAAAGTAGATGAATTAATAAGAGAATTTAACTTTAAAGATGCACTTATGGAAATAATCCTTTTGGGAAAAGAAGGAAACGGATATTTCCAATCAAATGAACCATGGGCAATTGAAGATGAAGAAAGGCTTAAACAAGTTATTTACACGTGCTGTAAAGTTGTAAAAAGTCTTACTTACTTGTTATCGCCATTTATGCCTGAGAAAACTTCTGCACTTTTGGGATTAATGAATGAAGAAAATGATTTAAAACTTCGAGGAAATGAACTTAAAAAACCAAAAATTTTATTCCCAAAAATTAGCGATGAATCAATTGAAATGATGAAGAAAAAACTTGAAAAATTGATAAAAGCGGAAGAAAAGAAAAATAAAAAAATTGGTAAAAACAATAATAATAAAAAAGATGAAAATAAAAGTAGTCAAGGAAAAGATAATAAAAATAAAAATGGTGAAAACATGTGCGAAGAGAATACCCTCGTTAGTATTGACGACTTTGCAAAAATCGACCTTAGAGTTGGTAAAATCGTTGAAGTTGAAGAAGTTAAAAGGTCAAAAAAATTATACAAAATTATGGTTGATATTGGAACAGAAACAAGACAAATCGTTTCCGGCTTAAAAGGAGACTACGAAATCGACGAATTAGTTGGTAAAAAGATTATTGTAATCTGCAACTTACAACCTGCAAAATTGTGCGGTGTTGAATCACAAGGTATGTTATTAGCTGCTGAAGATGACAGTATTGTAAGTTTATTAACCTTGGACAGAGACATTGAAATAGGTTCAAAAATTCATTAATTTTGTTAATTAAACCTATTTTATTATTTTTTAATTATTGATTATTAATTATTAATTATTTAACTTTTATATTTTATTTTAGTTTATTTTCTTTATTTTCTTTATTTTTAGATTATATTTTACACATATTGCTATTATTAGTTAAAACTCAATAGAAAACTGAATATAATACGATATTCATAAATATATATAATAATTTCTATAATTTCTATAATTTCTATAATTTTTAATAAATATTTTCATTATAAAATATTCATAACTAACATATTATGTAATATCATTATCTAATTAAAAGGCGATTTAATGATTCTAAAAGTAAAATATATTGATTTAGACATCGAAAAAAACTCTGTTGTAATAAATGAAGAAGATTTAAAGAAAAGTGGCTATAAAGTAGGAGATAGGCTATTTTTGGAAGTACAAGGTATTTCTTTAGTTGTTATAATACATTCTACAAATTCCATCATAAAACCCGGAGAAGTTGGAATAACGAAACACATTTCTTTAAAATTAGATGAAGGGCACGATATAGAATTAAAACAGGCCATTATACCAAAATCAATAAAAATTATTAAAAAGAAGCTTAACGGGGAAATTCTTACTACTGCTGAAATAAATACACTTATTTCAGAATTAAAAATCAGTAGGCTCTCAAATACGGAAGTATCCTCTTTTGTAGCTGGTAGCTATATCAATGATATGAATATGAACGAAATTGTGGATATGACTAAAAGTATGGCTTCAACCGGTGATTTACTTGATTGGGGTAGGGATACAATTGTAGACGTTCACAGTATCGGAGGTATTGCAGGTAATAAATACGCTTTGCTTGTTGTCCCCATTGTAGCCGCTGCCGGTGTAAAAATACCTAAAACTTCATCTCGTGCCATTACAAGCGGTGCAGGTACTGCAGATGTTCTTGAAGTGATTACAAACGTCACGTTAACTAAAAATGAGATAATGGACTTAATTAGAGATACTAACGGTTGCTTAATTTGGGCTGGTGGTATGAGCTTAGCACCTGTTGACGATATGTTTATAAATGTGGAAAGTAGGCTATCAATAAACCCCAAATGTTTAATGTTATCGAGCGTAATGTCCAAAAAGGTAGCTATGGGTATTAAATGTTTAGTAATCGATATACCCATAGGAGAAAGTGCTAAAGTTAAAACAGAAGCTGAAGCAAGGAAATTAGCAAGTAGCTTTATAGAACTTGGAGAATTGTTAAAAATAAAAGTCGAATGTATTATTACTTACGGTGGTCAGCCATTGGGTAGAGCAATTGGTCCAGCGTTAGAAATGAAAGAAGCGTTAGAAGCTCTTGAAAATCCTAATGATGCACCAGAAAGTTTAATCGAAAAATCATTATCTATTGCAGGCATACTTTTAGAAATAAGCGGGGCTTCCATGAAAGGGGAAGGTATGGATGTAGCAAAAGAAATATTGTATTCTGGCAAAGCTCTTGATAAATTTAGAGAAATAGTCTATAAACAGTATGAAAATAAATTAAAAATAATATCTGCAAAAAATAAGGGAGGTGTAAATTTAAGTTATGATGAAAACTATAACGTAAGTGAAAATTTATTCGATAATTTAAACTTAAATTTAAATTCTGAAATTGATTCTGAAATCAATTCGGATGAAAATTTAGAAAATAATGAATCTAACATTACAGACGGAAAAGAAAAGGATAAAGATAATAAAAATAATAAAGATAAAAAAAGTAAGTCCAAAAGTAAAGATAAAGGTAATAATAAAAAGATATTGAAAAAAGATATTGAAAAAATATATTTGGAAAAATTAAATAATTTAAAATCTGAAGACATAAAAACAGGTCAATATAGCTACGATATAGTTTCACCTACACGTGGATACATTACTAAAGTATCAAACAAAGGATTAATTGACGTTGTAAAAGAAGCTGGCGCTCCTTTTGACAAAAAAGCAGGGATTATGTTAAACGTTAAAATTGGAAACAATGTAAAAAAAGGCGACGTACTGTAT
Source organism: Methanococcus voltae (assembly GCF_024807655.1). Classification (NCBI taxonomy): domain Archaea; kingdom Methanobacteriati; phylum Methanobacteriota; class Methanococci; order Methanococcales; family Methanococcaceae; genus Methanococcus; species Methanococcus voltae. The sequence goes on along the minus strand of NZ_JANUCR010000002.1, from coordinate 214,291 downwards.
ACCATATACTCAAACTCTGAAGAAATGCTTAACAATGCGATTAAATTGGCAAGACGTATTTATCCCGTTAATGTAGAAGGTATGATTATCAAAAAAGTAAGTAAATTTTAATTAATTTTATTTTTTTAATTATTTTTAATTATTTTTAATTATATATAGTCATTTAATAACTTAAAAATAATACAATAAATAAATAGTACTTTTTTTAAAATATAATATATAAAACATTTGCAACTATGTAATTTTAAATATTTCAAAAGTATTTTATAAGGTATATACATAATGTGTCATAATAATTTAATTCGGTGTAAAAATGGATATAATTCAAATTATCGACAATTTTATATATGAACACTACATCTATCCGATAGAAGCAGGTACTGGATATAATTTAGTTCAAGAATTTACGTATGGGATATTATTATTTGTAATGGTTTACCTATTCTATAAGATAGCTCAGAAGTTTCAGATAGAAATCGATGAGAAATTCGCAAAGGTAACAATCGTATACATTATATTAATTACACTTATGCGTGCTTTGGTAGATGCTGGCGTAATCGAAAGATTATTCTTCACGGTAACGCCCGGAATCGTAATATTAATTGGAGCTTATTATTTACTTTCGTTGATTATTTCAGGCGCTTTATTAAAGAAAAAATATTATATTGGCTCAATCGTAATGGCAGTAATCCCGATATTGTATTTTTTATATGAATTTGTTCAAAGAATCGTGCACATAGAAGCTTTAACTCTTGTAGCGTTAATACTTGCAATTTCATACATATTGGCAATATTCATATTGACAAAAATTAAGAAGTCAAAAATTGAAAAATTAGATAAGTATACGATATTCTCACAGCTTGTAGATGCTTCCGCTACATCAGTAGGTATTGCAATTTATGGCTATTGGGAACAGCACCCCGTACCACGGTTCTTTATGGATTTAATGGGACCTTATGTTATGATACCATTAAAATTAATCGTCGTGGTGCTTGTATTAGAATTATTTAATAGAGAAGTTGAAAATAAAAATCTTAGAAATATTTTAAAAATAGCAGTATTATCATTGGGATTAGCCCCAGGTCTTAGAAATTTATTCAGGACAATTATGGGTGTTTAATCACTAAAATCACAGCTTATAAGGGGATATTATGACTTATGGAATGGATTGCACCGGAATGGATTGTATAGAAAGAACTATGGATTATGATGATTTATCAGAATACGTTGAAGAGTATGTTGATGAAGGAGATTATATAGAAGTCTACTTTGGACGTGCACACGTTGAGGGAACTATAGAATCTATTAGTGGTACTCATTATCGAATAGATACGCATCACGACAGTATGGGATTATTAGAATTAGAATTAAAAGACGTAGAAGATGATTTGTTGGAATTTGTCCACATTCCCGAAAATGAAGGAAAAAGAATTGTGATATCAATGCTTTAAATAATAAATAAATAATAATTATAACTACCTACCTAAATTAACTATTTACTATTTTTAAATATTTTAGGGAATTTCATAACTTGTATAATAAACAGTTTTAATAATATATAATTTATATTTTATTTAGCATAATTATATTTTAATACCTAAAAATATAGGGAATTATAAAGTTAATTAATAACATTATTAAAAATTTAATAGGTCATAGATTTTTATAATTAAATAACAAGTTTTTTAAATAAGATACTAATATATTTATTATAGTAAATTTAAGGAGACTTAATTAAAAAAAACTCTAAAAAAGTGCTAAATTAAAGTTATTAATTGCAATAACGTTCATAATATATGTAATATAATAAGGGCATAATCGTATATAATAATGATAGAGAGATGAAAGAAGCCTGAAAGGTGAAAATATGGTAGTAATGGGTGCACAAGGTAAAAAAATTGACATTATATATGGGGAAAATACCATATTAAAATTGATAAATGAAGAGGGTGAATTATTAGATAATGCCATTATGGACGATGAAACTGCTACATTATTCATAACTCTTCTAAATCAAGGTGTCGTATTATCTGAAGAAATAAATAGAAAATATAAAAAAGATGGTATTAGATTGCATAAAATACAAGATGTAGGCACTTGTTTTGCTGATGATTGTAGGGTTTCGATTGCAATATTACCTGCGGACGAAAAAAGAACTGCTTCAATATTGATTGGAATTCATAAAGAAAATACGCACAATGCGTTAATTGTTAAACCTAAAAGAGCGTCATTTATTAGTTTCACAGTTTTAAGAATGTTATTAGATAATGCAAAAACGGACCTCGAATAATTTATAAATTAATAAAAAAATAATGTAAATAAAATAACTTAAATTAATCTTTTTTGAATACCGTTGCCCATTAATTCATCGATATCGATAGAAAGGGGGCATAATTTATTATAATCTAAAGCGTAATTTTTACCTGCGGATTCTATATCGTTTGGACGGACAAATAAACATTTATTCATAATTTTTACGGCAAGATAAGGCTCCCCCCCAAAAATTTCCGAAAATTCAACTAATTTCTCAACATCTTCATTTGGTATGTACATCTTTTCTTTAGATGTTGATTTACACTCGAATACAAAATGTTTACCAGATTTACCTGCAACCAAATCTACACCGTGACTGCCTGCACTCCTAATAACTGCAAAACCGTTATTTTCTAAATTTTTTTTCAATTCTCTTTCAAATGTTGAACCTTTTCGATATTTATTATATGCCATCTTACCTTATCCCCTTTAAAGTTAATATAATCATATAAGTATTAAAATTATAAAAAATTAGAGTATTTGATGTTTACATTTTATTATAAATTAGAATATTAGTAAAGTTGATAATATATTAAAAAATATTTAAAAATATTTAAAAAATAGTAAATTAATTATTTATTGATTATAATTATTGATTATATTTATTAATTTTTATCTTGAATGTTAATATTTAACACTTCTTCATCATTTCTTAAGTGTAGTGTTTGCGTAGGGAATGCAAAGTCGATTCCTGCTTCTCCGAATTTAGTCATTATTTTGGTATTTACCTCATCTACGGTGGTAAGGAAATAATCGAAACCAAATTCTCTAACGAAATATTCAACTCTGATATTTAGTGAAAAATTACCAAATTCAGTGAATGAAACCCTAATCGGGTCAACTACACCGTGGTGTTCATCTAATATGTCTTTGATTATCTCTTTTGCTTCGACCATTTTTTCAGGTGAGGTACCATAAGTAACTCCAACGGTAGATTTTACTTGTCTTTTTCGTCTTGCAGAGTAATTTTCTACTTCAGTTTTAACTAAATCTCCGTTAGGAACTGTAATTATTGTATCTCCAAAAGTTCTAACTTTAGTACTCCTAATACCCACTTCTTCGACGACACCTTCTCCGCCATTCCATTTTATCCAATCGTGTATTAAAAAGGTCTTGTCAGAAATTATAATTAATCCGCCCAAAAAGTTTTCAAGTGTATCCTGAGATGCTAATGCGACCGCTAAACCACCGATACCTACCCCTGCAAGTAATGCTGAAATATCAACTTCTAAATTGGCGAGCATTAATAATAAACCGCCGATAATAAGCACCAATTTTACTAATTTTCGTACAGGAGGTATGATTTGGTCATCCAACTTGCTTTCTGATTTTTCAGCCCTTGGAATAATCCAATATACAAATAAATCATCAACAAATTTTATTGTAAAAATCAGCAACGCTAATATATAAACTACATTTACGCCTTCATTTACTAAAGTTATCAAATAAGGGGACAAATTAAGGTTTAACATCCCATATCTAAAAAATACTGCAAAAACTACAATCATTAGGGGCAATTCTAAAGCATCAACTAATACATCATCCCATATTGTTTTTGTTTTTCCAGCTAACTTTTTAACATACTTTTCAACTACTTTTTTTAATATTTTTCCCGCAATTACGCCCAAAATAATGTATACTAACAATATTATGTATTCAAATACCGTATTACCAAAAAATACATAGTTTAAATAATCCATCATATCACACAAAATTTTAATAAAGATATAAAGTTATTTCTATTTAAGCTATATTTTATTTTTAAATATTATTGTTTATTTATTATTGTTTATTTATTATTGTTTATTTATTATTGTTTATTTATTATTGTTTATTTATTCATTATTTTATTTATCTTAGATTCTTTATTTATATATCTATTTAAAGATATTAATATTAATTAAATTAGTATACTTCAAAAATTTAAGTCAAATAGAAAACTATGTATATTCATACGTTAAATGTAAAATAAAGATTACTACAGTTATATTATTAAAATAGAATTTAATAGCTTCAAAATAAATTTATTAAATTTATTAAATCCCTTACTTAAAAATAATGCAACAATAACTCAATAAAACAAATATGTGATAATTATGGTAGTTAACAAAGTATATGGAATCGGCGTAGGCCCTGGCTCTAAAGATATGATTACCTTGAAAGCTCAGAACGTCTTAAAAAATACTAAAAAATTATTTGTACCAATTTCAAAACACGGTAAAACCTCAGTAGCTTATGAAATAGTTAAAGAATTTTTAAACCCTGAAACAGAAGTTATTGAATTACTATTCCCCATGTGTAAGGACGAAATACTATTAAAAAAACATTGGGACGAAGCAACAGAACAGATTATCAATTCAGAAGGAGATGTATCCATAATCACCATTGGCGATGTAACCTTATATAGTACTCTCTCATATGTATGGCACAGATTAAAAGACAATAAAATTAACGTGGAAATTTTAAACGGCATATCTTCCCCTTTTGCTGCTGCGAGTGCTTTAAATATCCCTCTTGTGGAAGGAGATGAAAAATTAGCAATACTGCCCCAGGGAAAAGATTTAGAAAATACATTGGAGCATTTTGATACTGTCGTCATTATGAAAACTAATGATTTAGAGGAAAAACTAAAAAATTGCAATGAATTAATGAATAATAAGGAAAAATACATCATTGGAATCGTTAATCGTGTAAGCTGTGATAATCAAAAAATGGATTGTGGAAAAATCGATGAAATAGACTTTAATTTGGTTAAAGAATACCTTTCGTTAGCAATTATTAAAAAAATTAAAGAATAAAAGAATAATATTTTATGGTCATATATTAAATCAAAAACAATAGATATAAATATCTAAGTAAATTAATTAATATTTAATAATTATATAATAATGTTTAGAAAATATACCTAAAATAAAATATTCTAAATAATTGGTGTAATAATGGATATGATAAGCGATAATGTTAAAAAAGGTGTTTCAAGAGCTCCAAATAGAAGTTTATTAAAGGCTTGCGGATATACCGACGAAGAAATAGAAAAACCATTCATTGGTGTTGTAAATAGTTTTACTGAAGTTGTACCTGGACATATTGATTTAAACAAGATTTCGGAAGCTGTAAAAAAGGGTATTTATGCAAATGGGGGTACACCATTTGAATTTAACACAATGGCAATCTGTGATGGTATTGCAATGGGTCATGAAGGTATGAAATACTCATTACCTTCAAGAGAACTAATTGCAGATACTGTTGAGAGTATGGCAAAAGCTCACGGTTTTGATGGCTTAGTATTAATCCCTACTTGCGATAAAATAGTACCTGGTATGATTATGGGGGCTTTAAGACTAAATATACCATTTATCGTTGTCACAGGCGGTCCAATGATGCCCGGAGAACTTAAAGGTAAACATTACGATTTAATCGATGTTTTTGAAGGCGTAGGAGAGTATAACGTTGGAAAAATAAGTGAAAAAGAACTTTTAGAAATTGAAGATTGTGCTTGCCCCGGTGCAGGTAGCTGTGCAGGATTATTTACTGCAAACAGTATGGCTTGTTTAACTGAAGCTTTGGGACTTTCTTTACCGATGTGTGCTACAACTCCTGCAATAGATGCTTTAAAAGTTAGGTTAGCTAAAAAAAGTGGTATAAAAGTTGTAGATTTAGTAAAAGAAAATGTAAAACCTACAGATATTCTTACTAAAGAAGCTTTTGAAAACGCAATACTTGTCGACCTTGCATTAGGTGGTTCAACAAATACAACTTTGCACATACCTGCAATTGCGAACGAAATAAGCGAGAAATTTATTACATTAAATGATTTTGACAGACTTTCAGATGCTGTACCCCATATTACATCCATTAGTCCGGGTGGATGCCACTATATTGTAGATTTACATAAGGCTGGAGGTATACCTGCAGTTTTAAAGGTGTTAAAAGACTCAATTAGAGATGTTAAAACAGTTTGTGGAGCTACAACTCTCGAAATAGCTGAAAAAGTAAAATATGTAGACAATACAATTATTAGAACTGTAGAAGCTCCAGTACATAAAACTGCGGGTTTAAGAGTTCTAAAAGGAAACCTTGCTCCAAACGGCTGTGTTGTTAAAATTGGTGCGGTAGACCCTAAAATGCAAAAACACGAAGGTCCGGCAAAAGTTTACAACTCTGAAGAAGAAGCAATCAATGCAATATTTAATAAGGAGATTGTAAAAGGCGACGTTGTAGTTATAAGATATGAAGGTCCTGCTGGTGGACCGGGTATGAGAGAAATGCTTTCACCCACTTCTGCAATTTGTGGAATGGGTTTAGATGATAGCGTAGCACTAATTACCGACGGTAGATTTAGTGGTGGTAGTAGAGGACCTTGTATTGGCCATATTTCACCTGAAGCACAAGCTGGTGGACCCATTGCTTTAATAGAAAATGGAGACCTTATAAAAATAGATATGATTGAAAAATCTATCGATTTGCTTGTATCTGAAGATGAATTAAACAGAAGATTGGAAAACTGGAAAAAGCCGGAATTAAAGGTTAAAGGATACATTAAGAGATATTCAAAGTTGGTTTCATCTGCAGATGAAGGAGCAGTTTTAAAATAAAAATTTAACCCATTTATTATTTTTATTATTTTTATTAGTATTATTTTTATTAGTATTATTTTTATTGGTATTATCATATCTTTTATTTTATTATTTTCTTTTTAGATTATATTAATGCGTTAATGTATTTTAACAAGTGATAATTTAAAATCAACTATTTTATATAGAATTAAATTAAATCATTTATTCATTATTATAATAAACATTGTAATCATTACAATAGTATGATAAAATTTAAAATTATGGGATATTATGGAAATTGAAAAAGATTTAAAATTAGAAGACTTCGATAATTCGGACAAATACATTATAAAAGTAAATAATAGTGAAAAATTCATTAAAAACTTTAGAAATACCAAAAATACACTTTTTGCGTGCACCATATCGTCAATAGAAACTACAAAAACAATCCCCATCTCCGGAGTGAATGCAAAAGTGATTGATTACACGCCTGCCGCAGATATGGAGCTTGTAGTTCTTGGAAAAAGTGTATCTTTGGCTCATCCACCGATAGATGCTACAAATTGCCCGAGTCCAGCTACAATTACACGTGCAGTTGTAGATTTATTAAAAACCTCGTGTATTACAATTGATGCAGGCTGTAATGTAAAACCTAAAATACCCCACATACTTGCCGAAAAAGAGCCTACGGGGGATATAAATGTGGGTAAAGGTATCAAAAATTCAAAGCTTTTGGTAGAAACTGGAAAAATACTCGGTAAACATTTAATCTGTGATAAATTGATTCTTGGAGAAAGTGTACCTGGTGGAACTACTACAGCAATGGGCGTTTTAATAGGTTTAGGGTATGATGTAAGGGATAAAATAAGTTCTGGCTCTGTTGCAAACCCAAAAGATTTAAAATTAAGCGTTATTCAAAATGGATTAAGCGAATTAAAAACTATGACAGAAAAGGCTTCGAGTTATGATATTATGAATGCTGTAGGCGACAATATGATAGCAATTAATGCAGGTATTTGTATCTCATTAGCTGAAAGGAATATCCCTGTTTTGTTAGCCGGCGGAGGACAAATGGCAGGTGTACTTTCCATAATAAAAGAAATAAGCCCTGAAACACTTACCAAAGAATTAATCGGTATAAGTACAACCGAATTTGTATATAATGACCCAAATGCTGACTTACAAGGTATATTAAATCAAATTGGCAAGATACCTACGTATATATCCAAATTTGATTATGAAAAATCATCTGTTGATGGTTTAAAAGCTTATTGTTCGGGTTCTGTTAAAGAAGGGGTCGGTGCTGGAGCTATGGCTACTTACGCATATTTAAATGGCTTAAAACCAGAAGATATACGAGAATATATTGAAAAATATTATTACGAATGGTATAACGAAATATTGTAAATATTTTAAAAAGAAATATTTTTAAAAATTGAAGTACATATTATATCTCGTATATGATTATTCACATATGATTATAAATTTCATAATACAACATTATTTGGTGAATATATGAAATCTAAAGTTATAATGCTTGCAGATGATGCAGAAACGTCTCCATCTAAACTTTTTAGATATTTAAACTCATTAAATGAAGATATCAACGTAAAAGAAACTTGTTTTGGTGCTTTTATAGAAGGGGAAGATGAATTGGTCGACAAAATAGCTGAAAAAGTTAGAGAATTTGAAAAAAATAAAATATTTTGCAAAGATAGGGGCTTTCCGATATGGGATAAAAGAAGATGCCGAGCATTTAGGAAAGGTGGACCGAGAGAAGGTTTTCACCAGCTTGAAGCTGAACATCGGGCTTTAAAAACCATATCTAAAGGATTAGAGGAATATGAAACTGAAAAATCTACCTACGAAAATGTTCAAGAATTAAAGAAAAAAGTAATGGAAGAGTACGAAAACGCTATTACTAAGTCTGAAAAGGTTTCTATAGATACTTTCGCAAAAATTGCGAATGAAACTAAACCAAAAGATAAATCAAAGGATAAAAAATAATTTTTTAATTATTCATTATTTTATTTATTTTATTTATAATCTATTATCCATAATTCTTTTACTTTTTTTCTCACTTCGTGGTAATTCACCAGAATTCACACATTCTACATCTATTTTAATACCAATAAAGTTTTTAAATTTCTTTTGGACTTCATTTTCTAAATTTAATAAAGATTCTGAATCAAGTGATACGTTCTTTTTCAATTCAGCCCTTAAAAGCATATTGTCCCTACCATCACATTTTGTAAGGACTACCTGATACTCACTACATAATTCATCTAAACCCTCGATTACCTTCTCAATTTGTTGAGGGAATATGTTTACACCTTTAATTTTAATCCTATCATCTGAACGTCCTAATATTCTTGCAATTTTTGGATATTCAACACCACATTTACATTTTCCCGTCATTATTTGAGTTAAATCACCAGTTCGATATCTTATAAGGGGTGCACCTTCTTTAACGAGTGTAGTTATTACAAGCTCCCCGATTGTCCCATCAGGTAAAACATCGCCGGTTATCGGGTCTATTATCTCAAATAATAAATAATCATCCCAATAGTGTAATCCATCGTGTTCATCACAGTCTATAGCTATTCCAGGACCATAAACTTCCGTTAAACCGTAAATATCATAGGTTTCTATACCCAACTCTTTTTCTATCCTATTTCTCATCTTCTCGCTCCATCTTTCAGAGCCAATTATACCTTTTCTAAGATGTATTTTATTAGAAATCCCTCTTTTATGAATTTCTTCAGCTAAAAGTAAAGCATAAGATGAAGTAGATGTTAAAACAGTTGATTTTAAGTCCATCATCATTTTTAATTGTTTTTCGGTATTTCCGGGACCCATTGGAATAGTCATAGCCCCCATTTTTTCAGCACCTAATTGAAAACCGATTCCTGCTGTCCACAATCCATATCCTGGCGTTATATGAACCCTATCCTTGTTATTAACTCCCGCTACTTTATAACATCTTGACATCATTTCTGTGAATACTTCGACGTCCTCTTTCGTATATGGTATTATTACAGGTTCCCCGGTTGTTCCAGAGGTAGAATGGATTCTAACGATTTCTTCATCATCTACTGCACACAAACCCAACGGATAAGCATTTCTTAATTCAGCTTTGGTAGTAAATGGCAATTTTTGGATATCTTCAATTTTATTAATTTCCGAAATATTCACATTTTTTAATTTTTCACCATAAAAAGTTCCCTTTTTAGCCCTATTTATTAAATTTATCAATGAATTAACTTTATTATTCGTATCATCGTTTTTATTATTCTTATTATTATTCTTATTATTATTATTATTCTTATTATTATTATTATTATTATTATTTTTTCTATCCATAATATCCCTTTAAATATTATTAATATCGTTTAAAATTTTCAATTGCAAAATCTACGGCTTTTAAATTTATATCTTTAATTTTATTTGGCATTTCAGTGTTTATAGTATTTTTTAAGTCATCTATTGAAAAAGGCAAATAATTACATAAACATGCGACTGCTATCATCATTATATTCATTGTTTTCAAATTTCCGAAATCAGATGCCATTTTATTAAAATTACAAACTGTTAATTTACTATTGATTTTAAAAATTTTAATTATTTTATTGACTTCGTTTTGCGAATAAATCTCATTTTCTAAAGTTTTAGAACTTGAATATATGGGATTACTATTTAATAATACATTGGCATTGCTATTTAAATAATCATTGTATCGATAAGCTTCAGCTGGCTCAAAACCTATTATAACATTTGCCTGCCCTTTTGGGATTAAAGAACCTTTTCTATGAGAATCTAATCTTAAATTACTTACCACACTACCCCCACGTTGCGACATTCCGATAGTTTCAGCAGTACTTATTTTATAATCTTTTTTTAATGCCATAGTAGCTATTAAACGTGATGCTAAAACTATACCCTGACCCCCTACGCCCGATATGATTATATCACATTTTTCTATGTTTTCCATAATTACACCTGAAGTATTCCATTTATATTTAAAATCTGCATATGTAGTTTTATTAGTTTTCTCCGCATATTTGATAGTTATTCCGAAAACCCGAATATATCAAATATTGTCGACATATAATACTATTTATAACATTTTTTTATAGTTAATGCATCTTTTGGACAAATATTTACGCATAAACCACAATTTGTGCAAGAATCTAAAAGTTCTACGTTATCATTTAAAGAATCATACCTCAATGCAGGGCAACCTATTTCATTGATACATAACCTACAAGCATTACATAAATTTTGGTCAATAACTAATTTTTTTAACATTGATTTTTGGGTTTCTTGATTTTTGGGTTTCTCGAGTTTAGGGATTTTTTTGGTGATGCAATCGCCTTTAAAGATAATTGCGGAAACTCCACCATAGTCCATAGAATCCTTACATTTTTGAAGAATGGATTTAAAAACCTCTTCATCTTCGACGTTTGCAAATTTGCTTATATCAATTGTTTGAACATTTTCTACGTTGCAACTTCTTAAAACGTTCTCAATATCAATTATTTTAGCATTACCTCTTGCTTTTTGCCCGGTTCCAGGATGTGGTTGATGTCCAGTCATTGCGGTTGTTTCGTTATCTAAAACTACAAGGGTTATATCGGCTTCGTTATAAACTGCGTTTATAACGGCAGGTATTCCAGAATGGAAAAACGTTGAATCCCCTATAAACGCTACATTCTTAGTATTGGGATTTACTCGGCTTAAACCAGTTGCTAAACTAATACCTGCCCCCATACATAAACAGGTGTCTGTTGCACTTAAAGGAGGCGTTGCTCCAAGCGTATAACATCCGATGTCTCCGGAAAATATTGTTTCAATATTCTGCTTTTTAAACTCTTTTGCAACTTTTTTAAAAGCATAAAATGCAATTCTGTGCATACAACCGGCGCATAATGTAGGTAATCTAACGGGCAGGGTTATTTGTTCGTTATTTTCCAGTTCATTATGTTTAAGTACAATATTATCATTGGATTTTTCTCCATTTAATATATCATTTAATAAATTTTTAATAATATCTACATTGTACTCTCCGCATTTAGGAAATACATTGCATTTTCCATAAAATTTAAGATTTCTTAAATTATTATTATTATTATTATTATTATTATTTGTATTATTTGTATTAATATTAATTTTTATATCTAAATTATATTTTCCGATTAATTTTAAGATATTATCCTCTAAAAATGGGTCAAGTTCTTCGATGGTAATTATTACGTCTTTTTTTGAATCTTTATTAGTTATAAAATCTAATACTTTAGATTCAGGGAATGGATAAGGCGTACTTATTTTCAAAATTTCAATATTATAATCATTCAATATATTTTTAAATTCTTCGTTCTTTTCATCTTTCTTTAAAATTTCTAAGGCTTCTAATGTGTAATAATAAGAAACACCCGACGTAATAATTCCTATATTTTGTTTATTTAGATTATTATTGTTATTATTGTTATTATTTGTATTATTATTAGCGTTATTGTTAAAAATTTTTACATTGTTAAAATTAGAATTTGAAAACTCTTCTGAAATTTTTAATTGTTTTTCTTCGAGTATAGGGTGATTTTTACTTACCAATTTTGGCATTATTGCCCATTTTGGATTTTTTTCAAATTTTATGTTGTTCTTTTCATCTTCAAGACGTTTTGCAATTTCCTCATCGGCGAGGTTATCAATTAATACATCGTTATAACCGTGAGATAAACGGGTTGTAGTCCTTAAAATAACGGGTGTTTCATATTTTTTACTGATTTCATAAGCATATTTTGTTAAATCGTATGCTTCTTGTGCATCGCAAGGGTCAAATACCGGAACATTTGCAAAGCTACCATAATGTCTTGTATCTTGCTCTGTTTGTGAAGAATGGGGAGTGGGGTCATCACTTACAACAATTACGAGTGCTCCTTTTGTCCCCAAATAAGTTAAGCTCATTAAAGGGTCGGAGGCTACATTTAAACCCACCTGTTTCATTGTTATAATCGTATTGGCGCCTGAATAAGATGCTCCGATTGCATTTTCAAGTGCTACTTTTTCATTGGTAGACCATTCAACGTAGATATTATTATTGTTATTATTATTATTGTTATTATTATTATTATTATTATTATTGTTATTATTATTAATATTATCTAATCGATTAACTTCCCTTATTATTGTTTCCATAACTTCTGTAGAGGGTGTTCCTGCATAACCTGTCGCTAAAGCGAGTTTTGAATGAATAGCCCCTAAAGCTATTGCTTCGTTTCCCATTAAAAATTTCTTTTCTTTTTTTGTATTTAAATTTGTATTTAAATTATGTTTTTCAGATGATATAGGTGTTTTTTCCAAAAAAATCCCTCATAAAATTACGAATGATTATTATATGTTATTTATATGTTATAACTAATGAGTAAAATTATATCCATTAAACTATACATAACGCAAGTATAATTATTGTATAATTATAAGTACAAGTATATAATTAAAGTTTATTTATATAAATATCGATTAATTTAGATTATTACAGTTTCTTCACAAATATATTTTATCATTAAGTATATGCTCAATTAAATTTTAACAAAAGATATAATAAACATAAGTGATATTATTTTAATAAAAAGTATAAAAAGTACATAAGGTATGATAATATTATAACCAAAAATAATTGTCAAATGTCTAATTACAAGGTGTTTTAATGGAATGGGTTGAAAAATATAGACCTAAATCGATGAATGATGTAGCAGGGCAAAATAAAACCAAAGAACAATTAATAACCTGGATTGAAGAGTATATTCAAAATGGAGGATATCATAAACCATTATTACTTGCAGGACCTCCAGGTTGTGGAAAAACCACTTTAGCGTATGCTTTAGCTAATGATTACAATTTTGAAGTAATTGAGCTAAATGCGAGTGATAAAAGGAATAAAAACGTAATACAGCAAGTTGTAGGTACTGCTGCAGTCTCAAAATCTTTGAGCGGTAGACGTTCTTTGATAATATTAGATGAAGTAGACGGTTTGTCAGGTAATGACGATAGAGGAGGGGTTTCTGAAATCATTAAGGTTGCAAAAACCGCCAAAAATCCAATAATACTTACTGCAAACGACCCGTATAAATTAAATCTTTCTACACTCCGAAATTCTGTTCATCTTGTAAATGTGAGTTCCGTACATACAAATTCGATACCTCCCGTACTTAGGAAAATAGCATTACAAGAAGGGTATGAAGTTGACCCTAAAGCTATTAAAATGATTGCTTCACACGCTAGCGGTGATTTAAGGGCTGCTATCAACGATTTAGAATCTTTACTAATTGGTAGAACATCCCCTATGGAAACAGAAGATGTAAGAAACTTGGCTGACCGGGATAGCAAAGGAAATATTTTCGATGCAGTTAGAATTGCCTTAAAAACTACCCATTACGACATTGCAGTTTCAACAACCAGGGATTTAAACGAAGATATTGGAACGATTCAAGAATGGTTGGCGGAAAACATACCTCGAGAATACCAAAAACCTCACGAAATAGCTAAAGCTTATGATTATATTTCTAAATCTGATATTTACTTAGGTAGGGTATATAGGAGACAGCATTTCGGATTTTGGAAATATGCTTCAGCATTAATGACCGCAGGGGTTGCACTTTCTAAGGACGAAAAATATAGAGGTTTTATACGATATTCGCCACCTACGATATTCACGAAATTAAGTAGGTCTAAAGTTCAACGTCAAAAAACCAAAGCATTAGCCCTTAAAATAGGTCAAAAAGTACATTTGTCATCTAAACGTGCTATGGAATATATGCGATTATTACCAGTTATTTTTGAGAACGATATGGACGCTTCAATTGGATTAATTGAATATTTCGAGTTAACAAAAGACGAAGTGGAATTTTTAAGTAAAAAACCGATTGCAAGTAAAATATTTAAAACAATTCAAAAAAATGAGAAAGAAAAATTAAAAGAACGGAAAAAAGAACTTAAAGAATTGGAAAAACTTAATAAATCGAATAAATTAACTAATACAAGTACTAAAGTTAAAAACTCCCCTAAAGTGGATAACCCATTAGAAGAATTCTTAAAAAACCCCAAAAAGGAAACTAACGAAGAAAATGATGCCCAAAATCAAAATTTCGAAGATAATACAACTAAAGACGCTAATCTTGAAAAAAATGAGGATTTAGGAGGTATACCTAAAAATCAAATTACATTGGACAAATTCTTCTAATATTTATTCTTTTTATTCTTTTTTATTCTTTTTTATTCTTTTTTATTCTTTTTTATTCTTTTTTATTCTTTTTTATTCTTTTTTATTTATTTTCCATATGCTATTTCTTATCTTTTTCATTAGATTCTGAAGTATTTTCATCTTCTTCTTTAGATAAATACAACGTTTGTGATGGGAATGCGAATTTTAAATTTTCTTTTTCAAATCTTTCCCTTATTTTTAAATTTACATTTTCACAAGTATTTAAGTAATATTCATAACTTAAATTATTAACATAGTATTCTACACGGATATCTAATGAATAAGCCCCGTAATTAGTAAAATTTACACGTATTGGATGCACGACACCATCTTCATCATTTAATATTTTCTTTACGATATCTGTTGCCTTGATAATTTCTTCTTTTGTAGTGTCATAAGTAAGACCTAATGTAGTAATTGTCCTTCTTTTTCGCCTTGCACTTTTATTTTCAATTTCTGAGCTTATTATATCAGTATTTGGTATTATTAGCAAACTGTCATCAAAAGAACGTACTTTCGTGCTTCTAAGACCTATTTCCTCCACTAAACCTTGACCATTACCCCATTTTATCCAATCATGTGTTATAAATGTATTATCCGTATATATTAAAATTCCTGCGATAAAATTTTCTAAAGTAGGTTTTGAAGCTAAAGCTACGGCCAAACCTCCAATACCTAAACCTGCTACAACTGTTGCAATATTAAAACCCATATTTTCAAGAGCTAATATTATAGCGCCCAATATAACAATTATTTTTAATAGTTTTCTAACGGGCGGTAATATATGTCCATGTAATCGATTATCGGACGTTTCAATCCGTGGCACAATATATTCTAAGAATATCTTATCTATAAAAGATAATGAAAATATTAGCATTGCAGTAATATAAGATATATCTATGGCGTCATCCAATAATATCCTAAAATGAGGCTCCAATACTAAAGAAAGAGCTGCATAACGGATTGCACTGGTAAATAAAAATATCACAATAGGAGTACTTAAAGATTCGATAAATATTGCATCTATCCCACGCTTTCCACGAGCATATTTCCTTTTTAAGTGATATTCTAAAAGCAATTTTATTAATTTTGCAACTACTACCCCCAAAATTACGTAGATTATACAGTCAAAATATTTATAAAGAGGATTTCCAAAAAATACATCATATAATAATTCCATAATTGCCCTCGAATTATATTTAAAATTAACATTTTTAATAAGATAATATTTATCCCTTATTTAAAGTATATATTAACTTAAATGAATATTACTATATATTATATACTATTTGAAATTAAAAATAAATTAAGTAATAAATTAAGTAATAAATTAAGTAATAAATCTAAAAATAAATCTAAAAATAAAAATAAAAATAAAAATATAACTATAACTATAAAATAATAAAAATAAATAAAATAATAAAAATATGGGTTTTAAATATTCATTCCTTTCATTTTTTCCCTAATCGGGGTTATTATTTTAATCATTGATTCTGCAACCATATTTTTTAAATCCATTGGGTGTAAACCTTCTACGTATGCTTTTTCTAAGTCTTCGTAAGATTCAAATACGACATTGCCACCGTATTTTTCAGGTCTTTTTAATTCTGCAGGGTACTCTAAATAATAATGTGCAATCTCTAAAATTGGGTTTCCATCGACTTCCTTCATTGGACAGTATGCTTCTTTTATTTTTTTCTTAATATCTTTGTCTTCGTCATCTGCTGCAATTAAATTGCCTTTAGAAGATGACATTTTACCAACACCGTCTAAACCGGATAAAACAGGGTTGTGTAAGCATATTGGCGATTCAAAATCCATATTTGGCAATAATTCTCTTGCTAAAACGTGTATTTTTCTTTGTTCCATTCCACCAACTGCAACAGCCACATTTAAGTGTTTTATATCATTTGCTTGCATCAATGGGTAAACTACCTCAGCTACTTTCGGGTTATCGTCCTCTCTTGCAATAACTTCCATACTTCTTCTTGCTCTCTTTAAGGTAGTTCTTAAAGCTAATTTATACACGTCTTCGGTATATTTTGCACCTAATTGGTACTCGGAACCGTAAATATATTCTGCTTCAAGTCCCATAGCTTCAAATACTGATTTATTGTATTCGCCTAATTTACCGATGTCTTCGAGCGTACCTTTTTGATTTAAGTAAGCGTGGAAGTCTGCTAATAAAATTACAACTTTAAAACCTGCTTTATGCAAATCCATCATTTTTCTAATTTGTAAATAGTGCCCCATATGTATTTTACCACTTGGTTCAAAACCTATGTATGCTATTTTTTCCCTTTTGTTTGTTTCGTCGGATAACATTTCTTTTAAGTCATCTTCTCCGATTATTTCAACAGTATTTCGTTTAATAAGTTCAAATTTTTCATCAGCGTTCATTATATCTACCTATTAATTATTAAAAAATAATCCTCAAAACTTTAAAGTCTAAAAATTTAAGTTTAAACATTGCTTAAAATTTTAAATACTACGAATTTAATATATTAACCACTTCTATATATAAATCTATAGTAATTTTTTATAATTTTTTATAATTTTGTATAATTTTGTATAATTTATATATAGTATGTAATAGTTATGTAATAAGATAAGTAAAGTTTATTATGTAGTTATAAAATTATGAAATTACGAACTTATGAATTTATAAATTTATAAAGTTAGGAATTTATAAATTTTCAAATATAAGGTGAATTATGAAAAGAGTTATATCAGTTAGTGGTTCTGAAGAAGAAACAGTGGAAATATGTGAAAAGGTTGCTAAATTAAGTTTAGAGTGTTCTTTCGATTCAAAAGTAAAAAGTACTGACGGCTCAATTTCAAGTATTATGATAAAGCTTTATGGTAATGACCGTAATAAATTAAAAGAAGACCATAAAGATATTTTAGCAATAATAACCGATGTAAAAAATAAATACAATGCAAATAAAAAAGGAATGTTCACATATAAATTAAATGATTTAAAAACACCAGTTAATAAAGATTTAATAATAGATGCATTAAAATATTCCAAAATAAAGCACGAATACATTAAAGAAGATAATGAGTTGCTTGCAAAAATAACTGCGCAAGAGTTAGATGATTTACTTAAAGATTTACAAGAAATCTATGTCGATTTGTCATATTACCCAATAGGTTCTAAACCGGTTAAAAATGCCATAGTAATTGGTGTTTATATATCAGGCTTGGAAATGGATGAAATATTAGAATTAGGTCTCGAAGAAGGATGTTTTAGGGAAGAAGATGATAGAATAGTGCTTAATATGGATATTACTAAGGTAAAAAATATACTATGCAATTCAAAGAAGTCAATTTAAATATATAAATATAAGAATATACCTATGGTAATGTATGATAAATTATAATAAATTATATAAATAAAATATAGACTATATAATTACTAATATCTAAAAATTATTAAATTTAAAAAGTTAAAAGTTTAGAATTAATTAAAACTTGACTGTATCGGTGAAAATATGATTAAAATTACAAAACAAGCGGAAAACTATTTGGAATTTGAATTAACAAACGAAGACCACTCATTACCAAATATACTAAAAGATATTTTATTGTCAAAAGAAAACGTTATAATGGCTTCTTACAATGTTGAACACCCTGTTTTAGACCCTGAAAGCGGTAAATATATTTCAAATCCTCTTTTAGTTTTAGAAACTGTAGAGGGAACCAATGCAGTTGAAATTTTAAAAGAAAGTTTAAGCGATTTAATAGCTTTATGTGATGAAGGACTAAATGACTTATAATTAAAAATAATATAATATATAATACTAAAAATACAATTTACAAATATCTATTTTTTATTAATCAAATATTATTATTATTATTATTATTACTTTTTTATTTTTAAAATAATTATTCAAAAATTTATTTATTTTAAAAAATAACATATTAAATCAACTATTTTATAAATATACGGGTAATTTTTTGTTAAAATTACTAAATAACGTTTAAAATCGTACAAACCAATGTACTCATATATAAAATAGCACCTTCGTATCCTAAATAACTACCTATTTATAAAATATTTTATTATCTAATTATGTATAAATTGGAGGCATATTATGAAAAATAATAATATATTAAAAATTTTTCTTTGTGTTATGGTATCCCTCGTTGTAATGTGTAGCGGTTGCGTCTCTTCTTCGTCATCAGATAGTGCTGATGATGTAGTAGTGGAAAAAACCAGCACAAACGATAATACCGAACCTAAAGAAAACGAAGAAACTAAAGATGATGAAAAACCTAAAACTGAGGAACCCGTAGAAGAAGGGCTACCTGACGAATACGTCGCAGTATTTTATGAAGCATACTCCACTAAAAGCTTTGATGGAAGTTATGGTAAAGAAGAAGCTGCAGATGGTAAAAAATACTTAATTGTTGATATTACAGTATATAACAATGGATATGATGAAATTAGCGTAAATCCATTGTACTTTGATGCAATTGTTGATGGCGTAGAATATGACTACAGTATTGATAGTTATAGCTTAGAAAATGATTTAGACAGTGTAAATTTAAGAAACGGTGGTAAAACCAGCGGTTCATTAGCATTTGAAATTCCAGAAGATAGTAGTTCAACATATAGCATTGAATATAACCCAATTACGTGGGATAAATTGAATATAATATACAATCCTGAAGATGTAGATATTGAAGAAGCTCAAAAAGCTGCTGCTTCAAGTTCAAATACCGGTGCTGAAAAGTCAACACCTACTACTTCAAATGATGATACAGATTCAGACTCTGTAAACATCATAACTGCAGCTACAGTGACTGAATCATTTAACTACAATATTGGAAGTTATGAATACACAAGAGAAGCCCCATCTGGTAAAACATACCTTATCACATATATTTCCATTGAAAATAATGGATATGATGAGATATCAACAAGCCCATTGTACTTTGATGCAATTGTTGATGGCGTAGGATATTCATATGCTTCAGATACATACAGCTTAGAAAACCATTTGGAAAGTGTAGATTTAAGAAACGGCGGTAAAACCAGCGGTTTATTAATATACGAAATTCCAAAAGGTTCCGACAGCTACGAACTCGAATACGACCCAATTTCGTGGGATAAATTGAATATTAAATACGAATATATCTCATGGGATGAAATTGAATAAGGCATTATTTAAATTAAATACTCCATATTTATTTTTTTCAATTTTTAATACATTTATAAGATTAAATATTTTAAATAAATATTTTTATTTTTTAGATTTAAACGTTAAAATAAATAGTAATATATTTATTGAATAAAGTAGTATAATTTAGGATATAAATAAATTAGATATATCTTTATAAATATTATAATAATAAAAAATATTAAATAACGCCACATACCTAAAAATTTAACTTATATTATTATGTGGTAGATTATATTGTTTTACGGTGAAATAATGGCAGAAATAAAGTATTGTCAACATTGTGGTTTCAAATTAGAAAACGACGAAGATGTGTGTCCTCAATGCAATAAATTTTGTTCTGACACACTCCAGGACTTAAAAAATTCATATAATGTTCCTTCAATAACTATTAACAATGAAAATAATAATGATACGAATGTTACAAGTGCGTCTGATTCCCAGAGTGAGAGTGAGAGCGATAGTGAATCAGAAGCCAAAAATACAAATATTAGTTCAAATATTAATAAAAATACTAATATGGGCTATCCTGCAGGTTTTAACAGATATATTAAAAGTCCAGCGCTTGCTGCAATATTATCCTTTTTTATACCGGGTTTAGGTCAAATATACAATGGTGAAATAATAAAAGGAATTATTATTATAGTATTATTCGTTATATCATTCTTTGCCATAGCCATATTAATTGGGTTTATTATGTTACCAATTGTTTGGTTATATGCAGTCTGTGAAGCTTATAACACCGCAAATAAAATTAATAGAGGTTATATTGTCCCATAACTCAAATAATTCCCTAAAAATACATAATAATACATTAAATTTTTATTTTTTAGATAACATATTTTTAATAATCTTAACATTTTTAATAATATCATTATTTTTTAAATTTTTAAAATATATATTTAAGGTAGTAATATTTATATAATAGTTAATCAATATTATGTTTGCTCCATGTTAAGACTGAAAAGTCATATGACAATTACAGGAGGCTACACAATGGATAGTGTAAACATATTAAACGCAGTGAAGGAGGCTCGAAATTCAGCAAAGCCGCGAAACTTCACACAGTCTGTTGACCTTATCATAAACCTCAAAGAGCTTGATTTGTCAAGACCTGAAAACAGGATGAAACAACAAATCGTACTCCCAAGTGGTTTAGGAAAAGAAATCAACATCGCTGTGATTGCTAAGGGAGATTTAGCAGCTCAAGCTGAAAGCATGGGCCTCACTGTAATTAGACAGGAAGAATTAGAAGAATTAGGAAAAAATAAAAAACAAGCTAAGAAATTAGCTAACGCAAACCAGTTCTTTATTGCACAAGCAGATATGATGCCTATTGTAGGTAAATCCTTGGGTGCCGTTTTAGGTCCAAGAGGTAAAATGCCTCAACCTGTTCCTGCTAATGCAAATCTTAAACCATTAGTTGAAAGATTTGGTAAAACTATTAGCATCAACACAAGAGATAAAGCATTTTTCCAGGTTTACGTAGGTAAAGAATCAATGAGTGATGAAGAACTTGCAGCAAACATCGAAACAGTATTAAATACTGTTGCTAGGAAGTATGAAAAAGGACTTTACCACGTTAAAAGTGCATTTACAAAACTTACCATGGGTGCTTCAGCACCGATAGAAAAGTAGAGGGGTTGAGATTATGAGCGAAGTAAAATCAGAACATAAGATTGCCTCTTGGAAAGTAGATGAAGTTAACGCATTGAAAGACTTACTTAAAAGTGGTAACGTAGTTGCAATTATTGACATGATGGAAGTTCCTTCAGTTCAACTTCAAGAAATTAGAGACAACATCAGAGACTTAATGACTTTGAGAATGTCAAGAAATACATTGATGAAAAGAGCGATTGAAGAAGTCGCTGAGGAAACAAATAATCCTTCATTTACAAAATTAGTAGATTGTTTGGAAAAAGGTGCTGCAATCATTGCAACCGAAATGAACCCATTCAAACTTTACAAGACTCTTAACGAGAGCAAAAGCCCTGCACCAATTAAAGCTGGCGCTACTGCACCTTGTGATATTGAAATTAAAGCTGGTTCAACAGGTATGCCACCTGGACCATTTTTAAGTGAATTGAAAGCTGTAGGTTTACCTGCTGCAATCGAGAAAGGTAAAATTGGAATCAAAGAAGATACAATTGTTGCTAAAGAAGGAGATGTAGTATCCGCTAAATTAGCTGTGGTATTATCAAAATTAGATATTAAACCTATGGAAGTAGGTTTAAACGTATTGGGCGTTTATGAAGATGGAATCATTTACGACTCCAGTGTGTTAAAAATTGATGAGGATGAATTCCTCGCTAAATTACAAAATGCTTACACAGGTGCATTTAACTTATCAGTTAATGCAGCAATTCCTACTGCAGAAACAATTGAAACAATCGTTCAAAAAGCATTCTCCAATGCTAAGGCTGTATCAGTTGAAAGTGCATTCTTAACATCAGAAACCTCAGACGCTATTATAGGAAAAGCTAACGCTCAAATGTTAGCAGTTGCTAAATTAGCTGGTGATGATGCTTTAGATGAGGAATTACAATCAATGGTAAGTGGTTCAGAAGCAGTATCTGAAGCTCCAGCAGCTGAAGAAGCTCCTGCGGAAGAAGAGAAAAAAGAAGAAGCTCCTGCATCAGTAGGTATGGGTTTATTATTCTAAATCCTTAGCTTTTATTTAACTTACTTAATTTAATTAAGTAAATAAATT
Source organism: Methanococcus voltae (assembly GCF_024807655.1). Taxonomy (NCBI): domain Archaea; kingdom Methanobacteriati; phylum Methanobacteriota; class Methanococci; order Methanococcales; family Methanococcaceae; genus Methanococcus; species Methanococcus voltae. The sequence continues at coordinate 191,266 of NZ_JANUCR010000002.1, read as the reverse complement.
AATGTATTAAAATTGTACTAAGCATATAATTTAATATAATTAATTATAGAATTTAATAAAGGAAACAATAACGATTTAAAAAATCTAAGTATGTATTGAAAAATTATATATACTTTAATAGATTATCTGAAAACTAATAATTATAAAAACACAAAAAGAAGTAAATTATTAGTATTTGAGGTGTACTTTATGGAATACATATACGCAGCTTTATTATTAAACTCAGCAGATAAAGAAATTACAGAAGATGCAGTTAAAGCAGTTTTAACCGCAGCTGGTATCGAAGCAGACGATGCAAGAGTTAAAGCATTAGTTGCTGCTTTAGAAGGAGTAGACATTGCAGAAGCTATCGCAAAAGCAGCAGCAGCTCCAGTAGCAGTTGCAGCAGCAGCTCCAGCAGCTGAAGCTCCAGCAGAAGAGAAAAAAGAAGAGAAAAAAGAAGACACCGGTGCTGCAGCAGCAGCTGGTTTAGGTGCTTTATTCGGATAATTAAATTATATCCGAATATTTTTATTTCTTTTAACAATATATATTATTAAAATTTAATTAGAAATTATTTAATCAACGCTTTTTTACAAGTTATATTTTGACAAATTAATTAGAAATGATACTAATCATAAGAATTATTTTTTATAACCCATATAATTGATATATCTAAATATATTTAGGTATTATTATCCTTATCAATATTGGTACTATTATTTTTATCATTAATTTTTAAATTGTTAGAATTTTGAAACATTTAATTATAACATTTTTATAAAAGTATATAAATACATTTATATACTATATAAATAAAACTTATATTATACGTAATATAGGTGAGAGATATGGAGCCTGAAATAAAGATTGTTAACGTGGTAGTTTCTACACAAATAGGAACAGATATAGACTTAGAATATGCTGCAGATGTTTTAGACAACGCAGAATATGAACCAGAGCAGTTTCCTGGTTTAGTGTGTAGATTAAGCGACCCTAAAGTTGCATTGTTGATATTTAGAAGTGGTAAATTAAACTGTACTGGTGCTAAAAGTAAATCAGACGCTGAAATAGCAATTAAAAAGATAATTGCAGAACTTAAAGAAGCTGGTATGGAAATAATTGATAATCCTGAAGTTAGCATTCAAAATATGGTTGCCACAACCGAATTAGGTATGGAACCTAACTTAGACGATATTTCCACATTGGAATGTACAGAATATGAACCAGAGCAGTTCCCTGGTTTAGTTTACATATTAAGCGACCCTAAAGTTGTAGTGTTAATATTTGGTAGCGGTAAGGTTGTAATAACCGGTTTAAAGAAAATTGATGATGCTTACACAGCATTTAATAAAATATTAACAACGTTAAAAGAACTTGAAGAAGAATTTTATTAACTTATTTAACATAATTTTTTATTAATTTTTTATTTTATTGTTATGTATTGTTATAATCCATTGAGATATACTCTTTTAGTCATATATAATTTTTACAAAAATATACATAGTTCTTGATATTTTAATTTGGCAAATTAATATTAAAATATGTATATATAGTATAATTACGTATTTTTATGTAAATTAGAATATATGTCATTTTATTGGAATTACCATTAAATTAAACATTATCAAACATTATACATAGAGCGTGTGAAATTATGATTGCAATTATTGATTACAATGCCGGAAACTTAAGAAGTATCGAAAAAGCGTTTTCAATTTACGAAAAAGACGTTAAACTTACAAATAACCCCGAAGTAATTTTATCAGCGGATAAACTTGTTTTACCGGGCGTTGGAAACTTTGGAGACTCCGTAAAAAATATAGAAGCCGTAAAATTTGATGAAAAAGTCTGCGATAAATTAAACACGGATTGTACAAATTTAAAAGAATTAATTGTCCAAAATATTGGTAAAGTACCATTTTTAGGTGTTTGCGTGGGTATGCAATTACTTTTTGAAAAAAGTGAGGAAAGTAAAGGCGAAGGTTTAGGTGTATTCAACGGAGAAGTTGTTAAATTTGTAAATGCTCCTAAAATACCACATATGGGTTGGAATAACGTTAAACAGGTTTTGGATATACCATTATTTGAAGGGATAAAAGATAATGATTACTTCTATTTTGTCCACTCCTATTATGTAAAAACTTTTGATGAAAAAATAATCGCAGGAACTTGCGATTATGGTACAGAATTTACCTGTGCCGTTAATAAAGACGATATTTATGCTACACAGTTCCACCCTGAAAAAAGTGGTAAATCTGGTTTAAAAATGATTGAAAACTTTGTGGAATTAATTTAAGGATTAAAAAAGGATTAAAAATAAATAATTAAAATAAATAATTAAAATAACTAAATTTAATTAATTTAATTAAATATTATTTTTTATATTATATTTTATTACAGCATATTTAAAAATTATAATAAGTAATCCTTAGCTACATCAACGCCACAACCTGCGTCATATCCAAGTTTTTTAAGACCTGCTTCTATTAATGCTAAAGTACCTAATATATGGTGCTCTTTTACGCTACCCATATGCCCTACTCTGAAGATTTTACCTTTTAAGTGAGCTTGACCTCCTGCAACTAAAACATCGTAATCGTTGTTTAAAGTTCCTCTGAAATCTTTATCACTTATTCCTTCAGGGTATAAAGCAGATGTAACTGTTACTGACCTTGCTCTTTCTTTTGCGAACAATTCAATACCCATTGCTTCTAAACCTGCTCTTGTAGCTTCTGCAAATTTATCGTGTCTTTTGAATCTGGTTTCTAAACCTTCATCGAGTACGATTTCTAATGCCTTGTTCATTGCATAGGTCATTGATACAGATGGAGTGTAAGGTGTTTCTTTACTACTTTCCCATTTTTTCTGGTAAGCTTTAATGTCTAAATAGAATGATTTAGTTTCCGTTTTGTTTATAACTTCCCAAGCTTTATCATTTACTGAAATAGCCGCCATTCCTGGGGGTGCAGCGATACATTTTTGGGAACCAGTCACACAAATGTCAATGTTAAATTTATCAACGTCCACATAGTCGCCACCTAATGATGAAACTGTATCTACGATGTAAATTGCATCGTGGTCTTTTACAACTTTACCGATTTCTTCAATAGGGTTCTTTACACCGGTTGATGTCTCGTTGTGAACGATTGTAACTACTTTTGTATCAGGGTTTTCTTCGAGTGTTTCTTTAACTTTCTCAACGTCTGCCATATCGCCCCATTCATTGTCGAGCAACATTGTGTTTGCTTTGTAGGTATTTGCAATTTTGTAAAACCTGTCTCCAAAGTTTCCATTTACTATATTTAGTACTTTATCCCCTTTGTCCACGGTGTTTGAAATTGCCATATCCATTGCTGCAGTTCCTGAACCTGTTATTAAGTGTGCATCGTATTTTGTTTGGAAAACTTTTTTCATTTTGTCCACTGTGTCTTCCAAAAGTGCACCATAATCTGCGGTTCTGTGCCCAATGATGGGTAAAGCCATTGTGTTTAAAACTTCATTTGGAACCATTGTAGGTCCAGGTATCATTAATAACTTTTCGGTATTCAATTTCATCAAATCCCTCGAGGATATTGTTGTTTTATTGTTGTTTTATGATTTTATGTTAATATCATATGTTAAGATATATTTATTATATGTATTTTTACATTGTTTAATAGTATAAATAGTTAATTTATTTATTAATTTATTTAATACTATATTAAGGATTCTTTTAATTAAATATGTATGTGGCAATAAAATTATGATATATTCATATCGATATCCTTTTTAATTAATATTATATAATGATAAGTATCGTAAATCAAATTATCGAATAAATTATAAAATAAAATAGGGGAATACTGTATGAGTAGTAAAAAAATTGAAAATAATAAAAATGAAAATAATAAAAATAATTTTAAAAGTCCATTTGAAAATAAAATTTGCGAAATATGTGGAAAACCTGCAAAAACCTATCGATTTGGAACCATCCTATGCGAAAGTGAAGAATGTCTTAGTAAAGCTATGAATCAACGTGGCGGTCCTGCCGGACATAAGTTAAGAGTCGCTTCTATTGGAACACTTAATCCCGTTAAAATTAGTGCAGCTCAGGAAGCTTTAGAGCGTGCGGTAGGTAGTGTTTTAATAAATTCAATAGATGCAGATAGTAAAGTATCTGACCAACCCATTGGATTTGATGAAACATTTCAAGGTGCATACAATAGGGCAAAAGAAGCTTATGATAAAGCTTCTTCGATGTATGGTATTGGTTTAGAAGCAGGTATTGTAAAAATTGGAGAGAAACGGTTAGACATTCATATTTGTGTGATATACGATAGCTTCAGGCATACGGTTGGAACGTCTTCAGGCTTTCAAATACCTTTGGAAATACTTTCAGGAATTGAGCAAGGCGTTGAATGTGGTGAAATCGCTGGAAAATTATATGGAAATCCTGAAATAGGCAAAAATGTGGGGTTAATAGGGCAATTAACTGATGAAAATATTGTTAGAAAAGATTTATGCAAGCAAGCAATTACTATGGCGTTAATTCCCCGATTAGCTCAAAATATGACTACTAAATTCTAAAATATAGGTATATAATTATAATTATAATTATAACTTATAATCTATTTTTAAATATTGAAATTAAAATTATTATTTTATTTTATTCTTATTTTATTTTTACTTCGTTATTTTAAATATTGCTTAGATTAAATAAACTATTTTGGATATTTAACTTAATTAAATAAGGTGATAACTTTAAATTATAACAGTTTATAAAATAAATCATCAAATAAAATAGAAAAGCATAAAAACATAGGTTGGATAAATAGTTAAAAGTATTTAAAGAACATTGCAAGTACATAAATTAATAATACCTAAATTAAAAATAAAACATTATATAGCATCGTAAATAATAGATTATTATTTAACAATTTTATATTTAAGCAAAATAGTATCACTTATAGTTATTATAATTATTTTGCATAATGCAATTATTCAAATCTTCAAATTTTATTAAATTATAGTTAAATGGCGCATTTAATATAATATCACATTAGTTCAAAAAAAAATTGAAATTTGAAATAATGGCAATAAATAGGAAGATATAGTAAAATACATTACTCTATAATAAAAATAAACTAAAATCATATGAATAAGCTTAAATATCGATAATAATCTAATTTAATATATAATGTGTTATTTTTGTTTTCACATTGGGAGAGGATATTGTGAAAGTAAATACTTTAAAATGTGGCTACTGTGGGGCATGCGTTGGCATATGTCCGAGGAATGCAATTGAACTTATCGAGAATAAAATTGAAATAGATACAGAAAAATGTAAAGGCTGTAAACTTTGTAAAGAAATATGTCCAGTAAATGCTTTGGAGGAATAATAATGAGGGCACTAATTAACAGTTATGACGTTGTAGTTATCGGCGCAGGACCGGCAGGGAGTATGGCTTCATATAACGCTTCAAAGATGGGGGCAAAAACTTTATTGGTTGAAAAATCACAAGAAATTGGGGAACCAGTTAGATGTGCGGAAGCAGTTCCCAAAATAGATGAAATATATGGAATACCAGCAGACCCAAGTTTTGTACGTACTAAATTAGATGGTGGATATATCGTAGCACCAAACGGAAAAACAATCGCAGTAAAAGGCGGAAAAACCGACGGATATGTCGTTGAAAGAAAAATATTCGATAAATATCTTGCAATTCGAAGTGCAAAACAAGGTACAAAAATTGCCGTAAAAAGCAGGGTTGTAAACATTGAACAAGATGGAAGCGGATACTTAGTAAGTATTAATCACATGGGCGAAGAATATAAAATAAAAACCAAAATAGTTATTGCAGCTGATGGTGTAGAAAGCTCTATGGCGGAAATGGTTGGTTTAAAATCTAAAAAGAATGTTAATGAAGTGTGCTCTTGTGCAGAATACGAAATGACCAACGGTAAATGTATCGATGATAATATGCTTGAATTATACTTCGGAAGTGTTGCACCAAAAGGTTATGCGTGGATATTCCCAAAAGGCGATACTGTAAACGTAGGTTTGGGCGTAATTGGTGCTAAAAAGAGTGCTTTAGAATATTTAGATGATTTTATATCTAATCCTGTGATTAATGGTAGGTTAGACAATGCTACCCCAGTTGAATTTAAATGTGGTGGTGCTCCAGTAGGCGGACCTATTGAAAAAACATTTAAAGAAGGTTTTATGATTGTAGGAGATGCTGCTGGTCAGATTAGTCCTTTAACCGGTGGAGGGATAGCTCTTTCTATGGATTGCGGTTTAATTGCGGGAGAAGTTGCGGGAAAATGTATAATGCATAATGATTGTTCTGAAGAAGCTATTAGTGAATACGAAACTAATTGGCATGAAAAATATTTACATTTGCTTAAAAATGATTTAAAATATAAAAATATTCTTCAACAATTAACTGATAAAGAATTAGATGCTATTGGTGATTCAATAGATGGCGATTTAGAAGATGTAGATGTTCCTAAAATAGCATTAAAAGCAGTTAAAAAGTCCCCTTCATTATTGAAGTATTTAAAAGAATTATTATAATACATTACAATATTATCCTATTTTTTATTTATTTATTTATTTTATTTATTTATTTATTTATTTTATTTATTTATTTTTTATTTTGTTAATTGCCATATAATATATTATCAACAAATTTTATATGGGATTTATATAAATTTTAAATAATAAATAAAAAAAATAGAATGGATAACTAAATGAATAATGGTAAAATATTTATTAACTTCTAAATATGCCAATTATACTTTTTCTATATTCGTAAAGGAACATTAACCCTATGAATAAAGCTACTAATAACACGTTTTCTTTTACATAAATGGATAAATAACCCACTTTAGGAAGAACCAACAAATTACCACTTATAGTTAAAACTCTCTTTTTAATTTGTTCAGGTTTAACGAGTTCGGGGTCTTTATCTTGGTTATTATCTCCTTTAATAATATAGTATATGTCTCCCTTATTACTCGTATAATTCCCTATAATCCTGTGTATTACAGGTTTAATGTTTTCGCTATCTGAATAAATACCGTATTTATAATTTTCATAAGTTATTACTTGGCTGGGGTAATTACCCAATTCTGGTATCCAGTGTGCATCGTAAATAACGACGTCTCCGGTTTTTAAATCGTTTAAATGGAATTCCAAACCTGCATTTTCAACTAAAACGAAATCTCCTCGTTCCATTTCGGGATACATACTATTTGAAACTACTACGTTAACGTGCGTCCAAATTAAAATAAATAATACTATAAAAATTCCAAATTCTAATAAGGTTTTACGAAGGTCTTTATTTTTTTTATTAGCTTTCGTACTATTATCATCTTTATTATTCGAATCGGATATCTCAAATGTATTATTACCTTTATTGTTGGTTTTATTGGGAGTAGATTTTTTAGTAATAATACCATCTCCACTAATATTTAATATAATTGCTTCTTACATTTTAATATTATATTCATAGTTCATATATATTTCTAATCATTATTTTAAAATTATCTATAATTTATATGGCCCATAGCATACATATACGGCGATATTTCCGAAAGATTTATATAGTTTGAATTGCAAAGTTAAAAATGTAAAAGACAGAGGTGATTTCATGGCAGAAATTCCAGTAGCTCCAGTAGTGAGAATATTAAAAAAAGCAGGCGCTGAAAGAGTAAGTGAAGGTGCAGCAAAATTATTCGTAGAAGAATTAGAATCAATCGCAATGGATATTGCAAAAGAAGCAGCAGAATTATCAAGACACGCTGGAAGAAAAACCGTTAAAGTAGAAGACATCAAAATGGTTTTAAAAAGATAATTTAACGGTTATTCTTTATTTTCGTTTTAAATATTGTTAATTACTTTTAAAAATATTATAAAATACTATATTGATTTACAATATATTTCTAATTTATAATATTTTTACATTTTTAATTACGGGTAGATATGAGCCCATTTTTTGATAAAAGATTTTTTTAGAAGTTTTGTTTTATAGGTTATATAACAATTAGTTTCCTAATTAATATAATTATATTAGTCTATTTTTTAATTTGTAAAATTTCGGGCTATACTTTTATATAGTGAATGAATATAATATTTAGGAATTTTTATTCATAAAGTTAATACCAAGTTCTTCACAAAATACGAACTTTATATTTTAAAGATAATATTTAAGTTAAATTTTACAAAATGCTAAACTAATGAATTAATAATATGCTAAAAAAATAATATGCTAAAAAATACATAAATAACGTTAAAAGAGGTTTTGAAATGAGAGTTGTATTTGCATTAGGCGGTTCTGTATTAATGCCCAAAGAAGGGGCTACAAAAGAAAATATTGCATCTTATGCCGAAACCTTCAAAAAGCTAAAAGATGAAGGTCATGAAATTTCCGTTATTATCGGCGGAGGAAACACGGCAAGACAGTACATTTCCATCGCAAGAGAGTTTACAAACGATGCTTTTTGTGATGAAATAGGGATTATGTCAACTCGATTAAATAGTATGCTTTTAATATCTGCGTTAGGTAATTACGCTGTTAAAAACGTTCCTACAAGCTTTAAAGAAGCTGAAACTATTTTAAATTTAAATAAAATTGTTGTAATGGGCGGTACGCACCCGGCACACACCACAGATGCGGTTTCTGCATCGTTGGCTGAGTTTTTAGATGCTGATTTATTAGTAATAGCTACAAACGTGGATGGCGTATATACAAACGACCCACGTGTTGATTCAGATGCTAAAAAATTAAAAGAAATGACAATTTCAGAACTATTGGAAATTACAGGTAATTGTTCAATTTCTGCAGGTTCTTCAAGTGTTGTTGACCCACTTGCATCTAAAATAATTGATAGGGCAAAATTAAAAACAATTGTGGTCAAAGGAACACCTTCTGAGATTATTGGTTCAATCAACGGCAATCACGATGGTACTATTATATTACCATAATATAAATTATAATATAAATTATAATATAATTTTAAATGTTAACAATAAATTAATAATCAATTACTTTCACATATTATTTTATCAAAAATTTATATTAAATATATATTTTATAAAAGATTAAAAATAACAATTTTATTAAAAGTTAATATCAAATCTATAAATCTATAAATCTATAATACCGTAGATTGTAATATCATACTTTGTAAAAACAAAAATAGATACAAATCAATATAAATTATAAAAATAATTTAAATTATTAGGATATCAGTATACCATTAAATATTATAATATATGAAATAGGTAATATATGATATATCAAGGGTGTAATAATGGAACAACATAAACATTGTATAAATTGCGGGATATCAATACCTCCAGAAGAAGACTTTTGTTCAACAAAATGTAAGGAAGAGTTTGCCAAAAGAAGAAAAAAGATGTTAAGAAGCCAGCTTTTAATGTTTGGTGCATTTGTTATCGTATTTGGTGCTTTAATACTTTCAAAATATATGAATTAATTAACAATATGAATAAATCAAAATATTAAATTTTACATTACATATATCTACTTTTTACATAACATATTTTGAATAAATAAATTAAAAACAACTATTGCTTAAAAAATTATTAATTTAGAAATTAACGGGGTATAAACTATGAGTAATACTAATTTAAAAAAATATAATATCTACCAAATTGGGACATTTTTAAAAGGAAATGAAAATAACAACGATAAAGATTATGTTGAAATAAATAAAGATTATTTAACGTGTATGGAAGGTTTAAAAGTTGATGATAAAATTACACTCCTTTTCTGGTTTGATAAATCCGACAATGAAGAAAAAAGAAGCGTTATGAGAGTACACCCTCGAGGAAATGTTAATATACCTGAAAGAGGAGTATTTGCAACTCGTTCACCTATGAGACCTAATCCTATAGCATTATACGACATTGATATAGCAAATATCGATTTTGAAAAAGGTATAATTTATTTAAAAGAAGAAATTGACGCTTTTAACGAAACGCCATTGATTGACATTAAAATAAGCAAAAATTGTGTAGATTTTAAGAAATATGAAAAAAATGAAACTAATAAAGAATAAATAATATCTTATAAAATTATTATTAATATGATTACCCTTATTAATTTGTGAAAACATGGAAATTTTGAAAAACCTCCCAATTACGGACAACCATATTCATATTGACGAAAAAAATGGAATGGGTGCTGTAAAAGTTGCCAAAGTATTTGAAAAAGCAGGCGGTAAAACCATGATTATACCAAATAAACCTGCTTTTAGTTTAGAATTAGAAAAACCCATCGATGAATTACATAAATCATTACAAAAGATTAAAGAAGAAACTAATATACAAGCTTTTGGTATGGTTGGTGTACATCCTGTAGAGATTATAAATTTCGTTAGAAACGGAATGAATATTGAAAAAGCTAAAAATAGAGTAGCTGAAGCCCTAAAATATTGTCAAAAGATTGTAATGGAAAATGATAATATTGTAGGGATTGGGGAAATTGGTAGACCACATTTTGAATTAACTGGCGATGATGCAGAAATACTATGGGATATATCAAATCAACTATTTGTATATGGTATGGAACTTGCAAAAGATGCAGATTGTGCCATTCAAGTACATGCTGAAAGTGCCTCAGATGCACAGTTTAAGGAATTTTCAGAAATGGCAAAATCCGTGGGTTTGAAACCTGAAAAAGTTATTAAACATCATTGTGATAATCGAGTTAAAGAAGGTATTAAATATGGAATTATGCCTTCGATAGTGGCTTCTTCACCTTGCAATGAAGCTATTAAAATATCTGACCGGTTTTTAATGGAAACAGACTATATAGACGATTTAAAACGTCCCGGTGTTGCATTAGGAATTAAATCTGTTCCAAGACGTACAAGAAAGCTTTTAGAAAATGAGCTAATGAATGAAGATATGTGTTATAATATTCATAAATATAATGTTGAAAAATGTTATAACGTTGAAATTGACTTTTAATTAAAAAACAAAAATAAGTGGTAAAAAAAATTATTTATATATATTTTATTTTTATTTTAGTTTAGTATTTTTTTATTTATTATTCTTATTATTAGTATTATTTTTATTATTAGTATTATTATAATTCTCCCATTAATTTAGGAAATCCATTATAATAACTCTCTTTTATGTCTTCTGATGAAATATTTATAATTTCTTTTGAGTTTAATTCAACTTTCAATTGTTTTTCAGCTGTTAAAACACCTAATTTTGTTGCAAATATCTCATTACTGCTGAATTTTGAAATTACATACTCCATAATTTCAGGATTTACTGCTATTAAAATTCTTCCAGATGATTCTGAGTATAAACTTACACAATCTGACAAATTACTATTTAATGCGATGTCTACACCTAAATTAGTGTTCATTGTCATTTTACTCAATGCTATAGCTAAACCGCCTCTTGACAAATCGATAGCTTCGTTAATTAAACCATTTTCTATTAAATCGACTAATATGTTGTAAGTGTTCATTTCTTTTTTCAAATCTACTTTTGGGATAAATCCGTCTTCAGTATTGTGAATTACTTTGTAATACTCACTACCGCCCATTTCTTCCTTGGTTTCACCGATTAATAATAAAACATCGTTTTCTTTTGGTTTTATCATTACGTTAGGTATTAATTCAACGTCTTTAACTTTTCCGATTATGCTTATTGTAGGTGTTGGGTTTATTGGGTAATCCTTACCTTCGATGATAGTTTCATTGTACAAACTTACGTTTCCACCAACTACGGGAATATTTAAAAACTCTGCGGAGTCTGTTAATCCTTCAATTGATTTTTTGAGTTGCCAGTATCTTTCAGGCTTTTCTGGATTTCCAAAGTTTAAATTATCTAACATACCGATAGGTCTTGCCCCTACAGTTGCCAAATTTCTCACGCTTTCACATACTAAAGTCTTAGCTGCTTCATATGCGTTTAACTTTGAGTATGTTGAATTACAATCAGCTGTTAAAGCTACACCCATTGGGTAAATATCTTGTACTTTTAAAACTGCTGCGTCTTTTCCTGGCTTTACCACAGTTCTTACTTGCACTTCGTGGTCGTATCTTTCGTAAATGTTTGATTTTGAACAAATATTCGGACTTTCAAGCATTTTTTTAAGTGTTTCGTTGTGCTCTTCCTTATTATTTGGAGTTTTTGCATCGGATTCTATTTTTTCCTTATTTTCTGGCTTTTCCTTGATATCTTCTTTTTCAGGCATATCATATAATGGAGCTTCACATAATAACTCAAGTGGTAAATCAACCACTAATTTTTCATTGTGGTAAGCGATTAATCTCTTAGTATCTGTTGTTTTACCGATTACTGCACAAGGTAATTCATATTTTTCAAAAATTGCGAGCAATTCTTCTTCAGAGCCTGCTTTAACTGCAAATAAATTCCTTTCTTGGCTTTCAGAAATCATTATTTCGTAAGGTGTCATTCCTGCTTCTCTCAAAAATACGTTTTCGAGATGTAATTCTGCACCTACTCCGCCACTGAAACACATTTCTGAGCAAGATGATGTAATACCTGCTGCCCCTAAATCTTTCATTGCCATTACATTGCCTGTTTTGCAAGCTTCTAAGGTTGCATCGATTAATTTTTTTTCCTTAAAGGCATCACCAATCTGTACGCTCGGTCTGTCGCCTTCACTTTCACTTGTCAAATCTTTTGACGCAAATGAAGCTCCCCCAATACCATCTTTACCCGTGTCCCCTACTAAAATAATAGATAAACCTTCTTCTTTTGCCTTACCTTGAACAATCTCGTTTTCGTTTACTAAACCAATAGCAACAACGTTTACGAGGTTATTGTAGTCGTATGATGAATCGAATTCACATTCGCCGCCAACGGTTGGAACACCGATTCTGTTTCCATAATCCCCAATACCGCTCATAACTCCATCTACGAGCCATTTTACTTTATCCTTTTCTTTACCTTGGATATCCCCAAATCTAAGTGCGTCTAACAAAGCTATTGGTTTAGAATTCATTGAAATAATGTCTCTAACTATTCCACCGACTCCAGTTGCTGAACCATTGTAAGGGTCTATATATGAAGGGTGGTTATGGCTTTCCATTGCCATTGATACGCAAATATCTTTGTCAAGTCTTATAATTGCTGCATCATCGCCTGGACCTACAATCATATCTGGATTTTCTTTTACGGTTCTTCCAAACATTTTTAAGAGGTTTTTGGAGCTTCTATATGCGCAGTGTTCACTCCATAAATTTTCAAACATTGCTATTTCTACGTCATTCGGTTTTCTACCCAATTGTTCTTCAATAAACTTTAAATCGTTCGTATCGACCATTTTTACACCTTTAACCTTTGCAGTACTATGTGTTAAATATAATTTTAAATTTGGTAATCTTAATACATAATAAATTATGTTTTTGTATATATTATTATGTGTATATTTGAGAATTTAAGATTAAAAACGAATAAAATTACTAAAAAAATTAAAAATAAAACTAAAAATAAAACTAAAAAATTAAAAATAATAATAATAATAATAATAATATAATTAACATAATGTAGCAACAATTATATTATCCTTTACTCTATGAATTTTTACGTTTACAGTGTTTCCGAGCAATTTTTCCGTGTTTTTGCAGTTTATTATTTGTATTACTCTGTCTCGAGCCATACCAATAACTTCACCATATATTCTACCTTCAGCGATTACTTTTACACCCTCAACAGTTTCATTTAATGAAAATGGGCAAGGAATTCTTTTCACAGGTCTTGAACCATAGTATTTTAAAGGCGTTTTCAAATGAACGTTTAATCCTTGCTTAGTATATTCATTTTCAAGATTATTTAAAAATTCATAAAACTTTTTAAAATCCCAAAGTTTCATATTTGGTACTTTTCTACCGAATTGATAAGTTAAACACAACTGGACACCTAAAATTGGGTTTAATTTATCGGTAATTGGATTTATGGTATTTTGAGGCACCCTACTTTGTAATTCAACAGCGTAATCAATTACTTTTCTAAATTCTTCGTCGTTATAATTGGGTAATAATAATGGTGCAATTAATAAGTGGATTTTAGAATTTTTAACGTATTCAGCCATTTCTTTTATTCTTTCAATATCGTATGTTTTCTTTCCAGACATTCCCTTTGCAAATTTTTCATCCATTGCGTTTATAGACATATTTATTCTGTGCAAACCAGCTTCCTCTAATTCATCTATTAATTTGTAAGAAAGATTTACCCCATTAGTTTGAATAGAAACGATGCCGTTTCCTTTTTCTACAACGTTATTCAAACGTTCTACTAACTCCGGTAATGGATGGTATAAGGTAGGTTCACCCTGACCGTCCAAATGTGCTTCGAGCCTATTATTTCCTTTATAATTAACTACTTGCTCAAATGTATTCATTAAATGGTCTATATCCACATAATAATCATTTATTCTTGATTTAGAAGGTGTTCCCTCATCTACGGAACAGAATGGGCATCTTATATTACAACCACTATGACCTCGAACTTGTATTATATTTGTACCCCTGTCAATTACGCCAAAAGCCGTATGACCCATTAATGGTACATTATCAGTTATATATATTGTTTTACGACCAGTGATTTTATTTTTAAGCCCCGTTGCTAAATTCATAGAGATATTTGTTAATATATCACTTTTTATATTGTTTATATTCTTTAAAGCGTATTTGCTTGTTTCGTCCTTAAAATCTTCCAAAATTATTTTTTTGTTTTTATATTTCTCATTATCTGTATTTTTATCTGTATTTTTTGGTAATATTATATTACCATATTTTTTGGTATTTTTTGGTATTTCAACTTCATAATACTTGTTTATTTCAATTTTTAAGGTTTCAAATTTACTATTTTTTTGATTTTTTGTAGTATTTGTACCCAAATTTTCAGTATTATTGATATCTTCAATATTCGTAATCATCTTATATTCTGAAAAATCTAAAATGTGAGGCATATTCTGTATTAAACCGTGTTTATCCTTATTATTACTGATTTCTTTATCAACAACTTTATTATTAAGTTTTTCTTTTCCTTTTTTACTATTTTTATTATTTTTTGCCATAATAACCCTTATTTTAACCCATATTTATTATGTAATTTAATATGTAATTTAATATGTAATTTAATTTTAATAGCTAATTTCGATAGAGTATTTAACCATATCATACTAAGTTTTAAATGAGATATAGTATTATTTAATATTAAAATATATTGAACGAATTATCAAAAAATTTAGTGATTTATTTTATAGATATTTATTAGGGATATTATGGACAATTATTCTTTAAAGATGAGAGAAATTATTAACAATTACAAGGAAAATTTTAATGAAAATTTAAAAATTCTTGATGCTTCAGCGTTTATACACGGATACAACCCAATGTTAGAAGAAGGGGAACACTTTACAACCAATAATATAGTTGAAGAAGTAAAAACAAAAGAAGACATTGTTTTTTTGTCAATTGAATCAAATCGTGTTAAAATTATGGAACCAAGCGCTGAAATATTAAATATGGTTAAAGAAACTGCTTTAAAAACAGGTGATGCTGTTTCCGACAATGATATGGAAATTTTAGCTCTTTCAATACAGCTTTTCGGCATATTATATACTGACGACTATGGAATTCAGAACGTTGCAAAAAAATTCGAAATAATTGTTAAAAATATTAATATGGAAGGAATTAAAAAAGAATTCATTTGGCGTAAGATGTGTAAGGGCTGTAAAAAGCTTTATAATGTAAATTATAGTAGTGAAACCTGCGAAATATGTGGGGCGGAGCTCGTTAGAAAGATGGTTAAAAAAAGAATTGATAAAAAAAATACCAAAAATAACGTTAAAAAAAGAAAGTCAAATAAAAAATATAAAAAAGATAGTAATGAAATTGTTTGGAAATAATTTAAATCATTTCGATAAATGCTTCTAATCTGGTTTTTATTTGTTCCTTATCACTTTCAGAGTAATCAGTTTCTACCCTAATAATTGGGATTCCTGCTTCTTTAAGTGCATCTTCAATTAAAACACCTTCAACGTTAAAGTCGTGGCAGAATTGTAATGTATAGTATACTACACCATCTACTTTTTGCTCTTCTACTAATTCTTTGATTCTTTCGATTCTTCTATCATTTTTATAAGCTACAGCACATGTTATATTGAAGTATCTGTTTGCGATGTCTTCGATTGTATTTCCTTCCACGAAATTTTCGAATTTTCTTGTACCCGTACAAGTTTCTTCACCAACTACTACAGCACCGAGTTCTTCAACGATATCCACCATTTTAGTGTTTCCTGCAGTCATTGGACATCCAGCGATTAAAATTCTTTTTCCAGTGTATCCTTCGCCTTTTGCGACTCTTTCTTCTAATTCTGCTACTAATTCGGTTAAAATTTCTATTCTATCGTGTATATTTAATAAAAATGATTTTTGGAAGCAAGATAAAGCATCTTTACCAGTTATAGGTGTTGGGTCGTTTGCCCTTAATTCATAAATTTTATAGAATAATTCTCTTTCTTTATTTTCTAAAGCAATAGCTTCAGTTAATTTTTCTTCAGTGATTTTATTTCCAGTAAATTCTTCAATTAATTCCTTAAATTTAATAACTTCCTCAACCCATAATTTTCTGGAAGATTCATCTCTAAAGTGTGGTAAGTGCATAACGTGCATTTTTACCATTTCTTCCATTTTTTCGAACATTTTCTTTTTACCATCACAGGTTGTTTCACCTATTACGATATCTGCTGCTTCAAAGTATGGACAAGCTTTATCTTTTTTAAAACCATATGAGGATTTGATTAAAGGACATAAATTTCTTGGTAAATCTTCTTCAGCGGAGGGAATTGTTGAGTCTTTTCCACCACATAAACCTACAGGTATACTACCTGATGCGTGGATTAATTCTACAGGTACGAAAGTACAGAATAAACCAAATACCTTTTTTCCTTCGTCTTTTTCTGCATATAATTGGTTTTTTCTATTTGCAAAAGCTTCATTTAATTTTGCAACGGATTTTAATTCATTCATCTTGTCACCAAAGGTTTTGTTGTTAAATTTTATGGCAGTGTTATTTTGAGTTAAGTTTCCGATTGGAAATAGATTTATTATTTAGTAAATTAATATGTATATTAATATTTATATTTTATAAATATATCTATTAGATAAATTAATAAGCTATACAACAATGTGATATATTATAACATCTAATAATCAATTGCTTTAAAAATTGGGATTAATTTTTTATAGAATGTGTCCTAAAAATGAAATAATTAAAAGGATTTTATTACTCGCAAATTTAAAATATAATACGACTATGTATTTTATATTTTTAATATTCCGTATTAAACTTAAAATATTATTTAAAAGTAGGATTTGAAAATTATGAAACTTGCATCTTTATATTCTGGTGGAAAAGACTCAACATATGCGTTATATTGGGCATTGCAAAATGGACACGATGTTAAATATTTAGTAAACGTAAAATCAAAAAACAAAGAAAGTTATATGTTTCACATACCTAATGTAGAACTTACAAGTTTAATAGCTGAAACTACAGGTATTCCTCTGGTAGAAGTATTTACAGAAGGCGAAAAAGAGAAAGAAGTAGAAGACTTAAAAGAAGCTCTTTCTAAATTAGATATTGACGGAGTAGTATGTGGTGCTCTTGCAAGCGAATATCAAAAGGAACGTGTGGACAGAATTTGTAGAGAATTAGGCATCGAATCATTAGCACCCCTTTGGCACATTGAACAGGAGACTATTTTAAGAGATACGGCTAAATTATTTGATGTTAGGATAGTAGGCGTTTATGCATACGGTCTTGGTAAAGAATGGCTTGGAAAGAAAATAGATGATAGTAATATCGAAGAATTACTTAAAATAATGGAAAAATACGAAATAAATAGGGCTTTTGAAGGGGGAGAAGCAGAAACTTTTGTTTTTGATGCACCATTCTTTAAGGAAAAACTCGAAGTAATCGAATCAGAAATCGAATGGGACGGCATAAGTGGTACATACCATATTAAAAAAGCTAAATTAGTGCCTAAAGAATAAAAAATTTGTTAAATTAACTTATAAATAATAAAAACATAACTATAAGATTTTAATTATTAAAAAGTAAAAATAGTAAAATATTGATATATTATTAAATTATTGATATATGGTAGTTAATTGTCGTAATATATTTTATATAATATTTAAGATGTTAATTATATAAAAATTATTCAGTAATTTCTTCAATAGGCTCTTCTAAGAGTTGTTTTTCATCATCTTCAGGAACTGTAATATATTCTTCAGCAATCATTGCTGGTTCAGTTTCTGCGTCCGCATTTTTTGAAATTGATTTAAAACTAATTCCTAATTCCCCATTTATATCCATAGAACCTATTTTAAATTTAATTAATCTAATATCTTGTTTTAAATCTATTCTGATAACGAGTTCCTTATCAGATAGTGCATTTATAAGGTTTTCAGCGTCTGCCATTTAAAACCCCTCCTAATTTTAATAAATAATGTATTAAATTTAATTACTAATATAAATATCACTTTTATAGTATATTAATTTTTATAAAAAAATATATATGGGAGTACTGTTTAATGTGTATTAATTAAATATAATTGCTATAATTGTCATAAAACAGACATTTTTATATAACTTATTTATTCACAAATATTTAGTTTAATACTTTTATGTAATAATTTATACTAATAATTTATACTAATTTACCAATTAATAACCATCCATTTAGTTATGTTGTCAAGGATATGGGCTAAAACTAAGTAAAAATCCAAAAATGGACTTTTAATACAAAACAGTTTAAAAGGTATGATTATGTTAAAATCAAAATATAAAAAAAGGAAAGGACAAGTATCAATGGAAATAGGTATATTTATCGCTTTAGCAGTTGTAGTAGCCGCCATAGTAGGAATTAGTTATATTGGGGGCGTTAAGGATACAGGTAATAGCTATGTAAAACCATTAGATGATTTAAATTTTGACCCTGCATCATACATACCAAACAATTCCGTAAACGATACAAACCTTACGGAAATACAACAGATACTTGAAAATAATAAAAATGCACTTATTGATGAAATAAATAGTAGCAATATTTTAAATGGTTCAGAACTCACTTATTCGAGAAATAAAGCCGGCTCAAATGAATCGTGGAGTAGAATATTGGAAAATTACTTCGAAAATTCGTCCGTTCCACCTTACGATAATATGTTAGGTATATCAAATCCAGCATATCCTGACAATAAGGGGGTTTTAAACTGGAATTCGGTTGGAAATTTGCCTAAAATTTATCAAAATCCTGCAGTATTTATTACCAATAATGAAAAATATAGCTATGATAATGTGGAATTAGCAGATGATTTGGAAAAATTAAGAGGAACTGTGGTATTTTACAAACCTGACAATTCAAATATTGTAGAATATTATTATATTGATGAAAATCTGCAAAAATCGGACAAAGAAACCTATAAAATCAACTAAATAATTTATTAAAACCAAATTTTATTTTAACTTTTATATTATCCTCACTCAATTTTTATTTTAACCCCATATTCTAACTTGTCAATTCCAGGGTTATTTTCATTAAACAATGTATTAGATAATCTAATACACGTAATAAGGTTTTAAAATAGGAATTCATATATATAAAGTATCATTAAAGATAATACGGTAGTATATAATAAATTGGTAATATATTAAATAACGTAATAACAAAACTGGTGATATTATGGTAGTAAAAGTAGGTATCATAAAATGTGGTAACATTGGAATGTCTCCTTTAGTCGACCTTAGCCTCGATGAAAGAGCTGACAGAAACGATATTGACGTAAGAGTTGTAGGTAGTGGGGCTAAAATGGGCCCTGAACAAGTTGAAGAAGTTACTAAAAAAATGATTGAAGATATAAAACCAGACTTTGTATTATACATTGGACCAAACCCAGCTGCTCCAGGACCAAAAGTTGCAAGAGAATTATTAAGCGCTGCGGATATCCCTGCTGTAATCATTGGTGATGCACCAGGTATCAAAGACAAAGACGCTATGGCAGAACAAGGATTAGGATACATTTTAATTAAATGCGACCCTATGATTGGTGCAAGAAGACAATTCTTAGACCCTGTTGAAATGTCAATGTTCAACGCTGACGTTGTTAGAGTATTAGCTGGTACAGGTGCTGTTAGAGTAGTTCAAAACGCTATTGACGCTATGATTTATGCAGTTGAAGAAGGAAAAGAAATTGAACTTCCAAAAATTATTGTTACAGATGCAAAAGCAGTTGCTGCTGCTGAATTCTCAAACCCATACGCAAAAGCAAAAGCTATGGCTGCTTTCGTAATGGCTGAAAAAGTAGCTGACATTGACGTAAAAGGATGCTTCATGACTAAAGAAATGGACAAATACATCCCTATCGTTGCATCAGCACACGAAATGATAAGATACGCTGCTAAATTAGTAGATGAAGCAAGAGAATTAGAAAAAGCAACCGATGGCGTAAGCAGAAAACCTCACGCAGGTCCAGGTGCTATATTAAACAAATCAAAATTAATGGAAAAACCAGAATAAATTAACAATTTTAAATAAATACTTCATACTAAATAATAGGATTATTTATTAATAATTTAATTAAATAAATACCAATTATCCCTTTTTTATTATTTAAACAGATATTTATGTAAAATTTTAAAATTTAATCAAAAATTTTGCTGATTTAGAACTTAACTATTTTAAAACCATATCGATGTTATTTTATATTATATGATACAATAGATATTATATTATCTAATGTGGTCAATAGCTATATTGTTATAATTTACGAACATATTTGAAAAAATAAAGTAAAGAAGAAATAATATAAAAATTGTAAAATTTATAAAACTTATAAAAATTATAAAACCTATAAAAATTTAACAAACAATTAAAAAAACAATAATATGGTGCAATTATGATATTAGGAATTGATATAGGCTCCACTACAACAAAAACGGTCTTAATGGACGAAACTAATAAAAAAATTATCGAGTATAGTATTGATAACATTGGTGTTATAATTGAAGAAGAAATGATTATGGAATATGTCAAGAAGTATGAAAAAGACTATTCTGTCGATAAAATAGTTGCTACGGGCTACGGACGTCATAAATTATCCTGCGTAGATAAGGTAGTTCCCGAAGTAATAGCACTTGGAAAAGGTGCTAACTACTTTTTCCCGAATGTAGACGGTCTTATTGACATAGGTGGTCAAGATAGTAAAGTTATTAAACTTGGAAAAGACGGAAAAGTAATAGACTTTATATTATCCGACAAATGTGCTGCAGGAACTGGGAAATTTTTAGAAAAATCACTCGATATTTTAAAAATTGATAAAAACGAAGATTTAAATAAATATAAATCTGAAAATGTTGCTAAAATATCATCAATGTGTGCAGTGTTTGCAGAAACAGAAATAATATCTTTATTATCTAAAAAAACACCGAAAGAAGACATATTAATGGGTGTTTATGAAAGTATTGCAAATAGAACCGTACCTATGGTTCATAGGTTAAAAATAAACGATGTTGCATTTAGTGGGGGGGTTGCTAAAAACCCCGTTCTTACAGAAGTATTTGAAGCCAAATTAAACAAAAAGTTGCATGTTTCAGAAGAACCTCAAATCAATTGCTGTGTAGGAGCTTGCTTGTTAATTTAAAATAAATTTTAGTTTTTATTATTTTTTATTATTTTTAAATCATATCAATTAATTACTTTTTTATAATTCTTTTACAATATTAAAACCTAATTAAAAATAAGAAATATAAAAATGAATATAAAACTAAATAATTCTTTGGTGTATTTATGAAATACGATTTTAGAAATGAGAAAAGTCTTGGTTATACTACAGGTTCTTGTGCTTGTGCAGGTGCGTATTCTGGACTTTATTATTTAAAAAAAGGAAAAATATTGGATTTTGTGGAAATAGAAAATCCCAACGGGGAAATTTTAATAATCCCGATTGAAAAAATTATAATTGACCCTGAAAACGCTAATTATGTAAGAGTTGTTGTAAAAAAATTTTCAGGCGAAGATATTGACATTACAAACGGTGAATTTATAGAAATTGAGGTAAATCTCTTAACGAATGATAATTTAGATAAGTTAACTAATTTAGAGAATTCAAATCTTAAAGAGTATGAAAATAAATTCGTAATTGTAAACGGGGGCAAAGGTGTAGGTTATATAACAAAAGAAGGTCTACAAATTGAAGTAGGAGATTATGCAATAAACCCGAAACCTCGAGAGATGATTATAGAAAACTGTTTAAAATTATTAGATAAAAAAGAAGATGGAACAAATAATATACCTACTGAAAAAGTTGAAATAACCATTTCAGTCCCCAATGGTTTAGAATTGGCTAAAAAAACACTTAATCCCAAATTGGGAATTATAGACGGAATTTCAATTCTCGGAACTACTGGAATAGTGAGACCGATGTCAAATGACGCATATAAAAACTCACTTGTTCCTCAAATCGATGTTGCGTTATCTAAAAATTATACTGACGTAATATTTGTTGCAGGCAATATTGGCACAAAATACGCTAAAAAAGATGAAAATGAATATATAAACGATAAATACTTTAAAATGGGTTTTGATGAAGATAAAGTAATCGAAGTATCTAACTTTTGGGATTTTATGTTAGATAAAGCTCTTGAAAAAGGTATTAAAGAAATAACAATTTATGGCCATTCTGGTAAAATCGTCAAATTAGCGGGTGGAATATACAATACGCATTCAAAAGTTTCTGATGCCCGAAATGAAATTTTAACTGCATATTCTGCTCAATACATTGACGATAAAGAGATTATTGCTAAAATGCTGTATGCAAACACCACCGAAGAAATAAATGGATATTTAAAAAATATTGGAATTCTTGAAACTGTATATAACGAAATTTGCAAGCGAGTTGTTGAAAGAGCAGAGTATAGATGGGATAAAATCAAATTTAATTGTCATATCATTGGTATGAAAGGCGAAAAACTTGGTAAATTTCAAAGTTTAAAAAAATGAAAAAATAATTTAAAAAATATAAATTAAGTATTGAGATATTATATTGATATATTATTCATCAACGTAATAATATTCTCCAATCTCTTTTTGGTGTAAATCTCTTTGACTTCCTTCTTTATTTACCCTCGGCCTACCGGTTTCCGGGTCTCTTCTAAAGGTAATACCCATCTGTTTTAAAAACTTGTTTGCACCATCTCTCTTTTTCAAAGGAGCACTTCCTTGACCATTCATTCCAGCTTCACCGTTAAATACGATAAATCTATCAGAAATATAATCTTGGAACAAAATATCGTGGTCAACAACGAACATTGCCGCATCTTTTTCATCTGCCATACGTCTTATAACTCTTGAAGCGTTTAATCTCTGCTCTACATCTAAGAAAGCTGAAGGTTCGTCAATAAGATATAAATCAGCATCGTGGCTTAAACAAGCTGCAATCGAAACTCTTTGAAGTTCCCCGCCTGAAAGGTCTTTCACATTTGATTCCATTAAGTTTTCGAGTGCTAAAGGTTTTACAATCTCCGACTTATAGAATGAAGTGTGAATCGCAGTAATATCCATTAATAAATCTTCCACAGTTCCATCAAAATCTGTTAAAATGTACTGCGGTTTGTAGGCTACTTTAATATCTCCGTTAATTTCACCTGCATTAGGTTTTATAACGCCAGCTAAAGCTTTTACGAAAGTTGTTTTTCCGATACCGTTAGGTCCGAGTATACCCACTACTTCACCCTGGTATATTTCGCCCCCTTCAACGTTTAATTTGAAATCTCCCAAATTTACGTTAATATCTGTGTAATCTAAAAGCATAGGTCTGTTTGAATTATCTGCAGGAGGTCTTTTTTCAAAGATAATAGAGTTTTTCCTAAATCGTATATTTTCTTCTTTTAAAAATCCGTCCAAATATGCGTTAATTCCAACTCTCGTACCTCTTGGATGGGTAACAACCCCGTAAGCAGATGGTACACCATACATAATGTGTATATTATCGGATAAATAGTCTAAAACGATTAAATCGTGTTCAACTGCTACAACTTTCTTATCTTCACTGACTTTTCTTATAACCTTTGCAGCACTAAATCTTTGTTTAACATCTAACCAAGAAGTAGGTTCATCAAAGTAATAAATACTACCATCCCTTAAACAGGCGGCTGCAATAGCTACTCTTTGAAGCTCTCCACCACTTAATTGGGTGAATTCCCTATTTAAAAGGTTGGTAAGTTCCAATTCTTTTGTTAATTCGTCGAATTTTCCTGTTTCATCAACTTTTTTTAACATATCTCCTACTTTGCCCTTAACTACTTTTGGTAGTACGTCAACGTATTGCGGTTTGTGAATTGGTTTAATACTTTTTTCTTTTAGTTTTTCGAAGTAATTTTGCAATTCTGTTCCTGAGAAATGCTTTATTACATTTTCAATATTCGAAGGATTTTCCAAATCATTTAAGTTTGGCAATAATTCACCGTTCAATATTTTAATAATGGTGGATTTACCAACACCGTTAGGTCCTAATATACCAGTCACGCCATTTCTTGGCGAAATTAAGCCATATAATCTAAATCGGTTTTGACCGTAGGAATGTATAATCTTATCATCTGAAAGTTCTTCAGGCAAACCGATTATTTTTATGGAACCAAATGGGCACCTTTTTGTACATATACCGCAACCACTACACAATTGCTCGGATATTACAGGTTTACCAGTATCTTCATCTATAACGATAGTTTCTTCTTCCATTCTAACGCCAGGGCAGTATTTCATACATTCCATAGAGCACCGTCTTGGTTGACACCTATCGTAATCTAATATCGCTAATCTTGACATTTAATCACCATTATAATTAGTATAAAAATATAGTTGAGGTTGTAATTTAAAGATATACTTTATAGTTAGTATATTTTATAGTTATATTTTTAAATAGTATTTTTTAAATATTATTGAGATTTAGCATAACCTACAAGTCCGCCTTTACCTAAGATATCCATTGTTTTGCCTTTAGGGAAAATACAAGTTATTTTTTCAGCATCGATATTGTTTTTATTATTATTATTATTATTATTATTATTAGTATTATTATTATTATTATTATTAGTATTATTATTAATTTCATTGGTTTCAATTAAATAGTTTTCAATTTCTATATCGTTTATATATATTTTTTTATTCTCAAAATCCACAGATATTTTAACATTTTCATTGTTTTTTTTATTGTTTTCATCTTTATTTTGAATTTTTATCGTTTCAATAATTTTCTTAATTCCCTTACATTCAATTGGAATAATACCCAAATTTATACAATTTCTGTAGAATATTCTTGCAAAACTTTCTGCAATTATTGCCTGAATACCACAGTATTTTATTGCAACTGGTGCTTGCTCTCTCGAACTTCCGCAACCGAAATTTTCCCCTGCAAGAATTACATCACCGTTCGCCGTTTTATTTGGGAAATCCTCGTCAATACCTGCCATACAATGTAAAGCCAACTCATAAAGGTCAGTTGTTCTTAAATAAGGACCTGGAATAATTGCATCAGTATCCACGTCATCACCGAAAATATGTGCTTTTCCAGTTATTTTAGAAGGAAGCCCTTTCGAATACAGTTCCTCTATTTTTTGACTTTTAAGTTTCTCGTAAGTACTATTTTTTTCCATAAAATCACCGAAAATAACCGATATTTAAAATAACGATATTTAAATTAATATATGTATTTTAAACGATAGTTGTTCAAAACTGAATATAAACAATTAATAAAGAAGTAGAAATAATATAATTTATCATAATATTATATACTTAAGTATTCAAATTGAAAATATTTAGTATTAAATATGGATTAAATATGAATTCATACTATTAATAATTAATATTTATATTGTTGGAAATAGCAAATTTATTTTAATGTTATTCATATGTTATAGAATTTGGTGAATTTATGGAGAAAAAAACTGGGTCAATTGAAAAAATACTATTGGATTTAGATTATAATTCTAAGGATTTATGTATTGATAGATATTACAAATATTGCATATGCGATGACGTCGAATATGCTAAAGGTCAGATGAATTTAGAAAAAGAATGTGATTTTAAGCCATATTTTTACGTAGATACGGCTGAACCTCAAGAAATTTATGATTATTTGGCATCCATAGACCAGGAATTAGATTTAAAAAAATTAGGGCAAGAATTTGAAGATAAAACTTCATTAAAAGTTCAAGATTTAATTACAAATATTGAAGTTGTTGAAAAAATTGTTTACTCTGATTATATTCCAAATGGTAATGAATATAGTAATATCAAGGAATTTAACAATGAAAATGGAAGTATAAATGAAAAAGAAAATGGGAAGGAAAAAGAAACTATTAAAAAATTTGAAAAAAATAAAAGAAAAATATGTAAAATATATGTAAAATACCCTAATCACGTGAAAATAATAAGAGAATACTTTAAAGAATTTGGTAAATCCTATGAATTTGATATCCCTTTTTTAAGGCGTTATATGATTGACAATGAGATAGTACCACTAACAAAATATTCTGAAAAAGCCCAAACCGATGATAAAATTCCCGAATTAAATTGTATAGCCTTTGATATGGAAATATACTGTAAAAAAGAACCTAATGCAAAAAAAGACCCAATAATTATGGTTAATTTATTCTCAAAAGACTATCAAAAAGTAATTACATATAAAAAATTTGAAAATTCGGAATATAATGGTTGTATTGACTATGTAAAAGATGAAAAAGAGCTAATTAATAGAACTATCGAAATTCTAAAACAATACGATGTAATTTACACATATAACGGAGATAATTTCGATTTCCCATATTTAAAAAAGAGAGCTAATATATATGAAATTGAATTGAACTTCTCAAATAACTCGCAAAGGTCGGAAAAAACAAAAAAATTGGACAAAGTAAATGATGAATCAAATGATGAATCAAATAATAACTTAAAGTTAATTCAACCTCAAATTATAAAGATTTCAAAGGGCGGGATTAATAGAAAAAGCAAAATACCGGGAATAGTGCATATTGACCTCTATCCAATTGCCAGAAAACTATTAAATCTTACAAAATACAAATTAGAGAATGTAGTGCAGGAATTATTTAAAATTGAAAAAGAAGCTGTTGATTATGGGGACATTCCTAAAATGTGGGAAACAGAGGACAGTACGTTATTAAAATATGCGTACGAAGATGCTCTTTATACCTATAAAATGGGTAATTATTTTTTACCCCTTGAAATAATGTTCTCAAGAATAATTAATCAGCCTCTTTACGATACAAGTCGGATGAATAGTAGCCAAATGGTAGAATTCTTATTGATGAAACGGTCTTTTGAACAAAATATGATATCACCAAATCGACCCTCCAGTTCGAGCTATAGGGAACGTGCCAAATTCTCATATGCGGGAGGGTATGTTAGGGAGCCGTTGAAAGGGATTCAGGAAGATATAGTTTCACTTGACTTTATGAGCCTATATCCATCCATACTTATTAGTCATAATATTAGTCCTGAAACTGTCCTTTATGATGAAAAAGAACGGAAAAATATGGAATTGGGAATAATTCCTAAGACACTTGATGAACTTTTGAGTCGTAGAAAACGTATTAAAAAGCTTTTAAAAGATAAAATTCAGAAAAATGAATTTGATGAAGAATATAATCGATTAGAACACGAGCAAAAATCCATAAAAGTGCTTGCAAATAGCCATTACGGGTATTTAGCATTCCCGATGGCTCGATGGTACTCTGACAAATGTGCAGAAATGGTAACAGGGCTTGGTAGGAAATACATTCAGGAAACCATTGAAAAAGCTGAAAAATTCGGATTTAAAGTAATTTATGCAGATACAGATGGTTTTTATGCTAAATGGGATTATGAAAAAGCGAAAACTAAAATTGAGGACAGTGGCGATGCTTTAGAATTATCAAAAGAAGAATTAATAATATCAACTAAAAAATTCTTAAAAAGTATTAATGATGAATTACCAGAAGGTATGGAATTAGAATTCGAAGGATACTTTAAAAGAGGATTATTTATTACTAAAAAGAAATATGCATTAATTGAAGAAGACGGGCACGTTGTAATAAAAGGTTTAGAAGTTGTAAGGAGGGATTGGTCTAATATTGCAAAAAATACACAGCAAGCAGTGATTAAAGCATTATTGGAAGATGGGGATATTAATTTAGCTAAAAAAATTATCAAAAAAACTATTGATGATTTGAAAAAGGGCAATATTGATAAAAATGATTTACTTATACACACCCAATTAACCAAAAATATTGAAGAATACAAATCAACTGCCCCACATATCGAGGTAGCTAAAAAAATAAAACAACGTGGCGATTCTGTTCGAGTAGGGGACGTTATTAGTTATATTATAGTTAAAGGTAGCCGTTCAATTAGTGAAAGAGCGGAATTATTAGATTTTGCAAAAGATTATGATGTAAATTATTATATTGATAATCAGGTTTTACCGCCAGTTATTAGGATTATGGAATCTTTGGGAATCTCTGAAGACGAATTAAAGAATTCTGGCAAGCAATTTAAACTTGACCATTTTATGTAATTTATGTAATTTATGTAATTAAATGATTAAATGATTAAATAATTACATAATTAAATAACGACTAAAATATTTACAATAAATTATGTACGACATATATTCAAAATATATTGTAAATATATTCAAAAAAACAATGATTAAATTAAAATTAACTTTAATAATCTATTAAATTTACTAAATATATAGATAAATTAATATATGTTTAAAATCGTTTAAAAAAGTTGCAAAAATTTGCAACCTTTTTATAATAGTTCTAATCTTTTTTTTAGGGTTCTTTTTTAAAAAATAGCTTCTTTTAAGATTTATATATCTTGAAACGGTTTCAGAGACCGTATTAATTGGTAAGGTATATATACTAAGATAGGCATAGTACTATTTGTCAAAAGATGTAATGACTTGAAAGTGAGTTAACATATCACTTGGAAATTCATTGTTGATGACACATATTATAATTATATTTACTAATAAATTTATCAAATTAATTATCAATTTGTTTCGTATATTTATAAAGTATTTGTAAATTAGCAGAACAATTTCGAAAGTATTAAAAATAGAATAACATATTATATATACGAGTATAATCTTACTCGTGTAAGAAGATATACTTTCGAGTATGTTAGCAACAAATAACTATAAATATAGAAATATACTAAAAATTTAGTATTAAAGGTAGTAATGTTAAATTAAATACTAATTACAATTTAAAAGTTTAACAACTTGTTAATTACTACTGGAAAATACAAAAAACTAAAAAATAATACAAAAAACTAAAAAGGTGCATTACAATGGCAATGAGCTTAAAAAAGATCGGTGCAATTGCTGCAGGTAGCGCTATGGTAGCTTCAGCATTAGCTACAGGTGTTTTCGCTGTAGAAAAAATCGGTGACGTAGAAGGATTTAAAGTAATAGAAAACGGTGAACCAACCGCAGATATCGTAGTAGGTTCAACAGCTGCTGCTGCTGACGTTGTTTCAGCTGCAAACGTAGCTGCAAAAATCGGTTCAATGATGTTCACAGAAGGAGAAGCTGCTTCAGGTTCAGCAAAATTAACAGTTAAAGCTTCAGCAGAATCAGATGATGCTAACTTAAAAGAAGTACCTGACAAAGCAGGTCTTGCAAACGCTTTCTTAACAACTGTAGACGACCAAGCATTTTTAGTAGCTGCTGCTGATAGCGACTATGCAGATGGTTTAATTAACGACTCAACATCAAACCCTGCAAAAGCAAACCTTAAAGATGGAATATTATTCACAGCTTCAAAATTAGCTGCTGCTGAATCATTAGGTGATTTAAGCACATTATCACAAGTTAAAGATATCGACCCATCAGACTGGTACAGTGATAGTGCTACAGCAGATAGATACACAGCAGATTACTACGACCAAGATGGTGATGCTGTTGAGATGGTAATGGCAACAGTTACATCTAATGGTGACGGTGACTCAGTAACAGTTAAAGAAGACCAGGTTTTATATGCTTCAATTTCATACGACGACGATAATGAAGACTTCAGAACTTCAACAATGGCTTTAAAAGAAGGTAATAGATTACCATTCTTAGGTGAAGAATACGCTTTAGTTAAATTAGACACCGACGATGACATTGTATACTTAGGTAAAGAAGTATTCGATGGTGTATTAAAAGAAGGCGATACCTACAGTATTGGCGACGGATACGAATTAAAAGTTGTAGCTATCTTAACAACAGGCGCAACACCTGTAAAATACAAAGTAAGCTTACAATTATTAAAAGATGGTAAAGTAGTTGCTGAAAAATTCGATATTGCAGAAGTTGGTAGCCCATTAAAAATGGTTTACACACCTGGAAACATCGGTATTGTAGTTAACCAAGCGTGGGAAAACGTTGGTGGAGACTACGGTTATGCAAGCACATTGATCACAAACAACTTAGTAGCTTTAGAAGTTGGTGAAGAATACATACCAGACTGGCAAGTTGTTATGATTGAAAAAACAGCATTTACAGATGGTTCAGACATAGGTACAGTTAAATTAGAACTTGCTGACGATAAAATCACCAAAGCAAACACATACGGTATTGGTTTACAATATGTTGGCGATGACGAAGACAACTTCAAATCAGGAAAGTCAATGAAAATTGCAAAATACGCTGAAGTTGAATTAGATGATGAAGACAAAGAAACAACAAAATTAAACGCATTCTTCTCAATGGATGAAACCAAAGAAGCTACATTAGCTGCTGGTCAAAAAGTTACAGTTTTAAACTCAGACATCACTTTATCAGAAGTAATGGCTGATGCTAAAGCACCTGTAGCTTTCAAAGCACCATTAGCTGTATTAGACTCAGAAGTTTCATTAGCTGCTGCTAACAAGAAATTAATCTTAGTTGGTGGTCCTGTAGCTAACGCTTTAACAAAAGAATTAGCTGACGCTGGAAAAGTTGAAATGACAAACGAATCACCTGCAACATTAGCTGTAGTAGCTGGTGCTGCAAACGGTAATGATGTATTAGTAGTAGCTGGTGGCGACAGAGCTGCAACAGCAGAAGCTGCTAACGCATTAATCAACATGTTATAATTTAACTAATTGTTAAATTATATTTTTGATATATTAAAAGTGGGATTTTCCCACTTTTTTTATTTTATTATTTTATATTGTTTTATTTAAATATATGGATATATTATGTATGGACATATAAATAATTGTTTTAAAAAATTAAAAATGGTAAAAAAGATTTCATTTTTTCATTTTGAAATTTAAAAATAATAAATGGTAAAAATGTTAACTATCAATATAGTCATATATTGAAATATATAAATTAATTTGCCTAAAATAAAAATGGTAGCGAGGGGACGATTTGAACGTCCGATCTTCGGGTTATGAGCCCGACGGGATAGGCCTGGCTACCCTACCTCGCTAATGTTCTAATTCTTTAATTCACTATTTTATCTAAATTTTAAAATGGTAGCGAGGGGACGATTTGAACGTCCGATCTTCGGGTTATGAGCCCGACGGGATAGGCCTGGCTACCCTACCTCGCTAATTTTCTTTTTTATTTTCGACAACTCTTTTGTCAACACATAAGAATAGCAAACATAGTATATAAAGCTATGGGTTAGATTTAAAAATAAATTAATTAATGATATTCCACCCAAAAATCGGCAAAAATAAGTTTTAAGACAATAAAGTTATTTGGTTGTGGCAATTGTCGAGGGGACAAAATTATGTAATTGACGGAAAATATATAAATGTAAAAGACAATAGTATTATCAACAATAATTATATCTAAAATTATATCAAGATTTTATACAAACCCTATAAAAATTTTAAATCAACTATTTCAATTACATTTGTAAAATTAAAACCAATAAATCGATTTTAAGATAAAAAATAGATTTAAAAAGTCCCAATGGTGAATAAATGAAAATTGATATGCACGTTCATACGATAAATTCAAGATGTTCTATGAATTCTATCGACAAATTGGAAAAGATTTGCAAAAAAACAGATATTACTCCGTTTATTGCAGACCACGACCAATTAACGAAGGTTAAATTTGGCGTAGCTGGCGAAGAAATTTCAACGTCAAGAGGGGAGTTCATAGGATTATTTTTAACAGAACAGGTCAACACAAAAGACATATTTGAAGCATTAGATATAGTTAAAGAACAAGGCGGTCTTGTATATTTACCTCATCCTTTCGACGTTAGGAGAAGAAGAACGCTTGCAAAATTTGATATTTTAGACGATAAAGAATTTATAAAAAGAGTCGATGCTGTGGAAGTTTACAATAGCAGATGTGTCGACAATACGCCAAATTTACAAGCCAAGGAGTATGCAAAAAAGTACGACCTTTTAGCTGGTGTCGGTAGCGACAGTCATTTTTCATGGGAACTCGGCAATGCTTATATGGAAGTCGAAGATTTTGATTTAGAAAATCCTAAGCAGTTTTTAAAAGTTTTAACAAAAGCAAATAATTCAGTGAATACAGTCTTTAACTGTACACGTTCAAGACCATTAAATATGCTATTTTTCAGTAAATTATCTAAAAAAATACATAAATCAGGGTATTTAGAATATTTTGATAACACCCGGAGCATTTTTTAATAAAATTGATTATTATATTTATTAAGCATATTCACCATTATTTTTTTAAATTATACATTACTTTTAAATTATTATTAATTGAGTGAAAAAATGGATAGTTTTGTTGAAGGAATTATGAATTTAATTTTTCAGAGTTTTATCGATACACTTTATGATATTATAGGTATTATCGTATCATTAGTAATCATAATTGCAGTTCTCTTTGCGATACATTATATATACAAAAATAGATTTAAAATATTCGAAAAAGAAGACGACCGTATGAAAAGAGAACTTTCTGAAACACGTAAAAGAAAAGAACAAATCAATAGTAAATAATAAAAATTTAAAGAATACATAAAAAAAGTAAAAAGTAAAAAGTAAAATTAATTATTAATTATTAATTATAATATCGATATTTAATAATATTGATTAATAGTCCATTATTTTTGCAGAACTTAATTTTTTAAATCCATCTTTTTTAACAAGATATAAATCTTCAATACGTACTCCAAATTTTCCAATGTACAATCCTGGTTCTAAAGTAATAATCATATTTTCTTCAAGCGTAAATTTAGAATTCTGGGAAATTGTAGGGTTTTCGTGAACTTCAACACCCACACCATGCCCCAATGAATGAATAAAATACTTATCATAATCTTTAAAGTGATTTCTAACACTTGTTTCCAATTCCTTTGAAGTTATCCCACTTCTTAATAAATCTTCTGCAATATGTTTTCCTTCATTAACCAACCTATAGATATCAATCATTTCATTTGTAGGATTTAAAAGCACAGTACGTGTTATATCTGAACAATAACCTTTATATACCGCCCCCAAATCCATCAAACATATGTCTTTTACAAGTTCGTTAGATGGCATGCCGTGTGGCAACGATGTCTTGTTACCAGTTATAGCAATTGTGTCAAAAGAAGGTTTTATACTACCACTTTTCTTCATAATATATTCTAATTTGGCCGCAATTGAATTTTCAGTATCTTTAAGATTATCTCTATTATCCAATAGATATTCAGATATTGATGCGACTGCTTTATCACTTATCTCCGCAGCTTTTGAAAGGTTTTTTATTTCATCTTTATTTTTAACCATTTTCATCTTTGTTAATTCATTAGTAATTATTTTATGCCCTAAACTAACATATTTTAAAAATCCAACTGGTAAATCTCCTTCAATTCCGTTGCAACCTTTTAAAGCTTCCCTCCAACTCTCAAATTGGGTTATTTTTACATCTTTTGATTCATAAATCTTAGCTAATTCATAATCCAGTTTAGACACTTGTAATTCTATTTGATTCTCTTTTATATCAAATATTAAAACTGAAAAATTTGGGGAGTAATCTTCCAAAAAATAGTTTATATTTTCTTTTTTTATAAAAACTGTCTTATTTATCTCATTATTGGCCATATATTTTAAAAAATGAGCTATTTTCTCTTTTTTAGTTCTTTGAATCATTCTTACACCAGGGGGATTGTCAATGCTATAAATCATAATTGATATAAATTTAATTTTGATTATATTTATAGATATAATACTTGTTTTTAAAGATTAATTGATATAATATTAACTAATTAGATATGATACTAACTATAAATATAAAAATCTTAAAAAATTGGAAATACAATAAAAATAGAATAAAATAAAATAAAAATTATATTCAAACGTATTCAATTATTATTATTATTATTATTATTAAATTATCTATTATTCAATCGCAATATTACCACCAATTGATTTAATAACATCTACAAAATTAGGGAATGAAATAGAAACTGCTTCTTCACCTTTAATTTTAGTTTGACCCTTTGCAAGCATTCCCGCCATTGTAAAAGCCATTATTAACCTGTGGTCGTGATATGTCTCTAACTCAGCACCCTTTAAAGTTTCGCCGTTATCGATATCTAAACCTTGTATTATCAAACCGTCTGGTTTTTCTTCTATTTTAGCACCCATTTTTTTTAATTCCTTGGTGCACGCCATTAAACGGTCGCATTCCTTAATACGTACGTGTTCTCCATTATAAATTGTAGTAGTACCTTCTGCAAAACAGCCCAAAACCGCAAGAGTAGGTACTAAATCAGGCGTATTCTTCACATCAATGTCAATTCCTTTTAATTTAAATTTTGAATTTTTAATTATTACTTCATCATCCCTTATTTCTAAATCCGCACCCATTCGTTTTACTATGTTTATAATTTCTTTGTCCCCTTGTTTTGAATCTTTAAACAAGTTTTTAATGGTGATATCCGAATCTAAAAGAACACCTAAAGCTATTAAATAGGAAGCAGATGAGTAATCCCCCTCTACAATATAATCAGTAGCCTTGTAGGTTTGATTAGCTTTTATTAAATAAGCATTTTCTTTTTTATTTGTTTTATTTTTTTTATTTATATTATTTATATTATTTATTTCATCTTTTTTTATGGATACTCCAAATTTATCCAATAAATCGATTGTGATATTTAAATAAGGTTCAGATTTTAAATCGCCTTCAATTAAAATTTTACTATCTTGAGTATTAAAAGGCAATAACATCATTAATGAACTTATAAATTGAGAACTCATATCCCCTGTTATTTTTACAATATTACCATCGATTTTAGAACTTTTAACAACCAGAGGAGCTTTATTATCATTTGATAATACTTCAATATTTAACTGACTTAAAGCTTCTATTAAAGGACCCATTGGTCTTTTTCGTATTGATTCATCACCATTTAAGATTGCAATTGAATTATGGGGGATTTGAGAAACTAAAGACGTTAATATTCTCAGGGTTGTACCACTATTACCGATATCTATAACATTTTTTGGAACTTTTAGATTACCGTCCGAACTTATTGTCCAAACTTCATTTTCAAGCTCATCATCATTACTTTTTTTTATATCTATTGTACTTCCGAGTGCTTTCATTGCATTTAAAGAAGATATACAATCTTGACTTTTTAAGGGTTGTATTATCTTAGAAGTCCCATTCGCTAAACCTGCACAGATTACAGCCCTATGAGTGTATGATTTAGATGGGGGGGCATACACTGTTCCATTTATTTTTTTTGTAGGATTAACCAATAACATTTTATCACCATATCGTAATATTTCATAATATTTAATTTACAGTTTAATATTTTAAAATTTATATTAATAAATATAATTAGTTGTATTTACATTTAAGTATGTAAAAGTATATGAATGTTAATTAAATATATGAAATTAAACAATTTAACAATATAATTGACATATCGTATATATCAAAAAGATTAAAATACAAATACATTAAAAAATTAGATATTAAAATTTACATAATGTTAAGTTATTCTAAGAATTAAAAAAGGTGATTTAATGCCAATTCATCCAATAGACTTTAGATATGGAACTCCAGAAATGAAAAACATATGGGAAGAAGAGACAAAACTTCAAAAAATGCTGGAAGTTGAAGCTGCGCTCGCACAAGCGGAAGCTGAAATAGGAATGATTCCAAAAGAAGCTGCTGAAGAAATTAACAGAAAAAAATCAATTGAATTTGTAAAACTTGAAAGAGTTAAAGAAATCGAAAGGGCTACAAGACACGATGTAGTTTCAGTTGTTAAAGCTTTTGCAGAAGTTTGTGAAGGTAATGCAGGAGAATACATTCATTTTGGTTCAACTTCAAATGATATAATTGATACTGCTCAATCATTACAATTTAAAGATGCAGGCGACGTATTATTACAAAAATTAATGACTTTAAGAGATGAATTGCTCCAAAAAGCTGAAGAACATAAAAACGTGGTATGTATTGGAAGAACACACGGTCAACACGCTGTCCCTACAACTTACGGTATGAAATTTGCTTTATGGGCTACAGAATTACAGAGACACGTTGAAAGATTGGAAGCTGCTAAAAATAGATTAGCTGTGTCTATGATTACGGGTGCTGTTGGTACAATGGCTGCAATCGGTAAAAATGGAATGACAGTACACAACAGAGTTGGCGAAATATTAGGTCTTGAGCCTGTTTTAATATCCAGCCAAGTTGTACAGAGAGACAGAC
The DNA here is from genome assembly GCF_024807655.1 of Methanococcus voltae. Taxonomy (NCBI): domain Archaea; kingdom Methanobacteriati; phylum Methanobacteriota; class Methanococci; order Methanococcales; family Methanococcaceae; genus Methanococcus; species Methanococcus voltae. The sequence goes on along the minus strand of NZ_JANUCR010000002.1, from coordinate 154,540 downwards.
ACGCTGAATTTATGGCAGTTGTTGCAATGATTGCACAGACACTCAATAAAATAGGTGTGGCAGTCAGAAGTATGCAAAGAAGCGAAATTAAAGAACTTGAGGAAGAGTTTGACGCTTCAAAACAAACTGGTTCATCAACTATGCCCCACAAAAGAAATCCAATCACATTTGAACAAATATGCGGTTTATCAAGAGTTATTAAAGTTAATGCACTTGCAGAATTTGATAATATGGTACTTTGGGAAGAAAGAGATTTAACAAATTCATCATCTGAAAGATGTTTATTCCCCGAGAGCTGTGTTTTATTAGACCATATATTGAATTTATCAATTAAAGGATTCAGAAAAATTACGGTAAACGAAGCAAACGTTCAAAGAAACCTCGAAATGACAAAAGGTTTAATTATGGCAGAACGTGTAATGATGGATTTAGCTTCAAAAGGAATGGGTAGACAAACAGGACACGAAGTTGTTAGAACCTGTGCAATGAAAGCTCACGAAGAAAATAGACACTTAAAAGACGTACTTATGGAAAATAAAGAAGTTATGAATTACGTTAATAATGAAGACCTTGATAAAATGTTTGATTATACAACATACATTGGTCTTGCACCTGAAATCGTTGATAACGTATTAAAAGAGTCTAAAAACTGGTAAAAATCATTTAAAATTCGTAATTTAATATTTAAAATATATTATAAAAATAAATAAATGTAAAATAATAAATGTAAAGTATAAAATGAAATAAAAAATAGAATAATCTTATTTATTAAATAATTCATTTATTCTATTAATCCTCTTTTGAATTAATTTTTTTGTACCGATGTCTCTTCTGTAAAATACTTCCCCTTCGAAGTTTTCGATAGCATTTTGAGCAATTTTTTCCGCATCTTCTATTTTATCGGCAACACCCACTACTGCCGCACTTCTTGAACCGGTGATATATAATTTACCGTCTTCTTCATTTACTGAAGCATAAAATAAAGTGGCACCAGCGTTATTTATTGCGTCAACGTCAATTTTTAACTCTTTATTTTTAACAGGTTCTATTGGATAGCCATTTGGTACAATATATTTACAAACGGTTGCTTTATTATCAAAATCGATGGTTATTTTGTCCAATGTTCCATTTGCGATAGCTTCACAAACTTCTACAAAATCGGTTTTCAAAATAGGCAATAAATTCATAGCTTCAGGGTCGCCAAATCTTGCATTGTACTCAATGATTTTTGGACCATTTACTGTTAACATAAATTGACCATATAAAAAGCCTTTGTATTCGCCAACTTCATTTTCAATAGCTTTTATAGTGTTTTTCATTATTTCTTTTGCTTCTTCGTGCATTTCTTCGTTTAAAAATGGCAATTTGTGGTTAGGACAAGAGTATGAACCCATACCACCAGTTATGGCACCTTCATCGTCGTCATATGCGTGAGGGTGGTCTTGTACAGGAGGCATAAATACAATGTTTTTACCATCTACGAAACCGTGCAAAGTAAATTCAACACCCACAAGTTTTTCCTCGATAATTAACTTGCCTCCCCCAATACTTTTATCAAATACTTCTTTTGCATATTCTTTTGCTTCTTCGTTGTCTTTTAACTGTTCACCAACTACTTTAACGCCTTTACCGCCAGTTAAACCAACTGGTTTAACTACAACTTCTTTTCCTTCGCTTGTCATTTTGTCGATGAACTCAAATACTTCTTCACTGTACTCGTTAAAAGCAGCATAGCTTAAAGAACCGTTTATACTGTATTTTTTAAATAAATTTCTCATAAATTCCTTGCTTGTTTCAATTTGAGCAGGTAATTTATCAGGTCCTGCGGTAGGAATACCCAACTCCCTTAATGCATTAGCCACGCCTACACCCAAAGGAGCTTCTGGCCCAATTACTGCCAAAACAGGGTTTACTTTCTTTGCAAAATTAATTACTGCTTCGACGTCAGTTTCGGGGTTAAATGAAACTTCTTCGGATAATTCAATAATGCCAGGATTTTTAATTTTCATAAGTGTGTATAATTGCACATCTTCGTTTCTTTTTAAAGCCATAGCTATTGCGTGCTCCCTTGCACCGCCACCTACGAGTAAAACTTTCAAATTATCACCAAATAGTTTTATAATATGCCAAATTATGAAATTATAATAAAATATAATAGGATTAAAAGTATAATTCAGATTATTCATTCGTATAAATACTGAGTAATTATCACATATTACATTTACCTAATAATATTTTAAATTTACCACTATATCATATATTTAAATTTACGGATATTACATTAAAAAAATAAAAAGGAAGATAAAAATTTAGTTTTCTTCGTTATCAATAATATCTACATTGTTCAAATCTATTTCAGTGTACTCTTTTGTAGTGGTATTTAGAATACCTATTGAAGCTAAGCCGGTTAACATCCCAAAAGCTTCCCCTGGATTTATAACTAAAACACCGTCTACTTCTTCGAACTTTTGTTCGTGAGTGTGTCCGTGTACTACAACGTCGTATTTTTTTGAGCGTATTATCGAATCTAAGATATTTCCATCTTGTCCGTGTAAAACAAAGAATTTTAAGTTTTCTACATCAAAAGATAGCGAATCTTCAACCTTATTTTCAGGATTTGCTTCTAAGAACCACTCTTTTAAACGGGTTTTTTCACCGTCGTTATTTCCGTATGTAGCATACAATTTAGCGTTTAAATTTTTAAATTCGTTTACTACAAACAAAGAAACAAAATCACCACAATGAATAACTAAATCAACATTAAAACGATTAAAAACTTGGACAGCCTTTCGAATATTTGGTAAATAGTCGTGCGTATCCGATATTAGACCTATTTTCATAAATTCACCAGTAAAAAAATTATAAACATTGTTAAAATTTATAGAACAATATAATCTTACAATATTAATGTAAATATTACAATATTCTTAAAATGTTTTGCACCATAAAATTGCGATAAATTCCCCAAAAACAAGTGAATAAATTTTTAGGGCATATTTAATCAGATATTATGTTAATATTTAAGATTATTTTAATATTTAAGATTATTTATAATTCTACATATGTACACATATACTAATGTAATATTAGTATATAACTATTTATGAATATTATGTTATAAAAAAGAGATATTCATCAAAAAATATAATCTATAAAAATATGATATAAAATGTAATAGATTTATTAATTCTTTAAATTTTTTATTAATTCCATCATTCCGTCAATAGTATATGTTTTTTCAGGCATTAATGAGTCAAAACCAAATTTATCAACATTTTCTTTTGTAATGGGTCCAATTGAAACGACTTTACACTTTTTAAACAAATTCATAAGTTCATCATCAACGTGCTTAAAAAAATTCTTTGCGGTCAACCCACTTGTAAATGTGAGTATTAAATTGTCAGAACCTGTATTTTTCAAAAGTTCTTTTAAATTATCTAAATTTTCAGATATATCTTTTGGTTCTTCCGAACTATAAACAAATAACAAATCTGCGTTTAAATTTTTAACTAAAACGTCTCTTGTAGCTGGTGTAGTCGGAATTAATATTTTTTCGCCAGGTTTTACAACTTTTTTAAGGGCTTCCAAAAGATTTTCCGCAGTATAACTGTTTGGTACTAAATCTGGGTCAAAATTAAAGATTTTTTTGAATTCTTTAGCTGTTTCAATGCCAATTACTCCAATTTTTTTATCTTTTATTTGACTTTTTTGAATTTCTGTTAAATTTTTAAATAATCCTTCTATACCCCTCGGACTCGTAAATACAATCCAATCGTAATTATCGAGTGATACATCTACTTTTTTAAAAGATAACTCTAAAGTAGGCAATATTAAAGGTTCAAAGCCATTTTCTATCAACATATCAGAAAAATTTTTGGCTTTTTGTTTTGGTCGTGTAATTAATACTTTCATAGTATCCCTTCCCACCATTTTAGATATTTAATATACAATATTTAATTTTTGGTGTGTTTATTTAATTCTTTCATATATTGGTTTACTTTTCGTACATCAGACTCATATTTAATCAATTTTAAAACATCTTTATAATTTTCGTCGATATTATCTAATTTTTCAATATTATTTTCAATATTTTCTTCAATTTCAAATATATTTCTGATTAACGGGTCAATATCTTTTTTATTAATGTTATATTTTTCCATTAAATCATTACTATCTTTTATATTATGTTTATTTGCTATTAGGGCTATTTTATTGTTTAAAGAAGCTAATTCTTCGTCAAATACTTTTTTCATAGAATTTATGATTACATTATCCTCAACTAATATATTGTTGCATACATCATTTTTAGTAGTATTATTAATTTTTTGACTATCTGTTTTATCGATTTTCAACGTATCCCCTTATTTTATTTGTAAATAATAATTATAATTATTAGAATATATTACTTTTTATTGATTATTTATACGAGTAAATGCAATTTTTAAATTAAAATCATGGAAAACTATATAATTTAATAGTGGTTATTTAGTATTATTTATTATGGATTTAGTTATTAAACTTTGATTATGTTAAATTGTTATGTTAAATTGAATTATTTAAAATTTGTTCGACAATTTTAGATATTTTACGCATTTAAATTTAAAAATAGGTGAACTTATGTTAAAAAATATTAATGCAAATTTTGACGTTGAAAGAATACAAGCTCGTGAAGTTTTAGATTCAAGGGGAAACCCTACAATCGAAGTAGAAGTGTTAACTTTTGGTGGCGGATATGGTTCTGCAATTGTACCGAGTGGTGCTTCAACAGGTACACACGAAGCTTTGGAATTAAGAGATATGGACAACAGATACGGCGGTAAAGGTGTATTAACTGCTGTTAACAACGTGAATGAAAAAATAGCCCCTTGTTTAGAAGGTATGGATACAAGAATGCAAAGAACCATCGATGAAACACTCTTGGAATTAGATGGTACAAAAGCAAAATCAAACTTAGGAGCTAACGCTATTTTAGGTGTTTCCTTGGCTATTGCAAAAGCTGGTGCAGATACTGCTTCAATGCCATTATATAGGTTTATCGGAGGAAGTAATGCTTATGTATTGCCTACACCAATGATGAATATTATAAATGGTGGAGAACACGCTGGAAACGCTTTAGATTTCCAAGAATTTATGATTATGCCAGTTGGTGCAGACAGTTTTAAAGAAGCTTTAAGAATGTGCTCTGAAACCTACCAAAGTCTTAAAAAAGTAATTGCTAATAAATACGGCAAAGATGCGGTTAACATTGGTGATGAAGGAGGATTCGCACCTAATGTAAAAACTATCGAAGAAGCACTCGCAATATTATCTGAAGGTGTTAAAAGCGCTGGATATGAAGATAAAATCGTATTTGCTCTTGATTGTGCTGCAAGTGAATTCTACAATGCAAAAGAAAATGTTTACGAAGTTGCTGGTGAGAAATTATCAAGTGAGAAATTAATAGAACTTTACAAAGATATGGTTAATGAATATCCTATCGTTTCAATTGAGGACCCATTAGATGAAGAGGATTTCGAAGGTTTTGCAACGATTACTAAGGAATTAAAAGGTATTCAAATCGTGGGCGACGATTTATTTGTCACAAACACAGAAAGACTTAGAAAAGGTATTGAAATGGGTTCAGCTAACTCATTATTGTTAAAAGTGAACCAAATCGGTACATTATCTGAATCAATCGATGCAGCTAATTTATCATTTAGAAATGGCTACAGCGTAGTTGTATCACACAGAAGTGGAGAAACAGAGGATTCGACCATCGCAGATTTATCAGTTGCTTTAAATGCTGGACAAATTAAAACTGGAGCCCCTGCAAGAGGCGAAAGAACGGCTAAATACAACCAATTGCTTAGAATTGAAGAAGAATTGGAATACTCAAAATATGCAGGAAAAGACTTTAAAATTCCATTCTAATTAATTTAATTATTTATTTTAGTTTTTTATTTTAGTTATTTATCTTATTTATTTTATTTATTTTCCATTTTACTTTTTTTATAGTTTATTTCATAGGTGTTGTATTTACTTTTTTTATATTTTATTTTCCACAATCTTGAAATTCAAAAATAAATTATAAATAATATAGATTTATAATGATAATAATTACATTTATATTTCAAAACTATTTCAAAATATTATAATTAAAATATTATACAAAATATCATAAAAATTATTTATCAATCGGTGAAACTATGGAGATTAATCACGATTACAACGTACAACTGTTTAAAGATTTAGGATTTATGCGTAAACAGTGTACCGAATGCGGTCAATACTTTTGGACATTGGATAAAGAAAGAACTACCTGTGGAGACAGCCCTTGCGACCAGTACAGCTTTATAGGTAATCCCATTACTTCAAAACCATATACCTACAACGAAATGCTCAAGGAATATAGGGAATTTTTACACTCAGAAGGACATACGCCTATTAAAAGGTCTCCCGTAGTGGCTAAAAGATGGAGAGACGATATTTTACTTACAATTGCAACTATTGCAGTATTTCAGCCTTGGGTAACAAGTGGATTAGTAAAACCTGTTGAAAATCCCCTTACAATCGCTCAACCATGTATTAGATTAAATGATATCGACAACGTAGGAAGAACAGGTCGTCATTTAACTTGCTTTACAATGGGTGCACACCACGCTTTTAACACTGAAGACGATTTTAAATACTGGACTGATAGAACCGTTGAATTATGCTATAAATTTATGACAAAAATCGGAATAGAAGGTAAATCAATTACATTTATTGAAAGCTGGTGGGAAGGTGGAGGAAACGCTGGACCTTGCTATGAAGTGATAACCCACGGTGTAGAACTTGCTACATTGGTTTTCATGCAATTTAAGAAAGTTGGAGACACTTACGAAGAAATCCCTCTTAAAATTGTAGATACAGGATACGGTATCGAAAGATTTGTATGGGCATCACAAGGTACTTCAAACACTTACGAAGCGATATTTAGCAATATAATCAATATTTTAAAGAAAAATGCAGGAATTGGCGAAATTAACAAAAAAATATTAGATGAAAGTGCTAAATTAGCCGGTTTAATGGATATTGAAAACGTAGGCGATTTGAGAGTTTTAAGACAACAAGTTGCTGAAAAAATGAATATGGATGTAAATGAACTTGATAAAGTATTATCCCCGTTAGAATACATCTATGCGATTACTGACCATACTAGATGCCTTACTTTTATGTTGGGTGATGGTATCGTACCTTCTAACGTTAAAGACGGATATTTAGCAAGATTGGTATTGAGGAAAACTCTTAGATATATGGAAAAAGTAGGTATTACAATGAGTATAAACGATATTGTAGACTTACAGCTTGAAGAATTAAAAGAAAACTATCCTGAATTGATGAAAATGAAAAAATATATTCACGATGTATTAGAATCTGAAGAAAGAAAATATGCTCAAACCGTAAACAAAGGTAGAGGTATTGTTCAGAGAATGGTGCAATCAAATAAAAAATCCAGTGTTTCTGAAATAACACTCGATGATTTAATCAATTTATATGATAGTAAAGGATTACCTCCTGAATTAGTACAGGATATAATTTTTGAAATTAATGAAAATGAAATAAACAATTTAAAAAGAATTGCAGAAAGAAAAGGCGAATTAGTTAGCGATGATGCAATAGCCGAAATTAAAAGCAAACAAATTAAAATAAACGTTCCTGACAATTTCTATACGATTGTTGCTGAAAAACACGAAGAAGAAAAGTCAGATGTTCAAAATGAGAATATTGACAGTAAAAAAGAACTTCCTCCGGTTAATGTCAACGGGAAAAGTGTTGAACCTACAGAATTCCTTTTCCATAGAAATAGCAAACAAATTGACTTTAAAGCAAAAGTTCTTGCTGTTGTAGAAGACCATGTTATTCTTGATAAAACACTATTCTATGCTGAAGGTGGAGGTCAAAAATACGATATTGGTACTTTAAGTAGTATTGACGTTATTGACGTACAAAAACAGAATAACGTTGTATACCATAAAGTAAGCGATGTTAAAAGTTTTAAAGTTGGCGATATGATTTATGGAAAAATCAACTGGGAAAATAGAATCAAATTGATGAGAAACCACACTGCTACTCACATTATAAATGCTGCAGCTACTCAAGTACTTGGTAATCATATATGGCAAACTGGTTCAAACGTAGATACTGAAAAAGGTAGGTTAGATATTACCCATTTTGAAAGAATTACCAGAGACGAGATTAAAGAAATAGAAAAAGTTGCAAACGATATTGTACTTAGAGCTATCCCAATTACTTGCGAATTCTTAGAAAGAAACGAAGCAGAGCAAAGATATGGCTTTAGTATTTATCAGGGTGGTGTAGTTCCGGGCGATACCCTTAGAATTATTAGTATTCCAGACATTGACACTGAAGCTTGTGGTGGTACACACTGCGAGAATACACTTGAAGTTGGATATATTAAAATCTTAAAAACTGAAAGAATACAAGATGGTGTGGAAAGACTCGAATATTCAAGTGGTGCTAATTCCGTTGGAGAAGTTGCAACCATTGAAGACTTAGTACTAGATTCTGCATCAGTATTTGGGGTTCCTGCTGAACAATTACCTAAAACAGCTGAAAGATTCTTCGAAGAATGGAAAGAACAGCGTAAAAAAATAGAAGAGCTTCAAAAACGAGTCGGAGAACTTGTAAAATACGAACTCAATAACAGCTTTGTAAAAGTTGGAAAATTCGATGTATTGGTTGAAAAAATTGATGCTGATGTTAAAGAATTAATGAATACTGCCGATAACCTTGTAAAAGATGATAGTATCGTTGTACTGCTTAACAATAATGGTAATATCTTGCTAAAAAGAGGGGATAATGTAGAAATCAACATGAAAACTCTTATTAGGCAAGTTGCGAAAGGTGGCGGTAAAGAAAACTTAGCACAGGGTAAATATACGGAAGAATTTGAAGAAATTAAAAATAAAGTTATTGAATTTATTGGAAATTCTTCAATCGATTACATCATTTAATGATTTATTACATAATATATCATTAATACATTATTTTTTTAATTTTTAATTTTTAATTTTTAAGTATTAAGTATTAAGTATTAACTTTAAATTTTCAAAAACGTGCATAAAACTTTTATACTTTTTGGAAGTATTTATTCTAAGAAATACATCATTTGTAATTAATGATAATGATGAATATGGCGAACATAAAATTGATATATCATATATTCGATTTTATACGGAATATAAACTATAAAATATAATATATAAAATGTAAAAAATAATAAAATTGAAAAATAAATTATGAACTTACGAACTTACGAACAATACTATCATAAATTTAAATATAAATTTAAAATTTATAGTTGACAGTTCTTTTTTAGGTGTCATTATGTATATACCCGCACATATTACAGGATTTTTTAAAATAGTCAGAAAAAACGAAAACTTAAAAACAGGTTCAACAGGTGCTGGTTTTTCACTTGATAAAGGAACCCATACGGAAATAAAAGAAGGCAAGGGAAGAGTTTATTTTAATGGCGAAGAAATAGACCTTTGTCCTGCTAAAGACGTGTTAAATCACTTTAAAAAAGTTGTTGGAGAAGAAAATTTCAACATTGACGTTCATTACACTTCAGATTTTCCCCTTGGCTGTGGTATGGGCACATCCGGAGGTTGCTCTCTGGGTTTAGCCCACGTATTAAATAATACCTTTAAATGTAATGAAAAACCTATCGAAATAGCCCATATTGCAGAAGTAAAATGTAATACGGGTTTAGGAGACGTAGTTGCCCAGGAATACGGCGGTATTGGTATAACCACTACTCCAGGATTACCGGCACATGTAAAAAAGCTTAATTTAGATAATATAAACGATTATTACGTTGTAGTGGATATTATAGGCAATAAAAACACGGATACCATAATAAATAATCCCAAATGGATAGAAACAATAAACATTACCGCAGATGCTAAACTTGAAAAATTGCTAAAAAAACCAACTTTAGAATATTTAATGGAACTTTCTTACGACTTTGCAAAAAATACTGGACTTGCGACTGATGATATTATTGAAATTTGTGAAGACCTAAAATTTACACTCGGTGCTTCTCAAGCTATGTTAGGAAACACAATATTTTGTATTTGCACGGAAAAAGAACTCGATGATGTTAAATCAATACTCAAAAATCCAATAACTTGTAAAATATACGAATAAATACAGATAATTTTCATTTTATTCTATTTTTAATTGTTAATTTTAATATATAGTCCTATTTTATTAGTTTCTCATTAATTTCAAATAATTATATATATTAGTATAACATTTATTTAATCTTAAAATAATGACTAATTAAATTATTAATTATTAATTATTAAAATTTACAAATAAAAAAAATAAGATTAATTTAAAAACCCTAAAAATTTAAATAATATGTATAAGGTGTAATTATGCTAAATACAGCGAAAATAATATTATTAATGGCAGGATTAACTGGTTTACTATATGCAGTCTGCAGTTTATTTAACATACCCCCAATATTTGCAATATTATTTGCACTAATTCCCAACTTAATCGCATACTTTTATAGTGATAAAATAGTTTTATCATCATATGGTGCAAGAATTGTAAGTGAAGAAGAAGCTCCTGAGCTTTATAGAATAGTTTCAAGAGTTGCAGAACGTGCAAATATACCCGTGCCAAGAGTAGCCCTTATAAATACAGAAACTCCTAATGCTTTTGCTACCGGTAGAAGTCCAAAAAAGGCCGTTGTAGCTGTCACTTTAGGAATTATGGAAATATTAACCGAACAAGAACTGGAAGGGGTTATCGCTCACGAAATCGGGCACGTAAAACATAGGGATATACTTACAGGCTCAATAGTAGCTACAATAGCCGGTGCTATTGTTTATATGACCCACGTATTACAATGGGGTTTAATATTTGGTGGCGGTCGAGATAACGACAACCCCGGCGGTTTAGTGGGCTCATTGTTAGCAATAATAGTTGCACCAATTGCCGCATCAATTATACAAATGGCAATTTCTCGACAAAATGAGTATAAAGCAGATGAAGCCGGTGCTTTATATTCAAATCCAGTTTATTTAGCGAATGCACTTAATAAATTAGAAAAAGGAGTGAATGCAGTACCTTTAAAGAATGGTAATCAAGCTACAGCGCATATGTTTATTGTAAATCCATTTAGAGGTAAAGATTTTGCAAGTTTATTCTCCACGCACCCTTCAACAGCAGATAGGATTAATAAACTTATGGAAATGGCAGGAAATCCCAAATATCTACGTTAAAAGCTAACTTTCGATATTCCAAAATATATTACAATTTATTTAACTTTTTTAGATTTATTAATTAGCCCCTCAATTATGGGATATGTGCGTATAATTTATCCAAAATTAAATAACTTTTAAATAATGGTACTACAATTTTGTATATATTAATTAAAAATATAAATTTAAATAATTAAATAAACAGTTTGTTATAATGTTAGTATAATGTTAGTATACTATTATTAGTATTATTATTATTATTATTATTATGTTGCAATATTTATTAAATTATAAATGGTATTAAATAGGGATTAAAATGTATAAAAACGAAATTGGACTTAGTATTGAAACCGACGTGAATAACAAAAACATTCAATCGATTCTTAACATAATTAAGGAAGATAAAGGTTGTATATCATATATTCACGAATTTAAAACAGAATATGGTAAAGAATTGATTCATTTGGAAGCTGAAAATTTAAGTGATATCGAAAAAACGGTTTCTAAGATAAACAGCTTGGAATTTGTTAGTAATGTTGAAGTTCACGATACGATGGACAAAATATTTGGTAAAAGAGTAATTATATTTGGTGGTGGTAGCCAAGTAACACAAGTCGCAATCGGGGCAATTAGTGAAGCAGACCGTCATAATATACGAGGAGAACGTATAAGTATCGATACAATACCCATTGTGGGCGAAGAAGAACTATACAACGCAATTTTAGCATTTCAGAGATTGCCGAGAGCTGGAGTATTAGTACTTGCAGGTTCGTTAATGGGTGGAAAAATAACCGAAGCAGTTAAGCAAGTGAAAGAAAACACGGATTTACCAATTATATCCTTAAATATGTTTGGTAGCGTTGTTAATCACGTTGATTTAGTTGTTTCCGACCCAGTTCAAGCAGGCGTTCTTGCAGTAATGACAATTGCCTCAACAGCTAAATTTGACATAAGTAGAATCAATAAAAAAGTTATTTAATCATTTTAAATTTTTTCGCCTTATTTTTATTTTATTCTATTTTTATTTTTTTATATATTGACGTTGTCATTTTCCATAACTTATATATTAGATATTGTTTATATTAATAAAAAATGTAAATATTAAATATGTTTTATTATATTTTATAATGTGTTAAAAAATTTAAATGGTCAATTATATTAGTGGGTGATTAAATGATAAAAACTGTTGTGGGAAGTTATCCCGTTCTTAAACGTCAGCAGCCCCAAAATTTTAAAGAAAAAGTACTTGATAAATTAGGATTATTTGATAGATTTAAGAAATCAATGGATAGAGCCATAGAAGCGCAACTTGAAGCCAAAATCGATATCATAAGCGATGGTCAAGTCCGTGGGGATATGGTAGATATATTTACAAGCCAAATGTATGGATTCCAGGGCAAAAAAGTTGTTGATAGAATAGAATTTTTAAAACCTATTACTTTTAAAGATTTAAAATATACAAACGAATATGTTAAATCAAAAAATCCTAATGTCGGCGTAAAAGGTCTTTTAACAGGTGCTTGTACCATAGCTTCGTCTGTTAGGGTTGAAAGATATTATTCAGACAATAAAGATGAAAATTTAATTATGGACTTAGCAAGAGCACTCAATAAGGAAGCTTTGTCAATACAAGATTATGTTAAGGTTATACAAATTGACGAACCTATCTTATCAACAGGATTATATGATATGAAAGTTGCTAAAAAAGCTATTGACGAGATAACTAAAGGTTTAAACGTACCTACTGCGATTCACGTGTGCGGTAATGTTAAGAATATCTTTGAAGAGCTAAATGAGTTTAACGTTGATATATTAGACCACGAATTTGCATCAAATCGAGATAATTTAGATATTTTAGAAATTTGCAAGAAAAAAGTAGGTTTTGGATGTATTAATACCAAATTAAAGACTATTGATACGATTGATAATATCAAAGAACTTTTAAACGAAGGTATTGATATTATAAAACAGAATGATTATATAAACGATGATTTAGACAACAATATCATTATTGACCCTGATTGTGGTATGAGATTATTACCCGAGAGTGTTGCTTTCGGTAAATTAAAAAACATGGTAATAGCTGCTGAAGAAATTGAAAAGGAGCTGTTTAATTAATAATGATATAATAATATTTTGATAAAATTAATATTGGTATAACTAACTAAAAAATACGATTACGAATATGTTGAATTTACGTAATCTACCCCATAACTTTTAACTTAATCTTTAATTTACAAATGAGAAGTGAAAAGTCTAAATATTATATAAATACGTATGTTATTCAAAAATTAAACTTAAACATTATAAATATAATGGATTACATAAATAATACAATAATTTAAATTAATTAACCCTAATTAATAAAATTAAATCAATTACTATCAAATTTACACTGGAGATAGTATGATTATGAAAAAAAGTTTTAAAAAAAATTTAAAAGCAAAAGCAAAAACAGGGAATACTGTAAAAATAGGCCTAAAAAATTATAATATAAACGTTAAAAGCAGATTACTTTTTAAAGTAATAATATTGACGGCGTTAATGGCTTTTTGTACAATTTCCACAGTTGACGGTGTCAGGATACAAAATTATAACGTTGATTGTAAGATAAATACCTCAAACGTGATAAATGAAACTATCGTTTTAAAAATATACAATAACGAAAGTGAAAACATTGATAAAATTAAGTTTGATATTCCCCAATTATTTTCAAATCCTTCTTTAAGCTCAGAAAATGGTATTAAATCGTATGGTTTAAGTACCTCTGAAGGAGTTACTTCACTAAATATAGATTTTGAAGAACCATTGAAGCCAGGAGCTACAACTACACTCACTATTGGGTTTATAAGGGATATTGACATCGATTATCAAGGTAAAAAGTTTTTAACGATTACAGTTCCAGCCTATGATTCCAAATTTACAATGAATATCGCATTACCACAAGGTGCAAGTATTGTATCACCTGCAGAAGGTATATTAAGTATATCACCTCGAAATTACACCATAGAAACGGATGGTAAAAGAATATACATCAAATGGGTTAAGGATTTAGATGCAGATGAAAAATTTTTTACATCCTCAGTTAATTACGCAATATTAACTCCCGTAAATCCACCAATGGACGAAATAAACGATAATAACAATAATGAAATTATAAATATATATACAATATCATTATCTGCTATTGTCGGATTACTCATTGCAATATTGATTTATTTAGCATACCGGCTTAAAATAATTCGTAAAAAATCAATAGAAGATGAAGAATTAGATGAAGAAAAAAGAGACGAAATAAATGACTTAATGAAAAATTTGGAAATTTCAGAAATTAATTTAAAAAATTGTAATAAAGAAATTGAAAAACTTGAAAAACTTAATTCGGAACAGTATTCAGAACTTAAAAAATTGCACGAAGATTTAGAGGCTTATAAAATTAAAAATGTGGAATGCAATAATACAATTACAAATTTAGAAAATAAATTAAAATTTGAAAAAGAAATTAATGAAAAGCTTTCTGATGCAATCACGGAGCGAGATGCTAAAATCAAAGCATTAGAAAATTACGAAGAATTGTGTGAAAAGCATAAAAAAACAATTGAAAAATTAGATAAAGAACTTACATCTAAAAAAGAACATATTGATACATTGGAAGTAAAAATCGATGAATATAGCGTTGGAAAAGCCGAAACATTATTAAATATATTAACGAGCGAAGAAAAAGAGATTATTAATATAATAAAGGAACACGGTACTATATCTCAAAAAGAAATTGTTGATATTACAGAATATACAAAATCAAAGATTTCGAGAATGATTTCTGACCTTGAACAGCGTGGTATTGTCGAAAAAATTAAATTGGGAAGATTAAATAAAATTAAATTATCAAAAAAATTTGAAGATACTGAAGACATTGATATCAATTAATGTCTTTTTTTAACTTTTAAATATGGGATAATTTTTACATAATTATATTTATCAATATATTATTTTAAGTATTAGTTTTAGTAAATTATCGTGATATTATCAGAAATTTTATATACTTCAAAGAGATATTTATAAGAAAACTTAATGTATAAAAACTTGAAAAAGTATAGAATACATGAAATATGAATTTATGAGATAGGAATTATTTAAAAATAATAAAAACCAAAAGTAAAATCAAAATTAAAACTAATTTATTTATAATATATTCCAAGGTGGATATTATGAAAGTATTGATATCAGTTTGCGGTGAAGGATTTGGACATACCACTCGGTGTATTGCCCTTGGAAAAGAATTATCTAAGAAACATGATGTTAAATTCGTAGCATATGGGAAAAGTAAAGACTTTATTGAACTATCAAAATACGAGGTATTGGAAACATACCCTGAAATAAAATTATCTGGAAAGAATGGTAAATTTGATATTAAAAGAAGTATGTTTAACACACAGTACCACCCTACAAAAGCAGTTAAAAGGGAATTACAAATAATAAAGGATTATAACCCGGATTTGGTAATTTCGGATTGTAAATACAGTACAATATTAGCATCAAAAATTTCCAAAAAGCCTTATTATATAATAACGAATCAAAATGCTACAAAAACACAAAAAAAGGAAAAATATATCGTTTATCCTGTTATGAAAGTATTAAATGCAGTAAATAAATCTGCGGAAAAATTGATAATTCCGGATTTGCCTGCACCATACACAATTTGCGAATACAATTTGAAAATGATTAATAACTTACGATTCAGCGGTCCTTTAATTCGTTATGACGTAGGTGAAGATGAAAACGAGTATTCAGAAGATTATATATTGAGTGTAATCGGCGGTTTTGAATATAGACTTAAAATATTGGAGTTAATAAACGAAATATCCAAGAAAACTGGTTTAAAAGTAAAATTAGTTTGTGGTAGTCATGAAGTGGCTAAAAAACTTGAAAAAAATAAAGGAAAAAATGTTGAAATAATCCCAGTTTCTACAGAAATGGATAAATTAATCAAAAAATGTTCGATGATAGTTTGCCACGGGGGACACTCAACACTTATGGAAGCAGTCAGTTTTGGAAAACCTATTATTACAATCCCCGATTTAGACCATCCTGAACAGGAAAACAACGCATTAAAAATTCAAGAATTAAAATGTGGAATTGCTCTTAATTATAAAATTCTCGAAAAAGAATTAGAACCTTCAATTATGAAACTTAAGAATGATAAAACTTATTCCAAAAATGCGAAAAAACTTAGAGAAATTGCATTAAAATACGATGGTAAGGAAAAATTAATCGAAGAATTAGAAGATTCAATACTTTAAGTAAATTTAATATTATAATTTAATACATTATTTTTACAGAAATTATCTATTTTTTTATTTTTTTTATTTATTTAGAGATTATTTAATTTTAATTTTTTTAGTTATTTTACAGAGATTATAAAAAAATAACTCAAAACAAATATAAAACAAATATAAATGTGATATATTATTATGTTAATGTATAATTACTAAATGTATATCATAAAAAGGTGAATTTATGAATATTACCCCAGATAAAAATGAAAACGATAAAAACAACTATAATAACTTAAAAATTACAATATTATCAGGAGGGACTGGGACGCCTAAATTAATTCAAGGATTTATGGAAATTGAAGATTTAAACAAAGAAAATGTTTCCATTATTGTAAATACGGGTGAAGATAACTGGATTGGTGATATATATTTAACACCCGATATAGATACAGTATTGTACTCACTATCGAATCTTATTAATGAAGAAACTTGGTATGGAGTAAAAAATGATACATTCTATTGCCACGAGCAGTTAAAAAAATATGGATTTGATGAAGTCTTAAAAATTGGAGACAAAGACAGGGCTTTGAAAACCTACAAGAGTACTTTAATAAAAAAAGGCGTTAAACTTTCTGATATAATCGATGACGTTAGGGAAGGACTCGGCATATCTACTAAAATATATCCTATGAGTAATGATAAAATTCAGACTAAAATTTTAATCGTTGATGAGGGATGTGAAAATCAAAAAAATATATTAATAAAATTTCACGACTTTTGGGTAAATAGGCGAGGAAATGCTAAAGTAGTAGATGTATTCTATGAAAACTCAAACTACGCCGATGCTGTTGAAAACGCCCTTATAGATATTGAAAATAGTGATATTGTAATCATTGGTCCATCTAATCCCATTACGTCAATAAATCCTATATTAAGTGTTCCAAAAATTAGAGAATGTTTAAAAAACAAAATTGTATACGCAGTTTCGCCAATAATTGGTAATAACCCAGTTAGTGGACCTGCAGGTACTTTGATGAAAGCTAAAGGTTATAATGTCAGTTCAAAAAGTGTCTACGAAATATATAACGATATATTAGATGTTTTTATAATGGACGAAACTGATAACACCGATGAAACTGATAATATAGGCAATATCGATAATAAAATTAAGATATTCAAATGTAATACTATTATGAAAAATATAGATAATAAAAAAGAACTTGCAAAAAATATCTTAAATCACTATGTTAAGAATTTTAAAGAATAATGGATATATAGTATAAGATATTATTAAAAAATGCTTTAATATTACAATAATAATGGAAAATTTAAATTTTTAAACCCTCAAAAGTAATGATATTATACATATTGAATATAAAATTAATAATGGTATTAAATATAATAGACAATATTAAAAATAATTAATATGTTATGGTATTAAATAATAGGAAATAAAATATATGAAAGTAAGTAATAATAAGCATATGATTAAAATGTGCAATGATTAAAATGTATATGGTTTAGCATAAATACATAATCTCAGGAAGGAGATAAAAATGATACAAATAACTGTTATGCAAATTGATAATTACGGACCGTGGACAGTAACCCCTAATCCTCGAAGAGAAAGCGATTTACAAGCTCTTCAATCAAGATTATATACCGATTTAAGTTTACAATTTGGGGTCCATAAAGGACTCGTATTTTATACAAGATTTGACAATTTAATTGCTGTTACGAATGGTATTGATTTAGAAACACATAAAAGAATTCAGAACAGTGTTAAAAATAGATATCCTTTTACATTAAGTATGTCAATAGCTTCTGCAGAAACGCCATACGAAGCTCAAAAAATTGCTACAAAAAGATTACAAGAATATGGTAGCGCACAAGATGAAGTTAGGAAAGAAGTATTTGATGTATCAACTGAGTTAGTATCTGAAAATGAAGGATACGTTCAATTGGCACATATCGATATTGACGATGTTACAGGTACTATGACCGATAAAGACTCTGCATACGATACATATTTACAAATAAAAGATGCTCAAGTAAAATTATTCAAATCTTTGAAAAAATACAACGCACTTGGATTTTTCATAGGTGGAGACAATTTTATGTGCCCTTGTAATGGTATGAATGAAAATGACTTAAGTTGTATGTTTGAAGATATCTTAAAATCAGATGGAATTAGTTTAAAAGCAGGTTTAGGTATTGGGAAAACTGCGGAAGATGCTTCAAATCTTGCAGATATTGGTTTGGAAATAATAAGGGATGGTAAATGTGAAGGTTCAGTATATACCTTAAAACAAAACTCTGAAGAATCTCTTAAAATACCACATAATTATACTTGCTCAATTTAATCCATTTATTAAATGAGTTATATATTAATATTCATATATTCCCAAATATCTATTTTAAATTAATTAATTAATTAATCAAGTTTAAGTTTTCAATTTTTATAATTAGTTTTATAACTTATAGTATAATTATGTTTTATTATATTTTATACCATAATTTATGAAATTTAAGAACGTTAAGAGTATTCTGAGGAATATGATAATATGGCAAATTTAAAACATTACCAAAAATTAAAAAAATTAAAAAATAAAATCGTTCTTGCACCTATGGCCGGAATAACCGATGCAAAATTTTGTAAAAAATTTGATAATTTTGGAATTATATGTATTGGTGCATACAACCTCGATAATGAAACATTAAAAGCAAGCTTTGAAATCGAAAATAGGGGTAGAAAAGAATTCAATATCCCCCTGAATAAATTTAGCGAATATATAAAAAATGAAACTTTTGAAATTAAAAATTCCCCATATGGTAAAAATTCTTTAATTTCTGCAAATATTAGATTTAAAGATTTAGATTTAAAAAGTAATCCATATTTATTAGATAATTTAAAAACCATTATTGAAAATTGCGATATAATTGAATTTAATTGCCATTGTAGACAGCCTGAAATTACTAATTTAGGACTTGGGCAAGAATTAATCACAAAAAAAGGAATGAAAAATTTATGTAATATTCTTAAATTTATCAAAGATACTAATATAATTAGAAATATAAATATAACAGATTCAGACAATTCAATCCCTGTTTTCATTAAGATAAGGGCAAATTATATTTCTTCGGAAGAATTAATTAAAAATTTTGAGGAAAATAGCATAATGGATTACATTGACGGTATACATATTGATTGTTTTAATCCAGGTCATAATTATGCAGATTTGGATTATTTGAAAGATATAAGAATTGCATTCCCCGATATTATAATTATAGGTAATAATTCAGTTAAATCCGTTGAAGATGCAAAAAAAATGTTAAAATATTGTGATTTTGTATCTGTTGCGAGATGTGTATTATCCAATAATATAGAATGGATTAAAAAAATAAAATAATAATTAAATAATAATTAAATATAAAATATATATAAAATATGTAAGATAAATATAAATTAATCATTTTCCCAATATAAAGCATCTAAAAGTACCGCTACAGGATATTTCATCGTTTCGGACATTTCTGTTGCATATTTTATTACTTTTTCAGCTTCCTCGGGCGTTTCTGGACAATAATAAGGTATTTCTGCAACTTCTAAAAGTTTTTTAGTCCACTGACCCATAGGGATTTGTGCAGCTATTTTTTCCTTTAAATCGCCCCTATGGCTAATTATCATTACTAAAGGTATTTTATAAACTTTTAAAAGGGAACCTATCGCATTTATAGAATTACCCAAACCAGAATTTTGCATTAAAAGAGCTGTTTTACGACCGGATAAATGAGCCCCTGCACAAATTCCAATACCTTCCTCTTCTCTCGTAATAGGGATATGTATTAATTTATTTCTTTGTTCTTCAAAATCAACTTTTGGATTATTTTGATTCAAATTTGTTTCGATTTCATTTTCAATCATTATGATTAAATTTTTCAAATTTACACAAGGTACGCTTACTATAAAATCGATATTAGAGTCTTTAATGGCTTCAAATACTGCGTTGCTTACTTTTAAATTATTTTTATCAGTTTGATTCATAATATCACTTTTGAAATAAATTATGGATATTCTTGTATTAGTTTATAATCTTAATAGTATTTCCAGTATTTTAGTTTTATAACGTACATATCACGTATAAGTTATATAATATAAGATAGTATCTAATATGTACTACTTAATATTTAAGATACTCAATATAAATAATATATTTAAAAATTAAAACGCATAAAATTAAAAAA
Organism: Methanococcus voltae; assembly: GCF_024807655.1. Classification (NCBI taxonomy): domain Archaea; kingdom Methanobacteriati; phylum Methanobacteriota; class Methanococci; order Methanococcales; family Methanococcaceae; genus Methanococcus; species Methanococcus voltae. The sequence continues at coordinate 133,758 of NZ_JANUCR010000002.1, read as the reverse complement.
TAAAACAAAACTTACAAGATAAAAATTTTATTTTAAACCTGCGTAAATAATATTTGAATGAAAAACGGTGCTAATATGAAATTAAATAATGAAAATACCCAAAATACGAATAATAATGATAAAATTATTCAAAAAGTGCATCTTGAAGGTTATGGATGTACCCTAAACACATCTGATACGGAAATAATAAAAAATTCATTGATTGAAAAAGGATTCAATGTATTTACAGGAAATTTTAACGATTTAAAAGACGAAAACATAAATTTAGTTGTTATAAATACGTGTATAGTTAGACAGGAAACTGAACACAAAATGATTTCTAAAATTAAAAAATACAAAGAATCAAATAAAAAAGTCATTGTAGCGGGTTGTTTAGCAAAAGCGTTATCTAAAAAGGTAGAAGGATTATATGATGCGTTAATAATGCCTCGAGAAGCGCATTTATCCGGTGAAATAGTAAAAGCGGTTGTTGAAGGATATAAACCCGAGGAAATTAATAATAAGATAGATTTATTTAAAAAAGAAGTAGAAAATAGCGAAATTTCAAAAATAGATAATAAATTAAACTATTTGTTAAAAAATAACTGTACTGAAAATAATAATAATAATAATAATAAAATTGTTAATAATACGAATAATAATACTAATTTAGTAATGGCATTACCCATCTGTGAAGGCTGTCTCGGAAATTGCACCTATTGTATTGTAAAAGTAGCAAGAGGCAATTTAATATCTTACGAACCTAAAAACATTATAAAGAAGTCTGAAGAGTTAATAAAGTCAGGTACAAAGTGTTTATTAATAACTGCTCAAGATACTGCTTGTTATGGGTTTGATAGACGGGATAAATATAGATTACCAAATTTAATAAATGATATTGTAGATAATCCAAATTCTAAACCATTTGACTTTGGCATTAGAATTGGAATGATGCACGCAAATTATGCAAATTCATTTATTGATGAATTAATTGAAAGTTATTCAAGTGAAAAAGTTATAAAATTCTTACATTTACCAATCCAAAGTGGTGATGATAACGTACTAAAAGATATGAATAGAGGCTATACTGTTGACGAATTTATATCAGTACTTGGAGAATTTAAACGTAAAGTGAAAGATTTAAACTTTACAACGGACGTTATTGTAGGCTTCCCTACAGAAAGCGAAGAAGCTTTTGAAAATACGTTGGAAGTTATGAAAAAGATAAAACCAGATTTTACACACGGTGCTAAGTACTCACAAAGAAAATACACTTTAGCAGGTCGTATGAAGCAAATTGACACCAAAATACGGAAAGAACGTTCAGAAATATTAAATAAACTTAGAAGAGAAATAAGTTTCGAAAATAATAAAAGGCACGTTGGTCAAACTTTTGAATGTTTAATAACTAAAAAAGGCGAAGCTATTACTTCAAACTGTAAAAAAGTATTATTTAACCGTTTTGATGAGTTTAATGAATTTAATGCCCCTGTTGGCGAATTTAAAACTTTAAAAATAACTGAAGCAGGCACTTTCGGATTAAAAGGTAGGTTAATAAAAAATAACTAAAAATAACTAAAAATAAATAAAATATTTTTTAAATTAAATATTTTAACTAAATAAATAATTATATAATTCTTATTTTAATTTATTTTAATTTATTTTAATTTTTAGTTATTAACTCATATATTTCATCCAAATCCATTTCTATTGGCTCTGAAATCGTAAAAACTGGCTCTTTTTCATTATTATATCTTGGAACAATGTGGAAATGAACATGTGGAACTTCTTGACCAGATATAGGTTTATTATTATTTACAATGTTATATCCATCCATATCCAAAACTTTAAGCTTTTTTACCATTTTATGGGCTAAAACTATTAATTTTGAAGCTAATTCTTCGGGCATTTCATCAAATTCTTCATAATGTTCTTTTGTAAGAATTAACGTATGACCTCTTGATTTTGGGAAAGCATCCATTATTACTAAAAAATCGTCATCTTCATATAATTTTCTTGAAGGTAGTTTATTATTGACAATATCGCAAAATATACACATAAATTCACCCTATCTAACTACTCGTTTCTTATCCATTTTTATTATTAATCTTACCATTTATATAATTTTATATAATTTTATATACTATCATAGTTAATTATGTAATACATAGTCCGACTAAATATAATTTTATATAGTAGTATATCTAATTTATATTAGTCAATTCGGTGTAAAAATGATATTATTGTACAAATTTATCTTATCAGTATTTGTAATTGCCCTAATCGCATACATAAGCCATAAAAAGAAGTTTTTGGATACTAATGGAATTATTGGCTCTTCAACTATGGCTTTTATAATTATAATGGGTACGAGTATTACCTGGCTTTTGATATTATTTAGTTTCCTAATTTTAGGTAGTCTCATAAGCAAAGTAGGGTATAAAAAGAAAGATAAATTAAAAATGGGTGAAAAAACTCGTTCTTTAAAAAATGTGCTTGCAAACGGGTTAATGCCTTTAATATTTGTAATGTTATACATATTTAATTTATTAGATTATCAAACTGCACTTTTGGGATATTTGGGTGCAATTGCTGCTGCTAATTCAGATACTTTTTCGTCTGAATTAGGTATGGTATTCGGAGGAAGCCCTCGATTAATCACAACTTTCAAAAAAGTAGAAGTTGGGACTGATGGTGGCATTACTTTTGGAGGTACTTTCTTCGGATTAATTGGTTCGTTTACCATAGGATTATTTGCGATGTTATTATTTGGAAAAATAGAATATTTATTAATTTGTACAATTTCGGGAATTTTCGGGAATTTTATAGACAGCCTTGTCGGGGCTACCCTTGAACGTAGGAGTATTTTAAATAATGAGTACGTTAATTTTATTGCCACACTTGCAGGAAGTTTATTTGCAATAATTATTGCAAATAAATTTATTTAAGTTATTTCTTTATTTTTTATTCTTTTATTATTTTTAATTTATTTTATTAATCAAAATTTTTGAAAATTTCTTTACAATTGCCATTAAAGATAATATTGGAGGTTTTCCTATGGCATAAGGTAATATGGAAGCATCACAAACGTATAAACCAGTTATATCAGTTTCAAAATCATTGTTTACAACTTCCCCAAGTTTACAAGTACCTCCAGGGTGTGAACCTCTCGGTATAGTCGAATATATCTTATTAATCCCCAAATCCCTTAATATAGGCGTTGCCGTAGCCATTGCCTCCAAAAATATTTGGATATCTTTTTCAGAAATTGGCTTGTATATATCGTTTTCAAATACGATACCATTTTCACTATCTTTTATTTTTATCATAAAACTAAATACGTCGGATTTTTTAGGTTTATAATTATTTTCTTCCATTATTCGATTGTAAAGTAGCTCAGAGTAGTGCGTACTTAATACGTAATTTCCGTAATCTTTGTATATAGCCATTGGAACTTCTTTATTTATATTGCTACCACATAAAACCCCGCCTACTGTAATAAAACTATCAATAAATAAATTTTTCCCCAAATTTTCATTAATTATTCCTTCATTTTTGTAAATTTTAGATAATATTCTGGGACTGTTAATTCCCCCTGCGCAAAGTACTACATTTTTGGAATAAATATTATATATGTTATTTTCATTTTCTAAAATTATTTCAAATTTATAATTGTCTTTATTGGTATTATTATTAGTATTATTATTAGTATTATTATTAGTATTATTATTAGTATTATTATTGTGTACAATATTGATTACTTTTGAATTTAAAATAATTTCTGAATCTTTTAAATTTTCATTTAAAATATCTAAAAATTCATAAAAGTAAGCCCTTGCTTCACAACTTTTATGGGCACAAAGTCCACAATTTGTGCATTTTTCAAAATTTATTAATTTAGGTGTCTTTTTAAATCCTTTATTTAATAATTCTATTTCAAAACGAGATAAACATTCTTCAGGCATTTCGGATATATTAAGCTCTTTTTTAAGTTCCCCATATTCGTTTTCCAAATCTAATCCTTTAATATTGACTTCTAAAGCATTACCTACATAATAAGAACCTGCACCCCCAATCCCTTTTGCATAGATTGTTTCCACACTATTATCTTGTTTTTCAATTATATATTCAGGTTTTAAACCGCCCATTTCCACGATAGCAATTTTTAAGCTTTCTTTTTTATTTTTTAATTGTTTTTTAAGCTCATTAAATAAGGTACTGCCAGATACGCCAGCTCCTACTATCAAAACGTCATATTTTGGAGCTAAATCCTTGCAATTTACACAAAACTCTTTTTTAATGATATTGGTAAGTTCTTTATCGCTCATAATGTCCCTGCCCATTTTTTAATCAAAATAATTCTCGTGTGATATATAAGTATATAGATATATATTGCATAATTTTAAATATATAGGTTTATAATAAGTTTAAATAAATTTAAATAAATCTAAATAAATCTAAATAACCCTAATTAAATTCAGTGTCAAAATTATAATTTAAAACATAATATACTATATTATGATATGTAGTAAATCTTATAATATTATTTTTATTTAATTGATGTATAAAATTGATAATTAGACAAAAATATAAAATATAAAATAAAAAAATAATTAAAGATTAAAGATTAAAGATTAAAAGTAATTCAATTATGGTGATGATATGATTATAATTCCTGGTTCAAAATCTCAAAAATTGGCAAAAAACGTTTCAGAAATTTTAGATTGGCCCTTATCAAGAACTGAAACTAAAAGCTTCCCAGATGGCGAAAAATACATAAGAATCCATAGTAATGTGGAAAATGAAGACGCAATTATAATTCAAACACAAAATACACAAGATGCAATAATAGAATCTATTTTGTTATGTCAAGCATTGAAAGAAGAAAATGCTAAGAGCATTACATTAGTTGTTCCGTATTTAGCGTATGCTAGACAAGATAAAAAGTTCAATAAAGGAGAACCCGTAAGCATAATTGCATTTGCTAAGATATACTCACAATTTTGTGATAGAATTATTACAATTAACCCTCACGAAACACATATCGAGCAATTCTTTGAAATACCATTTATATATGGTAATGCAATACCTAAATTGGCGGAATCTGTAAAATCAGAATTAAACAATCCTGTTGTATTATCCCCCGATAAAGGAGCTATAGAATTAGCAAAAGAAGCTTCAAACATTTTAGAATGTGAATATGATTACTTAGAAAAAGTTAGATATTCACCAACTGAAATATCAATTGCACCTAAAAATTTAGATGTAAAAGGTAGGGACGTTTTAATAGTTGATGATATTATTTCTACTGGCGGAACTATGGCTACAGCAATAAGTATGTTAAAAGAACAAGGTGCAAACAAGGTAATTGCTTCCTGTGTCCACCCAGTATTAATTAATGATGCTTTAAACAAATTATACAATGGCGGAGCAGACCAAGTGATTGGAACGGATACTTATGCCTCAGAAGTTAGTTTCGTAAGCGTAGATACCATTGTAGCAGATGTTTTAAAAGAATTATATTAAAAAATAATTTAAGAACCTATTCATTAGATTCTTCCATTACTTCAGACTTTGATTTTAATTTAACGAGTATATAATTTTTAATTAATGATTTAGAGATATATGCAATATCTTTTAAAACATAATTATCTATTTTTAAATTTTCAATTTTTTCATGAGACCTGTCATAGTCTAATTTTATTCTTAAACCATCTAATTGAGTCACTATGGGCATAGGTGCAAATATTCCGTGCACGTCTGCAATGTTCTTCTCAATTTCGTCCTTTAAAACTACTGGAGGTATTATTGGAGGGTCGTAGGATAATTCAAGCCTTTTCTCACCTATTTTTTCAGTGATTTTTTCAATCATACTATCTAATGCCCTAATTTCGGAACCTCGCCTTAAACGTTGACTTCTACGTCCTAAATTTCCAATATATGTTTTATCGACTTCAATACTTTGCGGACCCCCTGTAATGATTACAGGAATATCTACCTCAAATAAATGGGTTTTATCCTCGATACAGCTTTTAAAATTTCCCATTACGTAAATGGCAAGGTCGTGCTCTTCAATTAGTCTTTTTTCTTTTTCTTTGATTTGACTTATTGATTTCCCTGCACCGTGTGATAAACCTATCATATTAGGTTTAGCCCCAAATTTACGCACATATTCGGAAACATCGCAAGCTATATGGGGCAAATGATGACGTGATAAACTTGGCGCTACCACTGCAATTTCTATGCCTGCTAAAGGTGTTTCTACAACTTTACCCTTATAATTTTTTGATAAAGCTTTGAATTCCCCTATTTCATCCTCTGGAAATGCTACAGTCATAAAAACATCTAACTGCATAACGTGTTCTTGAATTATAAAACCGCCCACGTCTTCAATCCATTCCTTAAGTTCATTATGCTTGTAAACTCCGCCTTCATACCTAACAATTTGATACATACAATCACCATCACCATAGCCTAATAAAATATATTTAAAGCATTTTTGAATAACTTATGATAATATTTGTTAACACATAGTATAAAATAATTTAGAATTATAATTTTGATATTTGCTAATTCATATGTAAATTCATAGGTAATATATATTAAAATATAAAAGATATTATTATATTTATCGTCGTTTATTAAACTAATGTTTCAATATTGATTAAATTAATTTATATATTTAAAATGATAATCATAATAAGATGAAAAATATAAAAATTAAACAATGAAATATCTAATTACTAATAAAAATACATTTTATTTTAAATATTGGTGATAAATTGGAAAATTTAGAGAATAATGGGGATATTATTAAAAAAGGTAAAATAAATGTTGTTGGACACGCTGCAATTGACTATATTTTTGATTTAGAAAAATTTCCAGAACTAAACACGTCAGTACAAATTCCGAGTGCTAAAAAATATTATGGTGGTGCTGCAAGTAATGTAGCAGCACAAATTGCTAATATGGGCGTTAGTTCATCATTAATATCTTGTGTGGGGACAGATTTTATTACCTCAGGATATGAAGAATATTTAAAAGAATTAGGCGTTTCATTAGACTTTGTATATACATCCACAGAAGAAGAGACTCCGAAAGCTTGGATATTTACCGACCCAGATGCTAATCAAATTACCTATTTCTTATGGGGTGCTGCAAAACACTACAAAGAAGTAAGTGTACCAGATTTTGATGGAGATATTGTACATTTATCAACAGGCGACCCCGAATATAATATAAAATGTGCTAAAAAAGCTAAAAAATTGGGGAAATTAGTTTCTTTCGACCCGGGACAAGATTTAACATTATACAGTGCGGAAAATTTAGAAGAAATAATTAATTATGTAGATTTCTTATTTATGAATCATCACGAATACGGGAGAATAATGGATACAATAAACAAAACTCCGGAAGATATGAAAAACAAGCTAAACTACTTAATTATAACATACAACAAAGATGGTAGTTATATCTACCACAATGGAGAAGAGATAAAAGTACCTGCAATTATGGTCGAAGCTATGGACCCCACAGGTGCTGGAGACAGTTATAGGGCAGGTTTCTTGTCTGCATACTTAAAAGGACATTCTTTAAAAGACTGTGGACATATCGGGGCTTGTGTAGCATCGTATGTTGTTGAAAAAGTAGGCTGTCAAACTAATTTACCTAAATGGGACAAAATAATTGATAGATTATCTGAAAAATTGAATTATGATTTAGAAAAATTATAATTAAAATTAAAAATACAAAATTATGATTTATTTTTTATTATTTTATTATTTTTTAATTATTGGTGTTATCGTTATTATTTGTTAATTCTATGATTTTTTTAACCAGTTCATCTAAATTAATTCTTCCAATTACATCCGATACCGGTAAATTTAATTCGGTGGATATATTTTTTAGAATTAATGATATTTCTTCATCAGATTGTGAATAAAACAATTTTTTAGAGTTTAAGGTAATACCAATCACTTTTTTATCCGTTAATAGTTCTGTAGCAGAAATATGTTTTTTAATATCATCCAAATCCAATAAATCCGAAGCCAATAAAATATAATCAGGATTTGAGCCTACAAGGAGCGCAATACTTATTACACTTCCGCCCCTACCAGTCCCTACTTCCAAAGGATTTGCAAAAATCCCCGTTTGACCTGAAACTATCATTAAATCGTTTTCAGTGAGATTATTTTCAATTTCTATTTTTTTCATAACGCCTAATATCGTAGGTGCTACATTGCATATCGGTATAGGTTGAGGTATAACCATCTCATCAGCACCACAAATTATTGATTGCGGTTCTGTACCCAAAACTCCCAAATTAATCCCTTTGTTTTTTAATTCTTTTTTTAATGTCATGCAAGCTGTAAATTTTCCAGATTGCCTTCCAGTACCCACTATTGTTAAAACTTTAGGTTTTATACCATTCAAACCTTCGTAAGCATATTCTTCAACTTTTTTATAAATTTCCGGGTCAGAAGTATCTCTTATAGATACATCACACTCTTTTGCAAGTGCAACTAATTCCGAATTAGTCTCAATCCTTTGCAATCTTGCCATGTTTACAATTTTTTTTCCTTTCTTAATTTCGTTTGAGATAGTTTCTTTCCAAATATTTAATTCATTATCGTCCAATATCTCCTTATTCCAAATAAAACAAGTGTAATCATTGTTTTTAACATTATCATTATGTTTATAGTTAATAGAATTATAATTGCTAAAATCCTTACAATCATCAAATTCTATGTCTACTATATTTACAAATCCAAACAATTTTATTCCGTCTGCCACTTTGTTATTGTGTGATAATTTTACTTGCTCATTTATCATACTTATCCTTCTTATCGCATCAAAGATACAGCTTATTTAATCATTTAAATAGTTATTAATTATTAGATACTAAATATAGATACTAATATAAATATTATATATTAAATATTAGTTAATTAGTCAATTATTGAAATATTATTTTTAGTATTATTATTATTATTTTAAAATATACTATTAAATTATTATTTTATCATATATTTTATCATATATTTGAAGTTTTTAATTAAATACTTTTTCATATATGGTCAAAATAGATTTGCAAATGTATAATTAAAAAATACCTAATTTAAACCGTTTTCTTTGATATTCAAGTATTTTTATCACGAAAAACAAAATTATAGTATATATAGTTTTCTATTTAATAACAATAGTCTCATATATAAATTTGAATTTTGATATAATGATGAATGTTATTTTAATATGAAGTCGTATTTAATTATTAATTAATTAAACTACCAAAAATACATTTGAATATGTTTAAATACTTTTAAATGAAATTGAAATTAAATAAATCTGAATAAAGTCAAGTTATATGTGGTAAATATTATAAATTTGCCATAATACGGAAAATAGGGATAATATGGAGCAATTGAATAGCACTATTGAAGAAATAATGATTAAAAATGTAATATCTGCAAAAACTAATGAGTCTGTAGTCGATGCTTTTGAAAATATGCTTAAAAACAGAGTAAGCTGTTTACCTATCGTAAATATCGATAACGTTTTGATGGGCATTATTACAACAACCGATGTAGGATATAACTTAATAAAAGATGTATATACATTAGAAACTACCCTTGAAGAAGTAATGACCAAAGATGTAATATCTGTTAAGCCTTCAGAAACCATAAAACAAGCATTACAAAAAATGGATATAAATGGAACTGCCTCAGAAATCATAAACCAGCTTCCAGTAGTTGACGATGATGGAAAATTAATTGGTATCATTTCTGATGGAGATATAATTAGATATATTTCCAAATTAATTTAAATTAAAATATAATATCAATAGTATATTTGTTAATTAGATGAATTAGAAATATTAAAAATTTTAATAACTTTTTCATATTAATTTACCAATTTACTACTTTTATATTATTTAAATTTCTTTATATTAATTAATTCTTGTATTATTTATATTTTTTTAGATTATTTTACGTTTTAGAGCATTATGACTCATAATAAAGTATTATATATTGTTATGACTCATTTTAGGGCATATTATGGTATAATATTTTACAAAAAATCTCTAATTCAAATACTTATATCTTATATATACGCATATACAATTTAGTTATGTCTCAGTTGGTCAAATCTGGGAAATATTGGAAATATAATATGTGGCATATATCATAGATTACAAATAACATACCGAAATATAAATATATCAATAATGAAAAAAATTACATTTGTAATTAAAAATATGATATAGCTCATATCATATGGCATATACTACATACAATTAAATTAAAAAATATACTGACATATAATGTTGCTTAATGTTTAATTAACTACTTTGTAATATTTGTGTATAATTATTACTAACTTAAATACTATATTATTGTGAGGAGATATTGTGAGTTCAAGAGAACAATGGGGCTCTAATTTGGGTTTCATAATCGCAGCAATAGGTTCTGCGGTAGGTTTAGGGAATATATGGAGATTCCCATATATGGCTTATGAAAATGGTGGGGGAGCTTTCCTTTTGCCATATATAATCGGTTTATTTGTTGTTGGTGTTACAGTTTTAGCGTTAGAATTTGTTATTGGTCATTCCACAAAAGGTTCCGCACCTCTTGCTTGGAAAAGAATAAGTGGCAAATTTGAATGGTTAGGATGGCTTTCAGTATTTACAGCATTTGTAATTACAACATATTATATGGCAATTCTCGGATGGGGTGTTGCATACCTTTACCAGCTGTTATTTATTGGAATTCCTGCAGATATTGGAGGATTCTTCTTTAACAATATATTACAAATATCAAGTGGACCTGCTGATTTAGGTACGTTCCCGATATTATCATTAGTTGCAGTTGTTCTTGCGTGGGTTGTAACATATGTTATCATTAATTCAGGTGTTAAAAAAGGTTTGGAAAGAGCAAACAAGATATTTATGCCTTTATTATTCATTATGACTCTTATGTTAGTTATAAGAGGATTTACATTACCTGGCGGTATAGATGGTATATTATTATACATAACCCCAGATTTCTCAAAAATAACTAACTTAAAAATATGGGTTGACGCATTCTGTCAAATCTTCTTATCTTTGAGTTTAGGGTTTGGTATTATGATAGCTTACTCAAGTTATTTACCAGAAAAAACAGATTTAACAAAAAGTTCACTTATTGTGGCTCTATCAAACTCATTCTATTCATTAATCGTGGGTTTTGCGGTGTTTGGAACTTTAGGTTATATGGCTTTCGAACAAGGTGTGCCAATTACTGAAGTTGTACAAGCGTCAATTACATTAGCATTCGTCACATTCCCTACGGCAATCTCATTGATGCCATTTGGAAGAGAATTTGGTATATTATTCTTCCTTTGCTTCGTGATTGCAGGTATTTCGTCAGCATTATCATTGATGGAATCAGTTACCTCTGCAATTATTGATAAATTCCAAATTAACAGGAAAAAGACTTCATTTATGGTTACTGTTTTAGGTATCTTAGGAAGTTTAATATTCGTAACTCAGGCAGGATTATACTGGTTAGATTTAGTAGATAACTTCATTTCAAATGTAACCTTGCCATTAGTGGGAGTATTAGAAGCTATTGCAGCAATTTGGTTATTCAAAGGTGAAAAACTTGTTGAATATATGGACAGATTGTCACCTATTAAATTAGGAGCTTTATGGAAAGTATTTGCAGGATTGATAACACCTTTAGCTTTATTAGCGTTCTTAGGGTTCCAAATGTACAGTTTAATCACAACTGGATATGGGGGATACGAAAGTATTTTCGTAGCATTAGGTGCTGCCGTTATTCCAGCTATGGTATTGGGTTCAATCATACTTACATCAGTATCTTGGAAAGAAAAAATCGAAGATTGGGACAGCTTTAACTACAAGAGATTTAAAGACGTTGCAAAAGAAGTATTAAAAAAAGAAGAAAAAATTTAAAATATAAATAATCTAAAATATAAATAATTTAAAAATAATTTTTTCTAAGTTATTACTTATTATTTATTGAGTATTACTTAATGAGTATTACTTAGCAATCATTATCTATTTTTTTGACATTATAATTTATAATTTATAATTTAAAAGTTTGATATGTTGATTTTATTAAACCTTAAAATTTCTCTACCATATAGAATATAGTTATCATTCTATCTAAATTCAATTAGATAAATAAATATAGTATAATATATAAATTTATTTTCAATAGCTCTAATAAATATGGCGATATTAGAGATAGACGTAATAGTATTAACGGGTATTTAGAATATTAATAAATTTTGGTGATTTTAGATGTATTTTAATAAGTTATCTACAATAGAACGGGTATATAACATAGGTTTAGAACACGATTCAATAGAATATTTGTTCAACTACATTAACAAGTTTATACAAGAAAGTGAAAGTGATTTAATAAAACTATATGACTTGAAAATACTAACTAAGCTTAGTGTAAGTCAAATAATGTCCTCAAGAGTCGTTACAGTTAATGAAAACGATTCTGTAGACTTTTTAAACAGCGTAATACGGAAACATAAACATTTAGGTTATCCCGTTGTTAATTCTAACAAAGAACTTGTCGGAATTGTCACATTTAATGACTTGGAAAACAAAGGAATACTTGGAAAAAATAAAATAAAAGACATAATGACTAAAGCAAAAGATTTAATAATCATAAAATGCGATGAATCTGCATTGGCTGCTCAAAAGTTAATGATAAAACATAAAGTTGGTAGATTAATCGTATTAGATGATGAAAATAACATATTGGGTATTGTAAGTAAAACGGACATTTTAAAGACTAATGAAATATATAGTAAAAAAACTACAAAAATAAAAGATTGTAAACATATTACAAATCTTTATTTCTACGATACCGATGGCAAAAAGCTTGAAAGACTTAAAGACAATATAATTATACTTATGAGTGCCAGAGGATACATAATTTCTGAAAAAGAGGATTATGTGGAAGTTAAATCAAGAGATTGGGACGCTTTTGCAAAATTAGTTAAAAGTAATACGGGAGAATTATCCCATATATCTATAGACACTAAATTATTAGATATTATGAGTATTAAAGTTATTAAAGAAATGATGAAAGCAATTGAAAAAGAAAAATTTGAAGAAATTGTTATTACTGACCACGTAACTATGGTTAATGAAAAATCAGCTATACAAAGAGTTATTACAGACTTTGCATTGTTTGAAGATAGTAAAAGAACTTTTGGTACGATTACTGTTAGAATTGACTTATAATATTAATAAAAAAGTAAAAAATTAATTAGATTCAGTGTAATGAATAATATAATAGATAATATAATAATAGATAATATAATATTTTAGTAATTATTCTATTAATTATCTTATATAGTTATTTTAAATTAAAGTTTAAAGTTATTTACTGTAATTATAGCATCATTTAACTTAAAATTATTTTTATAGAGTGCTGAACCGACTACGACACCAGATACACCTATTTTTTTGAATTCAATCAAATCATCAATTGTAGTAACCCCACCTGATGCGATAATTGGAATATTCAGGTTATCCACAAGTTCTTTTGTAGGAGTAATGTTTATACCATTTAAAAGACCTTCGGAATCGACATTGGTAAACAATATACTACCTGCACCTTTTTCCTCAAGTATTTTACCCATTTGAACTGGAGTATATTCTGTTTTTTCTTTCCAGCCCTTTATAACTACTTTACCATCCTTTGCATCTAAAGCAACCATTATTTTCTCACTACCTACTTTTTTTGCAAGTTTCTCCACAAAATCAGGATTTTGAACTGCTACAGTACCAATAATAACTCTATTGATACCTAAATTAACTAATTCTTCCACATCTTCAATTGTTCGTATGCCACCACCCATTTGAACTGGTACTTTTGATTCTTGGATTATTTTTTTAACCATTGGCAAGTTAACACGTTCTCCGTCAATTGCACCATCTAAATCTACGAGGTGCAACATCTCTGCACCATTTTCTACCCACATTTTAGCTATTTCGTCAGGGTTATCATATTCCACATGTCTCTTTGTAGGGTCTCCCTGTATTAACTGCACGCATTTGCCTTCTTTCATATCAACAGCAGGTATAATATCCATTAGTTTCACCATTTGAATTTTTACTAATCAATGAGTATTGCCATAACTTTGTTCATTATTAATTTTTTATTAATTTTTTATTATTTTATTATTTTATTATCAAGTTAGTATTAATAATTTAGATTATGCTAAAAAATTATAAATATCTACCCTTCTTTTCAACTTTATCAATCATTTTTAAAGTTTTGCCATATTCTTTTGAAATTTTGTAGCCTTCAAGGATATAATTCCAAATTTCATCAAATTCTTTATAATGGGTACTTACTAATGCTTTCTTCAACACGATTAAATCAATCGCTTTATCCTCAAAAACATCGGTATATTTTGCCAATCCAAAATCTAACAGGTATAACTTGTTATATGTATCAACCATAAAATTAGAGGTTGTTAAATCGTTATGAATTATATTTTCGTTGTGCATTTTGGCAATAGATTCTCCAACTTTATTTAATAAATCTTTTAAATTGTTTTTAGTATTATTATTGTTATTATTAGAGCAATTTTTAGCATAATGTTTTAAAATATAATCTTTTAAAGACATACCTTCTATAAATTCCATAATAATACTGTTTTCATCTTTATTTACATCATAAATTACAGGGGTGTTAATTTCTAAGTTTTTAACGGTGTTTAAGAATCTTGCTTCTTTTACAGTTCTTCTTTGTCGTATAAGGTTATCCAATTTATTTACTCGGTAAGTTTTTGCTATCCTTGTTTTTTTAATAGATTTATTACCTAAATAATCCAAAATTTCGATATCTGCTTCTGCACCCTTACCGATTAAATTTTTAGGTATTATTCTTCGATTTTTAGATAAATCATCGTGTTTAATCCAATTTACATTTACCATATCAGCACGATAATTTGGCATAATTTTAGTATCGCCCATCTTCGTAATTTTTCCATTTTTATATTGTAAAATACCTAACCAGCCTATCATTGCACCATTATCGCCACAAAACTGTTTTTCGGGAACATAAAACTCAACGTTTTGCTCTTCACACATTTTTTGAAGCATTTCTTTTAAACGGTCATTTGCAGCCACACCTCCAACAAGCATTACTTCAGATTTATTGGCATGTGCCAAAGCACGCTCTGTTATTTCTGTTAACATTGCAAAAGCTGTTTCTTGCAAAGAATAACATACGTCTTCTAAAGTGTAAGTTTCATTAGATTTATCAGTTTTATTGAGTTCTTTTGATTTCTTAATTGCCGCAGTTAAAAGTCCAGAAAGGGATAAATCCATACCTTTTATAGTATAAGGTAATTTCAAGTAATTTTCATCTTTTGCTTCGGATTTTTTCGCCATTTGTTCAATGTATACACCACCAGGGTGAGGCAAACCGCAACTTCTTGCGAATTGGTCTAAACAATTTCCTATGGCAATATCGTGAGTTTCACCGATTACACGGTATTTATCACCTACGTAAGCTAAAATTTGAGTATTTCCACCACTTACATATAATGTTAAGGGGTCTTTTGCGGGTGTTGTTAATTTTCCAATCTCAACGTGCCCCACACAGTGGTTAACTCCGATTATTGGCTTATTTAATGAAAGAGCCAAAGCTCTCGCTGCTGTGGCACTAACTCTTAAACTTGGACCTAAACCCGGACCTTGTGAAAAAGACACTAAATCAATGTCTTTTGGGTCAATAACATTAAATGCCTCTTTTAAAAGCTTTATAAATGTTTCTGCGTGGTGGTCGGCAGCTTCCCTGGGATTTATACCTTGTAAAGGAGGTTTATATATTATAGTTTTGTTAAATAAAACTTCTCCGTCGTCCGTAATTATTCCAATACCTGTTTTTTCAGCAGTTCCTTCTAAACCCAAACAAATTAACCGATTATTTTTATTTTCTTCCATAATATCCCAAATTTAGTATCAATTATAAAATTACCATTACTATTTATTATTTTATTGTTATTTTTATTATCTTATTATATTATTATCTTATTATTGTATTATTTTATTATTTTATTATTTTATTAATTATTTTGTCATACAATGTTATAATATTATAGTATTACGTTATTGATATGTTGATTAACTATTTAAATTAAATATTTATAATATGTAAGTAAATAAATATGTGAATTATGTCAAATGTTAAATTATAATTTCATAACTCAAAATAAATATAAAAATATAATAAAATAATAAAATAATAAAATCTTATAAATTTAATTTTACCTGATAATGAGGGAAAAAATGAAAACTTTAATGATACACTCTGATTATTTAGAATATGAAGCTAAACAAAAAACCAAAATGGCTGAAGAAACTGAAAAATTAAGCGGAAAAATGGATGAATGTTTAACTGTTTTTATGGCTGTTGAAAGAGATGACGAATCTGACC
The DNA here is from genome assembly GCF_024807655.1 of Methanococcus voltae. Classification (NCBI taxonomy): domain Archaea; kingdom Methanobacteriati; phylum Methanobacteriota; class Methanococci; order Methanococcales; family Methanococcaceae; genus Methanococcus; species Methanococcus voltae. The sequence continues at coordinate 117,301 of NZ_JANUCR010000002.1, read as the reverse complement.
CTAAAGCAGTTGTTAAAAACGTAGTCGACGAAATAAAAAAGACTGCTGAAAATTTAAAAGTTGAAAATGTTGTTTTATACCCTTATGCCCACCTTTCAAGCAATTTAGGTTCTCCAGATGTTGCTAAAAAGATTTTAAAAGATGTTGAGGAACTTTTAGCACCAAATTACAATGTTTTAAGGTCTCCATTTGGATGGTACAAAGCATTTAAAATTAGCTGTAAAGGACACCCATTAAGTGAACTTTCAAGACAAATCAGTGCAGAAAGAAACGAAGAAGCTGAAGACAAGGAAAAATCAAAAACTACTTTCTATTTAGTAGATAAAGACTTTAATTTAATTGAAATGAACGAAGAAAGCGTTAAAACTGTTGAAGATGATGGTCTAAAAGCACTCTTAAAACACGAATTGGGAATTAAAGAACATAAAGAAGACAAAAAAAGTAAAAAGAAAAGCGAAAGCGAACCTCCACACGTCAAATACATTAAAGAGAAAGAAATTTGTGATTATGAACCAAGTTCAGATGCTGGTCATTTTAGATGGTATCCAAAAGGTAAATTAATCAGAGATTTATTATCGGACTATGTTTACGACTTAGTTGTTAAATATGGGGCTATGCCAGTTGAGACCCCTGTAATGTACGATTTAGGAAACAAAGCAATCAAAGAACACGCTGATAAATTCGGAGAAAGACAATACAGATTTAGACAAAGCAATAAAGACTTAATGTTAAGATTTGCTGCTTGTTTTGGTCAATTTATGATGAAAAAAGATATGTACTTATTACCTAAGCACCTACCTTTGAAATTATACGAATTGTCAACCTATAGTTTCAGATATGAACAAAGAGGGGAATTAGTAGGCTTAAAAAGATTAAGAGCTTTCACTATGCCAGATATGCACACTGTTTGTATGGATATGGAACAGGCAAAACAGGCGTTTGAAGAGCAATTCTGGATGGGATTACAAACTGGTGATGATTTAAAGACACCTTATTCAATTATATTCAGATTTACTCAAGATTTCTACGATGAACATAAAGATTGGTTATACAATATAATCACAGAATATAGGGCTAAATATGAAAAAGACGTGGTTTTAGAAATTTTACCTGCAAGAAAACACTACTGGATAGGTAAAGTTGATATGGCTGTTGTAGATAGCTTCGGAAGACCTATTGAAAACCCAACTGTTCAAATCGATGTGGAAAGTGCAAAAAGATTTGATATCACTGTAAACGACGGCGATAAGAAAATAAACCCGATAATCCTACACTGTTCACCTACTGGTAGCGTTGAGAGAGTTTTATGTGGTTTATTAGAAGGAGCTTACTTGAATACTCTTGAAGAAGTGCCTCCAATGTTGCCTACTTGGTTAGCGCCTATTCAAGTTAGAGTAATACCTGTTTCAGATAAACATCAAGAATATGCACTTTCAGTTGCTGAAAAATTGAGGGCTAATGGAATAAGGGCAGATTACGACGATAGAGAAGAAAGTATCGGTAAAAAAATTAGAAATGCAGGTAAAGACTGGTCTATGTACGTTGTAGTTATCGGTGATGAAGAAATGGAAAAAGGTAATTTAAATGTTACTGTTAGAGCTAAATCATCAACCAAAAAGCCAGTGAAAGAAGTAATGAAGTTGGAAGAATTAATAAGTACTATAAAATCCGAAACAGAAGGTTGCCCGGTTAGACCATTGCCTTTACCAATTAAATGCTCCGTACAACCAATATTTAGATAATTAAAAGATTAAAAAATAGTGGATTAAATATAAAAATTAAAAATTAAAAATTAAATAAAAAAATACTCTTTTTTTCTTTTTTAAAAAATATGAATAATTAATAATAAAAATTAAAAATAAATAAAAATTAAAAATCAATTATGCTTTTTCATTTCTACTTAATGCAATTATTCCATTTGCAATTGAAACAGCTACCGGTGTGCCACCTTTTGACCCGATTGCTGATATAGAACTATTTTCCGAGTTTCGCAATAATTCTTTTGATTCTGCAGCTTTTACAAAGCCTACAGGTGCCCCCACAATTAATGCAGGTTTTATATTTTCTTCTTTTGTTAATCTAACAACTTCTATCAATGCAGTTGGTGCATTACCGATTACAACAATTCCGCCATCGATTTTATCCTTTAATAGCCTCATTGCAGCTTCTGCTCTGGTAATTTGTTCTTTCTTTGCCAATTTGATTGCTTCTTCATTTTTAATATAGTTGTAAATATTATCATATCGAATTCCTGCCTGAACCATTGAAATATCTACAATTATCGGTTTTCCATTTTTTATAGCTTCTACGCCGTTTTTTATTGCATCATCTGTAAAAGCTATTAGTTTTGCGTATTCTGGGTCTGCTGTAGCATGCACAACCCTCTCAATTATACCCATTTGTTCCTTGGTATATTCGTCATATTTTTCGTTTAAAACTTCTTTTATTTTTGATTTAACGATTTCTCTCGATTTCTCAGCGATATCTAACCCGTCTTTTGTAATTGCTCCCATAAACATATTTTCACCAAAATTCACCAAAATATATGATAATATTATTCAATTTAGTAAAGTTATTTTTAATTATATTATTGTTTAATTTACTATATTATTATAAAATACAATATTATAAAAAGATATTGAAATTGTTCTATCATAAAAATTAAAAAGGTAAAAAGAGTAATTAAAAGGTTAATTTAAATATATACTTGTATATCATTGTCTAAAACTTGTATAACTTCAAATTCTTGCTCTAATTCTTCGTTAACTATTTCGATATCTGCTTTTAAACAGTCCTGTATTGCCACGGTTAAAATATGGTTAACAGTTTCATCTTTTGAATACAATTTAACAGGTATTTTGTGAAGCTTTGATAATCTCGCAATATCTCTTAAAGCCAATCTCATTTCGGTGTATAAAACAACGTGTTCCATTGCTTCTTCCACATTCTTTTTAAAACCAAATAACACGGGGTATTCTTGTTGTGTTATTTCATCTTTCTTGATTTCGTGTTGAACGTCGTAATTAGATAACATTCTACCGATTACAGATTGAGGTAAACCTGCAGGTATTTTTACTTCTATTACTTCAAATTCCGGATTATTAAGCTCATTATTTTGCTCATTTGAATTATTAATTCCATCCATTTTTTCACATCATCATACTACATTTTCTAAAAGTTTTCTAAAAGTTATCAAAAATATGGATTACTGCAATATATAGTTATTGAAAAAATATTGATATTAAAATTATAAAATATTTTAAGATTATAAAATAATAAATGAATATTAAATGTAATGTAAAATAATATAAAATAATGTAAAATAATATAAAATAATATAAAATGGTATTATAAAGTACCTAATTTTGCCAATAACGCTGATAATTGAATTCTATCGTTTCCACCTTCTACAATTCTAAAATCACATTCCGCTATAGCTTCAATTAAAGATACTTTCTCATTTTCTTCAATATCAAGATATGGAACTTCCCTAAATACTTGCGTAAGTATATCTTGTCCACCCATACCCCAATCAATCATTAATTTGTATAATTGCTCTCTTGCTTCCATAAATCGTGCATTGATTGCCAAATCAATCATTTTCTTGATTTCATCAGGTCTTGCTCTCGAAGATACTTTATAAACAATATCTTCATCAATTACGTTTGAAACTGCCGCAGCAGTTTGTAATACATTTACGGATTTTCTCATATCCCCTTCAGAAACGTAGATTATTGCATCGCTACCACTTTTTTCAATTGTTATATTTTCATTTTCTGAGATATAATTCATATAATCTAAAACATCCTCTGTTTTTAACGGAGAAAATCTAAATATTGCACATCTGGACTGTATTGGGGGAATAATTTTACTTGGATAATTACAACTTAATATAAACCTACAAATATCAGAATATTTTTCCATAGTACGCCTTAAAGCGTTTTGAGCATCAGAAGTTAAAGCATCACTCTCATCAAGGAATATAACCTTAAATGGTGCGTCCCCTATTGGCTTAGTCCTCGCAAAATCCTTTACTTTCGTCCTAATTACATCGATACCTCTTTCATCAGAACTGTTCAATTCTAAAAAATTCTCTCTCCAATCATCCCCATAAAGGTCTTTCGCCAAGCATAATGCTGCAGTTGTTTTTCCAATACCTGGAGAACCACTAAATAATAAATGTGGCATTGATTGCTTTTCAACATAATTTTTAAGTCTTTCAATTATTTCTTTTTGACCAACGATTTCGCTTAGTGTAGTTGGCCTGTATTTCTCAACCCATGGCTTTTGCATAATTTCCCTCAAATACTTGATAAACTCGATAAAATTAAAAATATCATATATCATAATCTATAATATCTATATATTTTAAGATTTATTTATATATTTATAATTAAATTAAAGGTTATTAATTTATTATTTTTTAAATATTATTATTCTTATTATTCTTATTATTCTTATTATTCGTATTATTCTTATTATTCATTTTGAAAGGTATAATTTATTAATTCGCCAAAACGAGATTTTACAATATTTTTTTTGCCCAAAACTTTTGCGTGTGCATCCAATTCTATAATTCCGTAATCGTACATATCTTTTATAGGGTGGTATAATCTCGGACCATCACTGATACCTATCGTAATAACGTTTGGATTCTTTTCTTTGATATCCTTGAGCTTTTTATCATCTAAAGCGTGTGGAACGCCTGAAACAAATACTATATCAGGAATTTCATCGATATTATTTGAATTAGATAATTTTTCCAAGATTTCAGTAGCTTTTAAACCCGTGATTGCATATTCATCTAAACCACCAGTTATATAATCAATCTTTACATTATTTTCTTTAAATTCTGATAAAACATTTTTTGCATCTTTTCTTACTTTTTCAAACCCTAAACTATCGTCTAAATTTGCAATATTTATAATTTTTGCATTATTTTTAAAAGCTTTATTTATTTCTAAAATTGGATGGGAAAATAAATAAGAAGTCTCTTTTTTTGCGTTTAATATACATACAATTACAGGTTTTGATTTTAGCTCTTTATTATTAGCCTTGTTTGAATTGATTAATTTTTCTTTAAATTCACGCATTACTTCGTCAATGTCATCATCATAAGTGGGCTGTAAATATTTTTGCTTTGCCATACCTTTAGTTTTTTCCACTTCTGTAGCTTTATTTAATAAATGCACTTGTCTATTGAATTCTTCTTCTGAAATTAAATTTACATCCATAGCACTTTCCATTGCCCTAATAGCCCCTATGGTATTATCTGCAAGTCCACTATGAATATCAACAGGGATAATTATCTCATTATCACTATATTCGTCGTTTAAACCAGTTATATCTTCGCCTATAATCATACTCGCACAAGTACCCACTATCCCTATTTTTAATTTTCTTTCTTTAGAGGTATCTTTCGATTCTTTCGATTCTTTCGATTCTTTTACATCGTTTTCTCGCAAATAAGCTATTACATCGTCAATTACACTTTTTAATTTCTCGGTTGCGCCAAATATGAAGTCATTTTCATTCATAGCCGTTGTAAAAACTCTTATACCATCTATTTCTAAGAGTCTCGCAGTTCTAAAACAGCAACCGCTTGGTCCGTGCATTATTATTGCATCTACACCCATATCTCTTAATTGATACATTGTTGCTGCGATTGGTGAAGGTCGAGGGTGTAATATCATGCTATCACTCGTATATTGTTTATAATTGATAATTTTATGATAAAAAGTAAGATTAGTATTAGTTTTTTAAATTGTAAGAATTTTATATTTATAAGAATATTGTTTATACACTATTAATATTTTATCATATTTTAGTATTATTAAAAATTAAGTTATGAGACAGAGGTCTAAAAATATAGTACAAAATATAATATATTTTATATATTATAAGATATATTAAAATTTATAAAGTCAATTATCAGTTATATGGTAAATTATAATATATTTTAATAGTAAATTTTAGATTTAAAATAGACATTGCACATTAAAAGCGTGGCTTAAAATACTAAACAACTTATAAAATGTTAAAACGTGCTTCGGAGGAAGAAAAGCGTGACCAAACTTAGAAGAGTAGTTCTTGACGTGTTAAAAACACACGAACCCAAATTAACGGATTTAGCACTTGAGATTTGTGCTTTGGAAGGTATTGATGGTGTAAACATCACGGTACATGAAATCGACAAATCTACTGAAAGTGTCAAAATCACTGTTGAAGGCTACGATTTAGACTACGACGTTATTAAAGACGTAATTGAAACTATGAACGGAGTTATTCATAGTATCGATGAAGTAGCTGCAGGTACTAAAATTGTAGATGAAGTTAAAACTCCTCAAGACAGATAATTTAATTAAACATAATTTTTATTATTTTTGAAATTTAAGCTAATAATGTTAGTATAAAATATTAGTATAAATACTAATTTTAGCGTTAACAGTGTTTTATAAAGTTTTAAACTTAAAATTTTATTATGTATAAAAATTCAAAAAGGACAAATATGACCAATAATCTCAAAAATGAATTTAAAAAGGACGAAAAAGAATATATTGATATAAATTATATAAATACGTTTGAAGGTATCGAATATTTAAAAAAAATTGGGTGGAAAGGATTTGTTTTTACCCAAAATGTATATTTATCTAAAAAAGGGAAAACAGAAGAAGAACCAGCAGATTATAGTAAAGATAAATATTTAGAATGCAAAGAACTGGCTAAATCTTTTGATTTATCAGTTTATTCAGGAATATTATTATATGCATCAAATACAAGAGATTTAGAAAAAGGGATTAAAAAATATAGGGGCAAATGTGAGGTATTAATGGTAAAAGGTGGAGATTTAGATATCAATAGATACGCTCTTGAAAAAGACGACGTTGATATACTAACATCTCCTGCATTCAGACGTTTAGACTCTGGAATAGACCATATTACTGCAAGATTAGGAAGTATCCACAGAGTGGGCTTTAATTTAAACTTTTCAGACCTTTTGGTTAAAAAAGGATATGAAATTGCCAGATTGTTGAATTCATATAAAAGAAATATCAAACTTGCTAAAAAATACAATACTCCCGTTGTATTGTCCACGGGTGCTAAAAATATGTATCAAATAAAGTCTCCAGAAAATTTAAGGAGTTTTTTAACAACAGTTTCCGATTTAGAATATGCTAAACATTGTATGAATCAGTTGGATAATATTATAAAATATCGAGTCAAATTGAAAGAAAATAATGTTTTAATTTACGGAATGGAATATGAAAAAGTTGAAAATAACAAAAACAAAAACGATTAACCCATAATTAAAATTCAGCAAAAAAAAATTAAAAATATTAATAAAAACTAAAATTATAAATTAAATATTTCTTTTGCATTATCTCCCAATATATTATTTATTATGTCATTTGCACTATAATTTACAGATTTCAAAACTCCTGAATTTTTTTCTAAAATTACCTTCATTTTTAAAAGACTAAATATATCTGATGGGGCACTTGAAATATCGCTGTTTATCATTATTTTTAAATTATTTGACTCCCTCAATGGTTTTAAATCATCTCTTTGGTAAATATATTTTATTAAGTCCATTGCAGATTCAGGGGTTAACTTTTGAGGCTGTACTGTGATACCTAAATGTATATTATTTTTATAATCAGGATTTTCAGAAATTTTTAAATTATTATTCTTTAAAATATAATCTAAAATTAAATCAATATTTTCAAAATCTACGTGCTCTATGGCAATATTTGTAGTTAAATCGCTGTCTTCAATTACTTCTAACAGTTTTTTAGTAATTTCATATTTATTAGTCCTTGGAGTATGCAATACTATCGGCTTTTTTAAACATTCGGCTAAAGCCATTTGTTTCTTTAAAATTACTATTTCTGTGTCGGTGGCTAATTCAAGCCCCACCTCACCTAAACCTACGACTTTTTTATCTTTTAGGTATTCTTTTAATATTTGGTAATCAATATCGTCTATTTTTTCAGGTATTGCCCTCGGATGGATTCCAATACAGATATAAAAATTTAAACCTGCTTTTTCAAACCTTTTTGGTTCAAATTTTAACAATTTATCAAAATGAGCCCTACAAACTTCGAATGAATAAACTGGCATTGGGTCGTGAGCATGCGTAATTACACAATCTAAAAACGTAGATAAAGCTTGTAAATCTTCAAATGAACGAGTATCTGAATGAATATGGCTATCAATCAACATATTATCACCTAAATAAAAATGTATATGTTATGTTTATGTCAAGTATATATTATTTATAAATAATAAGTTATTATTAAAATTTAGACAATAAATCATTTAGTATATTCGGAATAATATAATATATTATATTTTTATACGATTCTATAAATAAATCTACCATATTTAAATTATTAGCAATTGAATAATTACGTAAAGCCCAATCTATAGGTTCTAATATACCAGCTATACTTACAAGTAGTAAAATTAAGATTAAAAGACCCAAATAATTTAAATAATCTCTTAATTTTAATTTAGGAATTGATTTAACAGTATTATAATCAATTATATTTTTTTCAGAATTTGAATCCGAATCTGAATTTGAGTCTAAATTTAAAGTAATTGATACAGGCAATATTTTTAAAGCATAGTGTATACCCAAACAAATAGACAAAGCTACTGCTGCAAATTCAAAAATTCCATGCGGTATAACGGCAAGCAAATCCAAATATCTTAATTTAGCACCTGAAAGTCCAGTAAATGGATTTAATATGGTTATTAAATAAAATATAAATAAAACATTTATATATGAGATTACAACTTCATTTTCTTTTTTTAAATCGTGTTTATACAATAAAGCTACTGCAACTATCGCAGAAGATATTGTAAAACAGGCTAAAAAGTTGTTAACGATATATGTCAAAGCTAATGACAAATAAGATACTTCTGAACCCGTTTGTGAAACTACGGCGCTGGATACGATTTCAAATTTTTTAGTGGCGATAAAATCGGCATGTTTTAGAGAATATAATGAATTTATGGATATACTTAATAAAGTTATTGAAAGATAGCCTATAATACATAAAAAATAAGTTATTAAAAACTTTTTTGAAAAGGATAAGCTTAAAAACTTAGTATATCTCCCTATCACATAATTATAAGTGTTTTTTAACAATATTTCCCCTTATTTGTGTCTTTTTAATTTATTATTTACGTTATTTTTTATTATTTTTTATTATTTTTTATTAGATTATTTTTATAATTTTTATTATTTTTATTCTACAATATATCTTTTTAGTCATAATTCTTTAAACATAAATTACTATCTAAAACTATTAATAACCCTATCTTTTGAATACTATAATATCATAATAATATATAATTTAAATATATGGATATTTAGTATTATAATTTTTTATAATAGTAATACGTAATATAATCATACTTAAAATTTAGTTAAATTATTATTATTATTATTATTATTATTATTACTATTATTAGTATTATTTGAAAATAATATCAAAAGTTGCGTGAAATTATGAAACGATTAGTTATTGCAGGTACTTCTTCAATGGTGGGAAAAACTACTGTATCGACAGGTATTATGGCAACACTCAGTAAAAAATTAAATGTACAACCATATAAAATAGGTCCAGACTATATAGACCCTACATACCATACTACTGCCACCAATAACCATTCAAGGAACTTAGATAGTTTTTTTATGAATGATGTTCAGATAAAAAAATTATTTGCTAAAAACTCAAAAAGAGCCGATATAAGTATAATTGAAGGAGTAAGGGGACTTTATGAAGGATTATCCCCATATAACGACGTAGGAAGTACTGCATCAGTTGCAAAAAGTTTAAAAAGTCCGGTAATTTTGTTAATTGATGCACGAAGTCTTACAAGGAGTGCTGCTGCAATAATTAAAGGTTTTAAAAGTTTTGATGAAGATATTAATATTCAAGGAGTCATATTTAATAAAATAAGGGGGGAAAAACACTATGAAAAATTAAAAGATGCTGTAGAATACTATGATAAAGAAATAAAAATAATTGGTGCGATACCTCGAAGTGAAGAATTGACAGTTTCGCAAAGACATTTGGGTTTAGTACCAACTCCTGAAAAGAAAAATGAAATGGCTTCTCAAATAGGGCTTTGGGCGGAAACTATTGAAAATAATTTGGATATGGAACTTTTAAAAGAAATAAGTGATGTAGATTTTGAAGCAGATTTCGAATTTGACAATTTAATACCGGATTCCGAGGAAAATATATTATGGGATATAAATAAAAATAAGTGTAAAATAGCTATTGCGCACGATGAAGCGTTTAACTTCTATTATTGGGACAATGTTGATGCTTTAAAAGATAATGGTGCTAAAATAGAATTCTTCAGTCCTTTACACGATTCTGAAGTTCCTGATTCAGATATTATATATATTGGGGGTGGCTACCCCGAAATATTCGCAAAAGAATTGAGTGAAAATAAAGATATGTTAAATTCAATTTGTCAAAAAGTTGAAAATAAAGAATCTAAAATTTATGCAGAATGTGGTGGCTTAATGTATGCTGCTAAATCTGTTGATGGGCATAAAACCCTTGGATTACTAAATTGTGATTCTATTACTACCAAAAATGTACAAGGATTGAGTTATGTCAAAGGAGAATTTTCAGAAGATTGCCATATTGGTAAATCAGGTTTTAAATTTAGAGCGCACGAATTCCATTACTCAAAATTAATAAATATCAAGGAAAATGCTAAATTTGCATATAAAATTAATAGGGGCGTAGGAATATCAAATAATTATGATGGCCTATTAAACGAAGACAAAACAGTATTAGGAGGATATACTCACCAGCATTGTATCGGAAATCCGTATTTTGCAAGTTCTCTTGTTAATTACATTCAATAAATTTACTTTTTTAAGAAAATCATATTAAAATTAAAGTGTTAAAAAAATTATATCAAAAAATACATATATCTGCAAATACAAAGATTATATTAGATTAAATTAATATAAATTCGGCATATTAACTCACAGTTTAAAATATAACAACATTTCATAATTTAAAATTATATTAAGCTATCTAATATACGTAAATTTATAAATATAAACATTTGTGTATTTTCAGAGTTGCGAAATATGTAAATTATAAATTCGAACTTCTAAATTTTAATTGTTATTGGTGTTTTTAATGGATAAAATTAAATATGTTATAAAGCATGGTTTAGAGTTGTCTAACGATTTAAACGCAGACACGGTTATAATATTCACCGAATCAGGCCTATCATACGAAATTTATAAAGAATTTGTGCAAGAAAATCCTAAATTATTAAAAAATGGTTTAAAAGTAATAACGGCCACTCCAAATAAAGATACATACTTTAAACTTAAAAATGAACCCATAATACCCATATTAATGAATTATGGTAAAAATAGCAAAGTTTCAACAGTTAATCAAGCTATGATTGTATTATTGGAAAATGGATTATTGAATATGGGCGAATTGATAGTATCAATCTTCGGTACTTCGCAAATAACTCGAAGTAATAATATTTCAGTCTTAGAAGTGGATGATTATCCGGACTTTGTAAAATTTTATAAGTATATTAGCTCATTAGAGGATATTAAGAAAAAAGTAGTCTTAGAATCTTTAACTATCTGTATAGAACTTTCTGTTGAGGGTAGAGAAGGTAAATCTATAGGTACTACATTTTTAATCGGTGAAAAATCGGAATTATTAAAAATGACCACCCCTTTGATACTAAATCCTTTTGAATGCCACGATGCCATAATATTTGATAAAAAAGTTAAAGGAACGCTAAAAGAGTTATCCACTATTGATGGGGCGTTTTTAGTTGATTATATTGGTAATGTCTTCGGAGGCGGTAGATATATAAATTGTGGAGGTGCCAATATCAATTTACCTCACGGTTTAGGTGCCCGACACTACTCTGCTGCAACAATTACTAAATATTTAGATTGTGTTGCAATTACATTATCTGCGAGTGGAGGCATAGTAAGAGTATTCAAAAATGGGGAAATATTGGCTGAATTCAAGCCTAATTCATAAATTAATTGAGTATATACAATACTACATAAAAATATTTTATGCAATTTTTATTTTATTATTTTAGTTTATTTTTATTTTATTTTTATTTTATTTTATTTTTAGTTTAGTTTATTATTTGACATTTATTTTAAAATATGATGTCCTTAATACTAAAAATATATCAGATATAATCGATAAATATATAATAAATACAAAATAATAAGATTGTAAATAAATAATTTAATTTAAAAAGTTTAAAGTATGAAAATTTAACATAATTCTTTGAAAAACGTATACATTTTGGTGAAATTATGACACTTGCGGAAAAAATAATGTCTAAAAAAATGGGTAGGGAAGTTGTTGCAGGCGAAACCGTTGAAGTTGATGTCGATATTGCAATGACGCATGACGGAACTACTCCTTTAACTGTTAAAACTTTTGAAAAAATTGCAAATAAAGTATGGAACCCAGATAAAATCGTTATAGTATTTGACCATAACGTACCTGCAAATACTGCAAAAGCGGCAAATATGCAAGTAATTACTCGAAATTTTGTAAATGAACAAGGTATCAAAAACTATTACAAAGGTGGAGAAGGCATTTGTCATCAATTATTACCCGAAAATGGTCATGTATTACCAAATACCATTATAACAGGTGGCGATAGCCATACCTGTACACACGGGGCATTTGGGGCATTTGCTACAGGTTTTGGAGCTACAGATATGGGTTATATATATGCTATGGGTAAAACTTGGTTAAAAGTGCCTGAAACAATTCGTATAGAAGTATCTGGCGTTAATGAACGTATATTCGGTAAAGATATTATCTTAAAAACCTGCAAAGAAATTGGTAGAAGTGGAGCAACGTATATGGCTCTTGAATACGGTGGAAATGCAGTCAAAAATTTAGATATGGATGACAGAATGACTATGAGTAATATGGCCATAGAAATGGGCGGTAAAACTGGTTTAATTGAAGCTGACGATACTACCTATAACTATTTAGCACGTGCGGGAGTTAATGAGTCAAAAATAGCAGAACTTAAAAAAGAAAGATTAACTTCTGATTATTACAATTCTAATCTTGAAAATGATTCTTATTATGACGTTGTAGAATTTGATATTACCGATATGGAAGAGCAAGTTGCTTGTCCGCATCATCCTGATAACGTGACAGACGTTTCAAATATTAAAGGGCTTGAAATAGACCAGGTATTCATCGGTTCTTGCACCAATGGTAAAATAAACGACCTTAGAATCGCTGCAAAGTACTTAAAAAACAGTAAAGTACATAGAAATGTTAGGTTAATAATAATACCCGCTTCTAAAACAATATTCAATCAAGCACTTAATGAAGGACTTATACAAACTTTCATAGATGCAGGTGCTATGATATGTACGCCAGGTTGTGGTCCTTGCTTAGGGGCTCATCAAGGTGTTTTAGGAGATGGTGAAGTTGCGTTATCTACAACTAATAGAAACTTTAAGGGTAGAATGGGCAATCTAAATTCAGATGTCTATCTTTCATCACCTGCCATAGCTGCAATGAGTGCCATTAAAGGTTATATCACAAATGAACATTAAATATTAAAAAAATACTCGTTATTTCTAATTAAATTGCTTTTTTTCTATTTTTTTATCTTTTACTACTTTTTAAAGTATATTTTAAGGTATTTTAAAATTATATGTAATTAAAAATAAATATTTATTTATTAAAATTAACTTTAATAATGTTCTACTTAAATTTAATTAACAATATTTATATACTATAAACGTAGTAAATTTAAATTGCATAATATAAAATTAAATAGAATTACTAGTTAACTATGTAAAATAACAACATAATTAGCATATTTAATTAGCATACTATATACTCAAAATAAATTAAAAATACCATACTACATAATTAATAAAAATAGAATATTTTTAAGTTAATTTTAAAAATCAACGATGTTAAAAATGTTAAAAACGTAAAAAATAATGAGGTGATATCTTGCACATTATGGAAGGTTATTTACCCATGGAATGGGCAATAGTTTGGTATATTATATCCGCTATTGTTGTAGGATATGGGATATTAAACTTAAATAAAGTTCTTAAAAATAATCCTGAAGCTAAACCTTTATTGGCTATTTCCGGTGCTTTTATGTTCGTTTTAAGTTCTTTAAAACTACCATCGGTATCAGGAAGCTGTTCACACCCAACAGGTAATGGTTTAGGTGCTATATTATTTGGTCCTGCGATTACATCAGTTTTGGCAACCATTGTATTGTTATTCCAAGCATTAGTACTTGCACACGGTGGTATATCCACATTAGGTGCCAATATATTCTCAATGGGTATTATGGGACCATTTGTAGGATACTTGGTATTTAAAGCTTTGAGAGGAAAATTAAATATTACTTGGGTTGTAATGCTTACTGCAATATTTGCAGATTGGGCAACATATTTGACTACGTCAATACAGTTAGCTTTAGCATTCCCTGTTCCAGACTTTATGTCGTCATTCACGGAATTTGGAACAATATTTGCAATAACACAGATACCTCTTGCAATAGCAGAAGGTCTTATTACTGCATTGTTATGGGATTACTTGTCTGAATTAAGACCTGAATTATTTGAAAAAATAACAAACATAAAAAAAGGTGGTAATAATGAGTAATAAACATCTCTTTATGATTTTAGCACTTATTGCCATTATTGTAGCACCTTTGATTATATACAGTGGGCTTGGTGAAGACGACGGATATTTCGGCGGTGCTGATGGAGCTGCCGAAGAACAAATTATCATAATACAACCAGAATATGAACCTTGGTTTAATTCATTCTGGGAACCTCCAAGTGGGGAAATAGAAAGTTTATTATTTGCTTTACAGGCTGCCATAGGTGCCATAATAATTGGATACTATATTGGATACTTTAAAGGACTTAAAAAGAATAATAAACCTGAAAATAATGAATAAACTTAGTTATGGGGACAAAATAAAAATATAACATAATAAAATACTTTAACTCTCCTATTTTACATATTTAGACATATCTCTTAATTTTTTTTATTGTTTATTTTTTATTTTTTATTTTTTTAAATTAGTTGAGTAGTTGATTAGTTGATTAACTATTTAATAATATATATATATATATATATATATATATCAATTAAAAATAATACACTCAATTAAAGATTATTTAATAATTATCAATTAAGTTTTAATAACATTAATGGCATAATGTACACCAACTAAAAATAAAATTTAATACGATATAAATCTATTAAAACGTTAAAATACAGATTAATTTAGGTTATGGCGATAAAATGGTTCAAAAATTATTGATTGATGATATTGCTCACTCTAATGGATTATATCACATAAATCCCCAATTAAAAGTAATATTTTCAATGATATCTTTATTTGTAGTATTATTATTTAATTCCCCAACTATTTGTATTTTAATGGCTATTTCAATGATTATTTTAACAATTTTCAAAGCAAAAGTTCCCAAAGGAATATATTTTAAATTATTATCAATTCCAGTATTATTTGGAATATTTTCATTGGTATTTATGACATTACTATTTGGTACAGACGTTTGGTTTAGTATAAACGTAGGAAATTTCTCAATTCCTTTATATTATGAGGGTTTTAATTTAGGATATCACGCCCTATTTAGAATGTTTGCAGGTGTAAGTTGTACTTTATTTTTAGCACTTACTACCCCAATTACGCAATTATTTACCGTTTTAAAAGATTTAAAGATACCTCAAAGCGTTATTGAAATTACTATGTTGATATACAGATATATTTTCATATTGATTGATGAAGCTTTGATGATAGAAAACGCTCAAAAAACGAGATTTGGATATTCAGGATTTAAAAATTCGTATAAATCAATGGGAATACTTGCAGGTGTGATGTTATTACGCTCGTTAGATAAAGGCGATAATTTATACACTACGATGTGCGCTCGAGGCTATGATGGGAATATCCACCATTTTGGAGAAAAACAATCAATTGCGAAAAGCCAAATATTTGGAATATTTTTATTTGAAGGAATTATTATTTTATTAGGGCTAATCCCCACTTTAATATATTAAAAAATAATGTATCACATTTTTTATAATATAATAAATTATTATGTGTATATTATGTTTATGTCAAAATTTTATAATCTACAAGATAATAATTTTAGATAAGTTATATTTTCAGTTTTATATTTTTATGGTTTTATATTTTTATAATACCATAATTTTTTATTAAATTTAATTAGAATTTATAATAATTGCGGTGATATATTGCCAATTCTCGAAGTAAATGACTTAGTTTATAAATATCCTGATGGTACTTCTGCGTTAAACGGTATTAATTTTAAAGCTAACAAAGGGGATATGATTGCGATTTTAGGACCTAATGGGGCTGGAAAATCAACATTATTTTTACATTTTAACGGCATTCTAAAACCAAAAGAAGGAGTTGTTAAAGTCAAAGAAAATCCCATATCCTACAAAAATAAAGATTTACTCGAAGTACGGAAAACAGTCGGTATCGTATTTCAAAATCCCGATGACCAACTTTTTGCCCCTACTGTTGCACAAGATATTGCATTTGGACCAATGAATTTAGGATTAAATCACGACGAAGTGGCCAAAAGAGTAAAAGAATCTTTAAAAGCGGTCGATATGGAAGGTTATGATGAAAAACCACCGCACCATTTAAGTGGGGGTCAGAAAAAAAGAGTTGCAATTGCAGGTATTTTGGCTATGAAACCCGAAATAATAGTCCTTGATGAACCTACTGCAGGTCTTGACCCACTTGGAGCATCTCAAATTATGCGATTATTGTATGATTTGAATAAACAAGGTATTACGATTATAATTTCAACTCACGACGTTGATTTAGTTCCTGTTTATGCTAATAAGGTTTACTTAATAAGTAATGGAAAAATTATAAAAAATGGAACTCCTAAAGAAATATTTAGCGATACTGAAGCCATCAGAAATTCAAAATTAAGATTACCTCGTATTTCGCATTTAATAGAAATATTGAAGCGTGAGGATAAATTAAACATTGATATGGGCTATACAATTGGCGAAGCTCGAACAAATTTATTGGATTATATGAAAACTAATAAAATGAAAATCAAAGAATAATTTATAAAATATAGGTTATTTATAATAATAAATTAGTGCATCAAATTTAATATATTCATATGAATATATATTAAATTACAATATAATTATAAAATTAAAAATGAGGGATTTTATGCATACTAAAGTACAAAACATAAGATATGCAGTAGTTTCCATTAGCGATAGCAGGTATATGGAAAAATTAAGGGGTTTAACTGTTGAAGATGGTTCAGGTATGTTATTGAGGGATGAATTAAACGCTGAAATATACGAATTAATTCCCGATAGTCCTGAAATGATAAAAGGTCTTATAAAACATATTGTAGAGTATTCTGATGTCGAGTGTATCGTATTAACTGGCGGTACGGGGCTATCTAACAGAGATAATACTTCAGAAGTAGTCAATGAATTATATGATAAAAAACTCGAAGGTTTTAGTATAGTATTCCACAAATTAAGCTATGATGAAGTTCAATTTTCGACAATACTCTCAAGAGCTTCTGCAGGAATATATAATAAAAAACTTATTTACTCATTGCCTGGTTCAGTTAATGCTTGTAAAACTGGTTTAAAAATAATTAAAAAAGAAAGCGGTCATATTTTAGGTCATATTGAATAATTTCTTATTTTATTTTAATTTCTTTTTTTAAATTAATAATATGTTAAATTTTTAAATAATATTCATCTTATTTTACGAAGATTATTAATATTTTAAAATAGATAATATTTTAAAGAATTGATTAAAAGGAATGTTATATCATATTGAAAAAATTATTAAATTATTAAATTATTAAATTATTTTAATTATGTTGATGATTATAAAGGTGATTTTATGTTTATTGATGGTAAATGGATATTAAGAGATGAAATCGACGTTATAAACCCATACGACTACAAAGTGATTGAAAAAATTACTGCAAATACCAGAGATGAAACTAAAAATGCAATAAAAGTTGCTGTGGAAAATAAAGAACATATGCGTAAATTATCGGCAAATAATCGTTATAAAATATTAATGAGATTAGCAGAAGCTGTTTCAAATAATAAAGATAGGTTTATAAAATTATTGGCCGTTGATGCAGGAAAACCCGTTAAACAGGGGCGAATAGAAGTAGATAGGAGCATTACAGCACTTAGATTATCTGCCTTTTATGCCAAAGAATTACGTGGGGAAACGATTAATTCAGAAAATAGGCTTATTTACACTAAAAAAGAACCTGTGGGTGTTGTTGGAGCTATTACTCCATTTAATTACCCTTTGAACTTAGTTGTGCATAAAATAGCACCTGCGATAGCTACGGGTAATACAATAGTATTACATCCATCTTCTAAAGCTCCATTATCCGCAATATTACTTACAAAGTTAATAGAAAATACATTAAAAAAGATGAAAATACCATTAGGGGTATTTAATTTAATCACAGGGCACGGGGAAATAGTGGGTAATGAAATAGCCACTAATGACAATGTTAATATGGTTTCATTCACCGGTAGTGTGGAAGTAGGTAAAAATATTGCCAAAAATGCAGGTATGAAAAAAATTGCTCTTGAATTAGGGGGTAATAATCCATTAATAGTTTTAGACGATTGTGATATTGATAAAGCCGTAGAAAGTGCAGTAAAAAGTAAATATCTTAATTCCGGACAGGTTTGCATTTCGGTAGGTAAAGTTTTAGTGCATGAAAATATTTACGATGAGTTTATAGATAAATTAATGGATAAAACCCGAAATTTCAACGTAGGAAATCCACTTGAGGATAGTACAGATATGGGACCGCTTATTACCTCAGAAAGTGCGGATAAAGTAGAAAATTTAATAAAAAAAGCCATTTCAGAAGGCGGGGAATTAATAACTGGGGGCATGAGACGAGATTCATTAATAAGCCCTACAATAATATCAGTTAGAGAAAATAATAGCCTTTTAAATGTTGAAACTTTTGGACCAGTTTTACCCATTACAAAAATTATAAATATGGAGCACGGGCTTGAATTAGCAAATAAAGGTAATTACGGATTACAAGCGGGCGTTTTTACCAAAGATATTAATAAAGCTATGTATCTTGCAGAAAATCTTGAGTATGGGGGAGTTATGATTAACAATAGCCCAACTTTTAGACAAGATAATATGCCATTTGGGGGCGTTAAAAATAGTGGATTGGGTAGAGAAGGGATAAAATACACCGTTGAAGAGATGACAGAGACTAAAACTATTGTAATACATAATGATTTTAATTTTTAGATTTAAATTTAAATAATATTACATTCAAATAAAACATATTTATTTTAAAATATTATGATAATCTATATCATTTATAAAAAAATTATAATATTTATAAAAATTATTGGTGAAGTTATGGACTTAAATTTAAATTGCTTAAATATTGAAAAAATCGAGAAATTACTTGAAATAGGAACTTATGCAGATATTAGGGTATTAAAAAGCTGTTCCAACAACATAGTAATGAAAGACGGCGAAGTAGACGAAATATCCGGTGGAAATTATGGGGGCGTTATTGTTAGGGTGCTTGAAAATAACGGTTGGGGCTTAGCAACGTCCAATAATATAAATATGACCAATATCGAAGAATTATTCGATAGCGCCTACAAAAGTGCTAAATTATCAAATATGCACACCAACAAAGAAGTTATAATGAAAGAAGTGCCCATAATAAATGATAAAGTAGTATCAAAAGTTAAAATAAACCCATTGGATATTTCAATTGAAGAAAAAAAAGAATATATGAATATTGTAAATAACAACCTTAAAGACGAAAATAACCAAATTGTAAGCAAATCTGTCAATTATTCTGATGCAGAAGGTGCTTCATTATTATTTACAAGTGAAGGAACCCATATTGAGAGTGAAGGGATAAAAACACTTATGAGAATGATGGCTGTTTCAAAAGGGGAATCTTTACAGTTTGCATTTGATAAATCTGGCGGAGATGGTTTTGAAGCCATAGCTAACGATAATTTAGAAGAAAAAAGTAGAAAAGTTAAAGAAAGAGCTTTAAGATTACTTAATGCAAAACCTTGCCCAAAAGGAGAATTTAATGTGGTTTTAGACCCCGAATTAGCTGGTGTATTCATACACGAAGCAGTTGGACACGCTACTGAAGCAGATTTGGTATTATCTAACGATAGCGTATTTAAAGATAAAATAGGCGAAGTAGTAGGTAGTGAAGAAGTAAGTGTAATAGATGACTCCACAATCGAAGGTTCTTTTGGATTCTATAAATATGATAATGAAGGTGTGAAAGGAACTAAATCAGTACTTATTGAGAACGGCGTTTTAAAAGGATATTTACATTCTCGAGAAACTGCAGGAAGGCTTAATATGGAAGCAACTGGAAACTCAAGAGCTCAAGCACTTAATAAGCCTATCGTACGAATGAGTAATACATACATAAAGTCAAAAGACTGGAAATTCGACGAATTAATACAAGATACAAAAGACGGTATTTACTTAATTGGCTCTCGAGGTGGACAAGTCGATACGGGTAAAGGATTATTCCAATTCAATTCAGTTGAAGCTTTTATGATTGAAAACGGAGAATTAACTGTTTCACTTAAAGATGCAGGATTAAGTGGGGAAATTATGTCGATATTACACGATGTAGATGCAGTTAGTGATGATTTCTACCTTAGCAAAGGATATTGTGGTAAAGGAGGTCAAAGTGTACCGGTAGGTGATGGGGGAGGTTGCATAAGAACCAAAACCACATTATGCTAAATATGTAAATATTTAATTATATATAAATATTTAATTATATCAATCTTTTTTAATTTTACTGAAATTGTAGGCGTATAATAAATTATAAAAAAAATATAAAAAAATTATGTATTAAAAAATAATATATATTAAATATCGAATATTAAAAAGGGTTATTTATTTGTAATTTTCTACATTTATTGTATATTTAGTCCCTTTTTGGAATAATCCACACGAAGAACCTAATTTTAAGTTCATAACTGTGTCATTTACGTCATTTACCATTACAGAACCCAAATGAGTTATTTTTGTTCCATCCAATAATTTTGGGTGCATTTGTGCAGTAGGTCCTGTTAAAACATTTATTTTTGAATTTATTGCCCTATCTAATACCATATCAATTGTATCATTTACCATTGTCGAACCTGTGATAAATAAAGCGTCCATTTCGGGCAATAATCTGTATTCAAAAGTATCCATTAATGAACCAGTTGAACAGCAAGAACTACCCCTATCAAACACATAAATGTTGTAATCGCCTTTTTTCTGCAATTCCTTTGCAATAGGTGCAATATTTCCGACAAATCCGATGTTTTTTACACCATCTAAATTTAATATTACTTCAACAGCATCTTGCTTCTCTAAATCTTGCGTGATTATGTAGTATTGAGAAATTGCGTTTATGGTTGAAACTGCTAAAGCTCTGTCAGTATATGAAAAACTTGAAATTTTATTGAGTAATGAGTAAATATCCGGTGTTGTGTTTTCTATTTTGTTGCAAGAACCACCTTCATTTAATACCATTGCTGCACCTAAAACTTCCTTTGAAGTTCCATCTTTATTCACGAACTCTAAAACCGTGTATGCGTAAGGAACTCCGAGTGAAAAATCTTTTAAAATTACTTCTTTTAAATTACCGCTTTCTAAATCAGTTTTTATTAATTCTATTGCTTTATCCTTCATCTGTTCTACTATCATAATGCCACCAGGGGATATTTCTTTAATTTTTATATTTTGTTGTATTTTTTATATCTTGTTATACCTTGTTATATCTTGTTATATATCAAAGTTAATGGAATTAAGTTATTATTTTGTAATTATGCAATTATTATATATTAATTATACAATTATTCCAATTACATATAATACTTACGAAATGAATTTAAATTTAAGAGGATTATTTTAAAATATTTGATAAATATATCGATACAGGGATATACTTACATATTATTGTTATTATTGTTATTATACACCAATATATTAATTATAAATTCGGAATTACTATTTTTTTATTATTATATTGAAGTATATCCGTTGATAATCCATAAATATCCATAAATGTGTCTTTATTAAGTAAATCCTGACCGCCACTATTCACAATAGTCCCATTTTTCATAGTGAATATCGTATCAGCGAAATATGTTAAATTAGGGTCGTGTAAAGAGAATAAAATTGTTTTACCATATTCTTTAGATATTTTTTTAATTACGTCCAATATTAAAACTTGATTTTTAAAATCTAAGAAACTTGTGGGCTCATCAAATATCATTACTTTACTATCTTGAATTAGAGCTCTTGCAATCATTACCAGTCTTTTTTGACCCCCACTTAAAGAAAGGAAACTTTTATTTGCCAAATGCTCAATTTGCAATTTATTTAGTGTTTTATAAACTAATTCTTCATCCTCATTTGTTGGGCCATTGAAAAAATTAACATACGGGTTTCTACCCATTAACAATATTTCAAAGACAGAATAATTAAAATTAATACTAAATTCCTGTGCAGAGTAAGTTATAAGCTTAGAACGTTCTTTTGGTTTTATATTTGATATTTCATTATTTGAAATTATTACATTTCCATCATAATTTAATAGTCCTGAAATACACTTTAATAATGTGGATTTTCCGACCCCATTTTGCCCCAATATGCATCCAACTTCTCCTTTTTTTAATTTTAAATTGCATTCATTCAATATTTTTTGATTATCAAATTTATAATTAAAATTTACATTTGAAACATTTAACATTAGTTTTTTTGCCATAATACTCATCCCACCGATATTAAGTTTAAAATTCTTGATATTTTTAAGATTTTTAAGATTTTAAAAGTATTAAAAGTATTAAGATTGTTAAAATTTATTCTGATTTTTAATTAATATTTTTAAAAGTATTGGAACTCCAATTATTGAAGTCATTACACTCAACGGTAATTCTGAAGGGGTTAAAGAACGTGCTATCGTATCGCAAATTAACAATAAAGACGCCCCTGTAAACATTGACGCTGGTATCAAACGTCTATTATCCACCCCCACCACCAAACGAGCCATATGTGGACTAACCAATCCTATCCATTGTACCATACCTGCCATTGCAGTAGCGGAAGACGTTCCAAGTGTAGCAAGTAATATTATAAGTGCAGAATACTTTTTAACGTTTAAACCTAAAGATTTAGCATTTTCTTCACCCATTGATAATATATTAAACTGCCATTTTAATAGATTTAATCCAATTATACACACAACTAAAGGTATTATTGTAATATACACATCATCCCACCGGATTCCGGTAAAACTACCCAATAACCAGTATGTAATTGCTTGCAATTTATCTGCAGGGTCTGCAACATATTTTATAATCCCTACACCTGCGGAAAATAATGCAGAAACTGCAATACCTGATAATACTAAGTTTATAATGCTGGATTCGGATTCATTTCTTAAACTACCATTTAATTTTTTCCCAATTGTGTATGTGAGTACCATTGCCATAATACCAAATGTAAAAGCTGACATTTGTATTGCATATGGGTTATATGAGAGTAATAGAATTGCCAAAACAGCACCAAACGCTGAACCACTTGTCACCCCTAGTATATTAGGTCCTGCCAAGTAATTTTTAAATAAATTTTGTAATGCCACCCCTGAAAGAGCTAAACAAGCACCTGAAAGTGAAACTGCTATTAATCTCGGCAGTCTAACGTTTAATAATATATTATTTGCTAAAGAATTAGTAAATATTTCATTTGGGGCAAACCACAATCTTCCAATGAATAAAGATAAAATGAAGGAAATTATAAAAATTAAAGGAAATAAAACTAATGAATAATTGGTTTTTTTACCATTAGGTTTATTATTACTATTATTATTGATATTATTATCGTTAATTTTAGTATTTTTATCAATTTCATTAGATTTATCAAACTTATTACTTAAATTAAGTGCAATTAACATATGTTTAATAAATTTAAAGTCCTTTGAATTTTTAAAAGTTAATTTCTTCATCTTTATCAGTTTTATCATTTTATCACTTAATCAACTTCGTCTCCGACGATATTCACTTTAGAAATCTGCTCTGGAGTCATATTATACACGTCAATGTATTGTTGGATTGCTTCTTCTTTTATTGATATATTCATAGCTTCAGGATGCAAAACTTTTGCAGTCCAAATTAAACCCAATGTAAATTTAGGGCTTAAAACATCCCAAGAATCTCCATCATTAGGCATTCCATAAACTTCACCGTTTTTAACAGCATTTATTTCTTTCCAACCTTCGTCATTCATCAATTGATTTTTAGCATCTATTGAGGTGAAATCTCTGGAATATGTGATTACGATTATTTTATCAGGATTCCAATTTGCTATTTGCTCCACATTTACGGGCATTTTACCAGTTTCAAGTTCTTTTGAAACACTTTCTCCACCAGCAATTTCTACCATTTCATTGCCCCAGAAATCTCCCCCTGGTGTCCAGAATGAGTTTTTCTTAGCACTGTGTGCCAATACTAAAACTTTAGGTTTATCAGTGCCTTCGACAGTGTCTTTCACGAATTGAACTTTTTCTTTATAATATGTAATTAAATAATCTGCTTTTTCAGATTTATTGAACATTTTACCCATATTTGATAATAATTTATAGTAATTAGGCACTGTTTCAATATCTACGAAAAATACTGGCACATCTAAGCTGGTTAATTGTGTGTATATGCCACTTTTTTCATTCCAGTATGGTGCAAAAACAACATCTGGATTGGTTTTCTTAATTTCTTCTACATTTTCAGTATTTACTTGTGCCATATTGTCGAAATTAGGATTTAATATTTTTAAGAATTCATCGCTTCCCTGAATACCTTTACCGGCTTTAATCGTATCCTGAGCGTCTAAAGAATATATTATCGGTGGTACCATTCCATATGTAGAAACCACACTTTTACAAGGGTAATTTATCGTTAAACTATTGTTTAAATCATCAGATAATAAAATAGTTGAAGAATCGACCCCCGTATTATTAACTACTGTATTGTTAGCATTACTGTCGCTTTGAACTGTAGTACATCCCGACATTGCCAAGATAACAGATAAAAACATTGTTAATAGGATTGTTTTTAAATTTTTTCTTATATTATTACTCAATTCCATAAAATACACCATTTTAATAAATATAATTAACTTCTTAAATAATATATTTAGCATTTTAATCAAAATCGTAATATATTATAATTACTTTTGAATTAATAAATTAATATAATATAATTACAGTAAGTATATTAGGTTAATCTAATATATAAATATAACAACTTTTGATTAACATATTATATTTAAAAAAAGTAGGAAAAGATTATAAAGTACTAACATAAAAAATAAATAACTGAAAAATAAAAAATAAAAAATAAAAAGATAATTATTCCATTAAGCTTAATTTTTTGACCTTATTATAGAAATTACTACCTTTCACAAAATACGTATAAGAATTAGACTTCCTAAACGTAATTTCATCACCTTTAGAAACCAATGCTTCTTTATTACCATCTATTACAACCATTGCAGATTTTTTCATTATTTTAAGCTTTATTTCAGAATTTCCATCTACCACAAGCGGTCGAGAGGATAATTTAAATGGACATATTGGCACAATTATGAAAGCATCGACAGTAGGCTCAATTATCGGCCCCCCTGCACTTAATGAGTAAGCAGTTGACCCATTAGGGGTTGAAATTATAATACCATCTGCACGGACATTTTCAGCCAAAATACCGTTTATATAAACCTCAAAATCCATTATTTTTGCAGGATTGTTTGTCGTAATCACAACCTCGTTTAAAGCGTCGGATATGAATTTTTGCATTTCTTTTAGTTCTTTTTTTCCAGCATTTTTATCATTAAAATCATAATTTATAAGTCCAGATAATTTAGTACGTTTTTCGATAGTGTAATTACCATTTAAAACGCTATCAATTGCACTATATACATCTTCTTTGCCAAATTCTGTTAAAAATCCAACTGTACCCATATCTACGCATATTATGGGTATTTCATTACCTTCTATTAGTTTAGAAGCCCTTAAAACTGTTCCATCACCACCAATAGATATGATATGAGAAATATCCTGTATATCATCCATTAAATTAGCATTCAATCTATTATTAAGTGCATTGTGTATTCCTTTATCTAATTTATAGGCTATACCTTTAGATTCCAAATATTTTACAGTGTTGTATGCAACATTTAAAGATTCTTCGTTGTCAAATCTGGAAATTATTCCGATTTTAGTGGGTTTCAATCTCCATTTATTTCCAAAAGTTCCCACAAGTTTTTTATGTAAATCCTTATTCGAACATATAAAAGAGCTTTTTTCTGCAATATCTAATGGTAAATTCATTTGCATACCGTTTTTAGTGGTTATATCACCACCTGCTTCTTCCAATATGATATATCCTGCCGCCATATCACATAAACGAGTTGTTTCGTTAACATTTATGTATGCGTCAAGTGAACCCCTTGCCACATAACACATTTCCAAGGCTATAGACCCAAATATTCTTATCCTACTTATTTTACGGTCTTTTATAAAATTTAATGTTTCAGAAGACAAACCATATGCAAATACGCCCATAGAAGCATCTTTTAAATTTTTAATATTTGAAACATTGATTTTTCGTTTTTCGCATTCCTTACCATTTTTTAAAACATAAGCCCCTTTATTTTTTTCTGCGTAATATGTATCCCCCGTGGATATATTTTTTACAACGCCAACGTCTAAATCATTTATTGTAAAATTTTTCTTTACAAAATCTTTTAAAGTATCTAAAAAATTCTTTTCATTGGCTTTTGATTTTTTATTATTATTAATATTATTATTAGTATTATTATTAGTATTATTATTAGTATTATTATTAGTATTGGTATTATTATTGTTTAAAATTAATTCCTTAAGTTTCTCTAATTTATCGTTGCTTATTTTACCCATTGCCAATGAAACTGAGTATATGGGAATATCGTTTAAAGCGTTATATGTACCATCAATAGGGTCTAAAATTACAATATACTTGGGCGTTTCCCTACCAATTATCTTAAAACCTATTTCTTCGCTAATTAATATAGTAGAGCAGGACTTTTCAAGAGAACTTATGGCAATATTTTCCGCTATCAAATCTATTCGTTTAGTTGGCGTACCATCAGCACCTATTTTAACGATTTCGTTAGATTTCTCCCAACCTATTAATGGGCGAATACTTCTTTCTAAATTCTCTGTCACCTTTATTGCCATTTTAAGCATATCTGCGGTCATTTTTACACCCTGATTACTACATATTAATTAATATAATTCCAATTATAGAATACTCATAATAATAAATTATTAATACATATGAATGTGAATAAATTAATTAAATCTTATTTAATATTTAATATAATATGTAATTCTAATCATATAATATTATTTAATTAATTTTAAGGAGTATTAAACATTTCAATATCTTAATTTAAAGGTGTAATTATGTTGATTATGCTTGTAGGGTTGCCTTCTGTGGGCAAATCTACATTTTCTAAAAATTTATCAAAAAAATTAAGTGAAAAGAATTTTGACAATATAATATTAGGAACAGATTTAATTAGAGAGAGTTTTCCTGTTTGGAAAGAAAAATATGAGGATTACATCAAAAAAATGAACAATTATTTGATAAGTGAAGCTTTAAACGAAGGATTTACAGTTATAATAGATGACACTAATTATTATAACTCCAAAAGAAGAGATTTAATGCATATGGCAAATTCAAAAAATAAAAATTGCATATCTATTTATTTAAAAGCTCCTTTGGACGTTTTACTTACTCGAAACATTGCGAGAGGTGCTAAAATCCCCAATTCAGTTATCGAAGATATGTATTCTAAATTTGATGAAATGGGGACAAAATACAAATGGGATAAACCAGATTTAGAAATAAATACACATCGAGATGACATAAACTTTGAAGAAGTTGCCAATAAAATCATTGAATTGAATAATATTAAAACAAAAAATAAAGAACTTGAAAAAGATGTTAAAAAAGATAATTACTCCAGTAATAACAATAAAAATATTGATGATATCGATGAACTCTTGAAAGAGTTTAAAAATAGAGTGGATGTAGAAACTAGGCACGTTATGGGTGAATTTATTAAAAATAATAAAAATTTATCCAAAAATACAATTAAGGAATTATCAAATTATCGTAAAAATTATATTAAAAACATTAAAAAAATTGTAGATATTGAAATTAAAGAATATAACTCAGATTTAGACGATTATGCTTTAAAATATTTAGAAGAATTTAAAAAAGAATTAAAAAAAATTATTTAATTCACCAAATTTAAATAAGCTTCTTCTGCTTTTTCATAAACTTTATCTTCATCCATTGTAGTCATTTTTCCGTCTTCTAAAACTATTTTTCCGTTTATAATTACGGTTTCAACTACGCCGTTAAATGAATATGCCAAGTGTGAAACAATATTCTTATTAGGTATTAAGGTAGGGTTTTTTAAGTCCAAAATTACTAAATCTGCCCACATTCCTTCTTTTATTTCACCAGAATTATAGTTTAAAGCTTTACTTGCGTTTTTAGTTGCCATATTTAAAACTTCAGAAACTTTAACGACTGTTGAATCTTGTTGAACACCCTTATGGATTGTTGCACAAGCTTTAATGCTTTCAAATAAGTTTAAATTATTATTACTTGCACATCCATCTGTTCCCAATGTAACATTTATATTATTCTTTAAATATGTTGGAATAGGGGCTATACCAGAGCCTAATTTTAAATTACTAAGAGGATTATGGGAAACATAAATATTTTTATCCTTTAAAATCTTCATTTCATTTTCAGATACGTGGACACAGTGTGCTGCAACTACATTTATGTCATCAAATACCCCTAATGAATTTAAAAATTCGAAAGGTCTTAACCCTGTTTTCTCTTTTATTTGTTTTATTTCGTCTTCTGTTTCATTCATATGTATATTCATAGGTACGTTATGTTCTTTTGCTAAATCGTGAGCGTGTTGCAATAATTCTGCTGAACAAGTATATGGAGCGTGAGGACCTACTGCTGCGTTTATTAATTCATTTTTATTATGTGCTTTTTCTAAAGAATTAAGTACATCTTTTTGCGAGTTCATCTCACTTTCTCTTTTTTCTTCATCACATAAATCAATAAGCCCGTATGATAACGTACATCTCATATTAACAGATTCTACAGCTTTTATAATAGAATCAGTGAAGAAATACATATCATTAAAAGCGACAGTTCCTGTTTTAATCATTTCCATACATCCAAGCATAGTGCCTGCGTGAATTATTTCTTCATCCAATTTAGCCTCTAAAGGCCATATGTGATTACCTAACCAGTCCATTAAAGGTAAATCATCTGCTACTCCCCTAAATATTGTCATAGGTATGTGCGTATGCGTATTTATTAAACCTGGCATTATTGCTTTTTTAGTGCCGTCAATTATAGTAGCTCCTTCAGGAATTTTAAGGTCTCCCGCATTGCATATTTTAGTTATCAAATTATTTTCAATTAAAATGTCTGATTTCTTACATTTTTGTGGTTCTTCAAAATTATTTAATAATAGTATATTTTTAATTGCTATCATATTATCATACTCGTTATTGAATTAGTGAATTAGTGAATCTAAAAATTTTACAAAAGAACTATCTTTTAAAAAATAAAATTTATACTGTTAATTTAATAATAGTATATTTGAATATCATATTTGAATATTTTAAGAATAATAGATTAATAGATTAATGTATAATTGCTCCATTATTGATTTGGAGCATTTCTACCTCTTTGTATTAATTTTTGTCTTTTTTCGATTTGCTGAGCTCTTTTTTCTAAATCTGCCCTAATATTTGTTATTTCCTGGTTTAATTTTTTAATGTGTTCGTTAATTACATCTTTTGTTTTTTGTAATTCTTCAATACTATGTTTGAAATCTTCTGCAGCACTTTCCACGTCTTTTTCAATAAATATGTCTGAAGAAACAGCAACAATTACTTTACCTGGTGTTTTAATCTCAGCTTTTACAAAAGCACCGCCACCTAATGGTATAATAACTTCACCCTCGGTGTTTGTACCATACATTGAATCGATACCTTTTTCAAGTTCTGA
The DNA here is from genome assembly GCF_024807655.1 of Methanococcus voltae. NCBI lineage: Archaea > Methanobacteriati > Methanobacteriota > Methanococci > Methanococcales > Methanococcaceae > Methanococcus > Methanococcus voltae. The sequence goes on along the minus strand of NZ_JANUCR010000002.1, from coordinate 86,999 downwards.
TAACATTACATCGATGCTGGAAGATTCTTCTTGTAATTTTTTTACTTGCTCACCGTAAACTTCTAATGCCATAAATTGATTTTGAGTTTCTTGATTTTGCATACTCTCACATCCTTTTTACTAACTTTTGTTAAAAATTTATAGATTTATAGGTTTATAATTTATAGACTTATAAGTTATAAGTTATAAGTTATAAATATGAATTAATATATTCGTATAAATTTTTTTAGTTTTATATCTATAAAATAATACAGTATACATTTATTTATCTTTGCATTTAATTTGAATTAATAATCGAATAGTTTATAAATTATCAATTCATATATTTGTATAACTTTATATTTATGATAATGAATTTCAGATTAATAAATTTTAAATTTAACTATGATTTAATACATACAATATATAATATACGGCATATCCATTAATTAGTTTATGATTCTTTTAAAGGTGTAATGATGAAGTTATTGAGTATTTTTGAATATATTGTGGTTATGATAAAAGCAATTGCAGAGGCTTGGGTTGATGTATTCAGAAGATGTACGAATAATCAAATAAACCCTGAAATAATGGATATAAACACTGAAATAAACAGTTTATATGGTCAAGTTTTGCTGGCCTGCAGTATTACAATAACTCCGGGTACTTTAACCATAGATTTAGACCACGACTCAAAAACTCTGAAAGTAGCTTCAATAAGTCCGAGAAAAAGAGACGAAATAATACCTTTTGAAAAATATATTAAAAATATATTTGATTAATTAATCTTTAAAAAATAAATAAAATTCTTTTTTATTGAAAAAACCAGCTTGGAAATTCATATAATTTATAACCTCCCAAAGGTCCAGGTTTTGTAGTAATACCAAATCCCAGTTTTTTCAAATCATTTATACGATTGTGGACTGCAACTCGGCTATCCCTTTCAATGTAATTTTTTAAGTATTCTCCCGAAATATATTCGGAGTTCTTTGACAAGATACCCTTATTTCGCAATATTTCAATAATCTCAGTATTGGACATCCCTTTTCTTGACATATCTTCATAAAAGTCATTAATATCTAAAAAAACACAGAGGATTTTAAAATGACCCAAATCTAATTTTAAGTTAATTTCAAAAGCTTTTTCAAGAAAAGTCCAAAATTCAAGCTCTCTCTTTTTATGAATATCTAATTTATTTAACATTAAACAACACCAAAATTTTACAAAACGTTATTAATCTTAAATTAAACGCATAATAAAATATAATTAATAAGTAAATTAAGTATTATTAATTATTTATAACTATTGTCAAAAATTATTAAATAAGATTTAAATTATCTTTAATTAGTAATTAAAAGAAGAATTTTGAGTATTCGGAGTATTATAAATTATCAAAAATAAATAAGATAATAATAATAATAATAATAATAATAATAGGATACTACAATAATGGAAATTTTTAATATTATTTTCTAACTATGGATTTATGGCTTACTTTACGAGCGACTGCAATTTCACCTATTTTTATCAAACCAGTGAAAAATCTCTCCAAACCCCCACATGACCAAATTGCTTGACCAAATGTAGATTTTTTGATTCTTGATTCATACTCCTTACCCGTTATATTTTCGCCAGTTATCTGTTTTGTAACAATTGCTGCTGAATCCATTAATTCGTCCCAAGAAATGCCCTTTAATTCGGAATTTAAAGATTTAAAGATTTTATAAACTGGTATATCATACATTTTTGCCAAAGTTTTAGTAATATCACAATTCCTAACCAAACCAACTAAAGTGCCATCGTCGGTTAAAACAGGAATGCTAACAACTTTATGCTTTACAATCTTCAAAACCGCATTTTTTGCAGGTTCTTCTTTATTTAAAACGATTATAGTATCTAAATTATGCATTACATCTTTTATGAGAGTTTTTTTATCATCCACTATCAATAAATCAATCGAATTTACCCAACCTACTAATTTATCAGACCTATCAATTATTGGAGTACTAAACTTTTTACGATTGTGCATAATTTTTGAAACTACTTCCACAGTATCTTCAGGATATACTTTTATAAACTTCGTGTCCATTAATGCTTTTACTTTCATTTTACGCCTCCAATATAAAAATAACACTAATTCCTAAGATGAGCCCATTCATAACTCATAAATCGCCATAAAGAATATATTTACGATTAAGGTTGGTACCTCAATACAATGTAATAAATTTAATAAATTAATACCTTTAATACATTTAATACATTTAACGATTAAATAGCCAATTTATTAACATATATCGATTAAATACAAATTAATAAAGAAATATAATAATATAAAGTTAAGGTAATATAATATACTCTGTAAATTATATTTTATACATTATTTGATTTAATATTCTAAATAGGTGTAGTATATAATAAAAAAAATTTATAATATAAATATAATATCATATTTAATTATTAATTAGATATCTATATAATTATAACTTTAATTTTTAATTATTTTAGATATGGCGGAGACTGGACAATTTTTTTCACAAATTCCACAGTGTACGCATTTTTCATTATCGATTATAATTTTTCCATCATAGGTAATTGCAGAAACTGGGCATAAGTCATGGCAAACCATACAATCGATACATTTATCGGTTTCCACAACAAATTCATCTTCAAATTTGATATCGCTAAGTTCATAATCCACTTTTATTGCATTTACTGGACATACTTTCTCACAAGCTGTACAACCCATACATAAGTCTTCATTTATATCAATGGAAACTTTTTTCTCAACTTTAATGGCCTTAGGGGCGCAAAAACGCTCACAAATGGCACATTTTATACACTTGTCCATATCCAAATTATGTTTTATTAATTTTATTTTACGATGTTCTACGGGCATCTCTTCTATTTTATATATTACATTCTCCTTAGTTTCATCTAAAAATGCCTCACCATTTAAAACTTCTATGGCGCCCACAGGGCAGGTTTTTGCACATATTTCACATTTTATACATTTTTCTGGAATTATCTTTGCAGAATTTTTTAAATTTGGCTTTTCAATTGCATCGACAGGGCAAGCTTCCAAGCATAATTCGCAGTGTACACACTTTTTAGGTTGTATATATAGGTTTTTTTGTAAAGGAATTTTCAAACCATCTGCTAATTGGTCTTTAATTTCCTTTTTATCATAACTTAAGTCTTGGGAAATTACGTCAATTAACTCATCAACAGGTTTTTTAATTTTTATCATATATCCACCTAAGAATATTAATAAACTAAAATTACAATTTATAAATTATTATATATCATTTATTCTTAATATATTGAGTATATTGGTTATTCGTATGTAATCGCATTTGCAGGACATATTTGACCACAATGTCCACATAGGACGCATTTTTCAGTGAATATCATTTTATTCTGATTTTTTTCAATGGATATCGCATCAAAAGGACAATTTTTTAAACATATATTGCACATTATACATTTTTTTGCATCATAATTCAATAATTTATGTTTTTCGTGGCTTTTTTTAATTTTTAACTCGTTATTTTTAATTTTAAGCTTTATTTGTGTAAGCGATATGGCTTTGACAGGGCATACATCTATACAGGTCCCGCAATGTACACATTTTTCGGTTATTACCGTATTTTCTGGAAAATTTAAATCTATAGCATCAACAGGGCATACTTCTATGCACTTATTACAAAATACGCATTTTTCATTATCTATATCAATATAACTTTTAATATATTGGTTATTTAAATTTAAATCCACATTTAAATCGCCAAAATATTTTTTTAGAATTTCAGATGACATATTAACACCAATTGTCATAAGTTATAATTAATTTATAATTAAGTTTATTTTAAACCTAATTTATAAATTTAATTCATTTTTCCCCTTTTCAAGAATCTCATCTTTTGCAATAACGTAATTTTTAGCATAGTTTTCCAAATCTTTTTCGATTAATAATTGGAAATTACCCCTAACAGAACGATATTTATTTAATTTTTCAGATTCTGAAGTTTCTGGGAAATCTATTGCATCAACAGGGCATTCCCTATGGCATAAACCACATCTTACACAATAATCTGGGTTTATATAGGGCATATTAGTTTCTGAAGAAATAGATATGGCATTTTCCACATTACAAGCCTTGCTACATATCCTACATCCGATACACTTATCTTCATTTATGATATAACAATTTTCAGTGTTCAATGTCTTTTTAACCACTTTTCCAGTTCTTATTGCAGTAGTAGGGCATACTTCTATGCACAAACCACATTTTACACATTCTAAAACATTTAACTCGTTTAAGTCTATTTTTCCAGGACATACATCAACACAATTATTGCACTTTATACAAAGACTTGACACAATCCTTGGAATTTCATCTATTGAATCAGGCGCATATTCTTCAACGATAAGTATATTCTTGATATTATTATCGTTAGTATCATCATTAGTATTATCTTTATTAGATATACCCTCAATATTTTCAGTATTTGAATTGTTATTAAATGTTTCATATTTTATTTTCTTACTTTTCTTCAAGAATTTCAGATTTTGAGCCCTATTTATCTTTTCAGATAGTTCATATTCATTGTATGATTTAATTGCATTTTCCACTGGGCATGCTGTTGCACAACGATTACAACCCACGCAATCATTTGATTTTATTCTATAAACGTTATTTTCATAAGTTATTGCATTTACAGGGCAAATTCGTCTACAACTATCGCATTTTACACATAATTCATCATCGATTATGTAATTATTTATTTTTGGGACAGTCCATATATATTGCTTAGCCTCTTTTCGTAAAGTACCTTGCTCCAAAACACCAGTTGGGCAGGTTTCTACACAATTACCGCAAGCTATGCAAGAACCTGGAAAAAAAACCGGTAAATTTTTACCATATTCTTCTGAATATTGCATTTCTATTGCTTCAGAAGGACACGATTGATAACAACCATTGCAACTAATACAATTATCGGGTTGGTCGATACTTACCGGAATTCTACGGTATCTTTCTGGCGGTACGTAGGCTTCTTTCTCTGTTTTTGCATTTGCAAATCTTTTTAACCATTTTTTCCTTACAAATTCGTAAAGATACCAAATTGAAGATGACATAGTACGATTCCCTAATTTTTTTATAAAATATACGAATAATTATGATAATTATGATAATTATAATAAATATGTATAATATATAATATGTATAATACGGATACTAATTATTAAATTAATTTATTTTTAGTTATTATTTTATTAAAAATCTTTATAATTGGTGGATTTACCCGTTATAACGTCTTTTAATATTATTGTTCGTTCAGTACAGGAGATACAAGGGTCTATAGACGTATACGTAGCCACAGCATCGGGAACTGTTGGACAAGTCTTTAACATATATTTGTATGCTTCAAGGTTCATAACAGTTGGAGTTCTTATAATTATTCTTTTAATTAAACCGCCTTCCGTAATTGCCATTTTATAATAAACCTCGCCCCTGTGAGCTTCATTCCTATATTCCCCTTCTGTTGCGTGGATTATAGCCTTAGTACGGATAGGGCCAGAACATTTTTGATACATATCCAAAGCTTGTCTTATTAAATCAATGCTAACCATTATTTCTTCGTGTCTTACCATCATTCTGGCAAAATTATCCCCTTCACTTCTCCAACAGGGTTTAAAATTATATTGGCCGTATAAATCTGACCTAAGTCTCCAATCACTTTCAGGAATTCCAGAAGCTCTTGCTACAGGTCCTGCGGCTCTTGTTTTCATTAATTCTTTATAACCGAGTCTTCCAATATCCTTACTTCTTAATCTAATCATAGGTCCAGACCTGAACACTTCAATGATATTGTTCATATCATCTTCAAATAAATCAAGCTCTTTGTATACTTGGTCGATTATGTCTTTTTTTAAGTCTAAACGAACTCCACCAACAACGTTATAACCCATATTGACCCTATTACCCGTTATTAGTTCTAAAAGGTTCATTACAATTTCCCTTGCATTTAGCATCCACATTGCAATGGTTTCGTGCTCAATAGTCAAATTATAAACTGCTGCAGCAATTAAATGACTATGGATACGTTCTAATTCAGTGGTAATAACCCTTAAATGACCTGCTTTTTCGGGTGTATCAATATTACACATATGTTCAATACACTCTGCAAATGTTTGAGTATGAATGTATGAGCATATCCCGCAAACCCTTTCAGAAAGGTGGATGCCTTTCATATAACTTTTTCCTTCCATTATACGCTCAATTCCACGATGCACATACCCCATATCTATTTCGGCACCTTTTACATTTTCCCCCTCTACTAAAAGCTTTATTCTTAGTGGCTCTTTTAAAATCGGATGTATTGGTCCAATTGGTATTACGTTCATAGTATCTCCATTTTAATTTAAATTTGATTATGGTATAATTATAATTAATTAATAACTGAATATATGAATGAATAAATATAATCTTATTGACACGTATTTTTTAATTAAATATGTTTTTGAGGATTATTTTAAATTTAAAAATTAATTACGTTAGTATTTAGATATAATTAAATTATTTATCCTTATTTTTTGATTCCATTTCTTTTAACATTTTTTCTTTCATTGCTAAAGCTTCAGGAGCAATTGAAACTACTGCTTCGATTATTTCCGAAGGTCTTGGAGGACAGCCGGGTAATTTTGCATTTACGGGGATTATCTTATCTACAGGCCCATAAACGTGACCTTCTTTAAAGATACCGCAACTTAATGCACACGCCCCTACTGCAACCACCACCTTTGGTTCGGGCGTTTTATCAAATATTTCTTTTAATCTCTTTTTCCAAGGTAAAACCACAGGTCCAGTCACTACTAAAACGTCGGCTTCACGTGGGTTATTGTGTACATAGATTCCATATTGTTCAATATCATATCGAGGAGCTAAAGCAGATACTACTTCGATGTCGCAACCATTGCAACCACCCGTATTTACGATACAAACATTTATAGAACGTTTTCTTGCAAAATCTTTAATCATAATACCACTTGCAATAATAATATATAATATTTTAATTTATTTTAAATTAAAATTAATTATTTATCCTTATTTTTAATTATTTTTAATTATTTATCGTTTAAGTTAGATTTAGAATATATAATAATATAATATAATATAATATAAGGATAATTAAGCTTAATCAATCTTTCATCAGCGCTATGGTCAATTTACGCCCTTTATCGAGTGCTTTTTCATAATCAACCTTGTTGATTAATGTATCTTCCACAACTTTTTTTCTAATTAAATCTGCATCGTTTTTAGAGATTATACCTAAAAAATCAGAAAGCCAACAAAGTCCTAAATCAATATCGACTTTTCTACCCAAACAACCCATTTTAGCTTGCTCAACATATGCGTGAATCTCATACAACGAAGTACCGTCATAATGACTTGCAAATATGCCCACGACCTCATCAATTGGCAATTTTAAAGCTCTTGAAATAGGCATAATAGCATCTTCCATCACATAACGATTATCTTTTATAATATTGTATTTCTGCGCCAAACTGTCTTTATCATACGTTTTATCAACATAATTGTCTTCTTCAGCCATGATTTCACCATAAATGTAAAAACTTCCAAGATTACCGTTAAATCAAGTATAATCTATTAGAATATAGAATTAATAAAATATACTACTTAGATAACCAATGTTATGAAATATATCAATAATGCAATTAATATGCCCATGTAAAACTCTTTTGAGCCATAACCTGCCCGCATACCCAAAGGAAATGAAAGAAAAGCTATTGACAATGGCATATATACTATAAACAGCGCAGAACCAATTAAAGCTATTATTAAAGCCAATTTATCAGTTTTCTTTTCAGAGTATGGCGTACTGTATTTTTTATAACTGTAAGATAATCCAAAGGAAGAACCAATTATAAATGCTATTACACAGTAAAGTAAATAATAAGGTACTATAGTCATTTAATCACCCTAATAACGTAAAACCTGTGTATATAAAAGCCAAAAATACTAAAAACATTAATAAATGTTCCAAATTCTCTAAACTGTGGGCTATTTTCAATTTAGGAATTACTAATGCAATTAGTGTTAAAGCCGTAAATATAGCCAGTGCCCAAATAACGTCAATTTGCATAGTATTTACAGATAATACCATCAAAAATACTACTATGGATGCTAATCCTATCATATGGCCGTATTTTTTCATAATAACACCTTGGTTATCTTTTATACAATAAATATTAATAATAAATAATTAAAACTTAATACTTAATACTTGATATTTAATACTTAATAATTAATAATTAATAATTAATAATTAAAAATTTATAGGGAATATTTTAAAATAATCTATTAATTTTTAAATATAAATTAAATTGGCAATTTATTAACTTAATGAACTAATCTATACGCTAAATCAATTAATGTAAGTGAAGCTATAGAGATTTGAATCATTACAGAATGGTGTGGTGTTAACATCGGTGTTAATGCACAGATAAAGGAAACTATGAATGTTAGAACTGCCATACCAAACAAAGCCGTAGCAGGATTTAATACCAAAGGACCAAGGAATAATGCCATAAATAGCCATAAAAGCACAAACCACGCTAAAGCATCACCTATCATAATTATACCGCCCAATAAACCATAATGTTCGGTCATATACCCACTTACAATGTCCTTACCTTTTACAATACCAAAAGGACTGTAAGGAGCTTTTGAAACCACCAAAACAAACAATGCAAATGCACATAGTGGCAATTGGTAGATTAAAGGACCATTTATGACTTGGTAGTTAATAATATCTCCAATCATTAATGTGTTTGTAACGATGTATATTATACCAACAGCTGCAAAAAGCGGTACTTCTGCCGCTGCTGAGAAAACACTTCTCACACCACCCATTTTTCCATAAGGAGAACCACTACTTAGTCCACAGCCGTGTTCAACGATTTTTTGGAGTACGTATAGTCCTATCATAATTAATAAGGAAGATTGGAATATTATGGCGATAGATAATGCACTCATCCATACCATCATATCCATAAGGGCTACAAAGACGTAAAGAGGATTACCTGCTGTTGAAGGAAAAGTTATTTCCTTAAAGTAAAATTTAGCGGTGTGTATTAAATATTGGATTATTGGAGGTCCAGGTCTTCCTTGTATACGAGCTATTACTTTACGATGAAATCCGAGTAATGTGCCACCCACTAAAAAAGCATATAGCGCATAAACTAAAGAATTTACCATATAACTAACTGTTTCCATATTACCAACCTCTAAATGGAATTTTGCCCATTCCTTCCCGTTTAGTACTTGGGTTTAACAATATTCCGATTCCATATATTAAAAATGGTGTAGATACCGCCATTCCCAAATAGGTAAATAAATCACCCAAATTAGCCATATAAATATATGAATAGCCTGCAATTCCGATTATAAGAGCAATTATACCACTTTTGAATTCTGGAGTCAACTTCACATTTTCACCAAAATGATGAGTATTTGTAAATTTATTATAGATTTGTAGTCTATAATTCACCATACATTTTTATAATACTATAAATTTAATAAGAACGATAAATAAGTAATATTTTATAATTTTAAAGATATTTTATAAGTAAATATTGTATAGAATATTTTTATAGAATATTTGTATATAATATATTGTGAATAAATAATGAAATATAAATAATATTTTAATAAAATATAGTAAACTATAATTTGGTAATCTTTTGGAGATAATTATTTTAAGATATTGTCAATAAAATTTCAACAGTTCTAATAATCACCAATAACGATGACAAGTGTATCATAAGGATATAGGGAGCTCCTGGAGCTCTAAACATCTCTGCTTTAGCTGCATAAAATGGTGCAACACCAGTTTCTCCAACCATACCTATTGCGTAGATTGCCTTTTGAAATAACAAATTATTATGTTGTTTTGCCAGTTCCAAGATTGATAAAGTACCAGATTTTGCCAATATCAAAGCTGCCGCACCAAACAATGGCAATGATGAAATCATCGCTATAATTCCATAATGGAAAGCTGCGTTCAAAACCCATTCTTTTTTTACTGCTGCTACAATACCTATGTTAGATAATCCAATAACTGCCAAAAACAGGGCAAAATTAAATATATCCCCCGTTAACATTGCAAAAGCTGTTGCAATACCACAAATTACAGACATTAATCTTCTAATCTTTAATTCATTAGGGGTTACGTAATTATACTTATCTCCAAAATTACCAAACTGCGCTACGACTTGTTTTTCTGGTTTTGAGAAGTAAACTAATATTGTAAAAATAATAGAAACTATAAAACCTATTATTGAGAAATCAGTTACATAAAACCGGATATCGCCAAGCGGTATAATTCCGTAGAGAAACCCAGAAATTGTACTAAACACCATCAAATCACCAATAAACACCTAATAAGTGTTCAATATTAACAATATCTTTTATTATTTGTTTTATTAAAATTTAAAATATGGATACTTAAATAATTAAGTAATTAAGTAATTAAGTAATTAATTATGGAATATATTAAGAAATACAAAGCTAAAATTAGCTAAGGTTCCCATACTTGACCAATTAATCCTAATTTGGAGCCTACCTTTAATACCAATCCTAAAGCTGCTATTAAAAGGAATACTGACCATTTTGAAGGCATTATGAAAAATCCTAAAAAACCCAAAACCCATAAAGCCCAAGCAATACCTGAAAAAGATATAAAACCATCCCAGATATTTAAAAAGTCCGCTTTAGATATCTTTTCACCAATTACTCGCTTAGATAATAAGTAATATATCAAACCTGATGCCATTACTGCCCCACCGGTGAAACCACTTAAAATTGCCCCGTAGATTATTAAAACTACTGCTATAAATTTAGGGCTTGTCTTTAAGATTTGCATTTTAGTAAATTCCACGTTCAAATTAGGGCTTCCTTTTATGGTAAACTCTTCTAACAGCTTAGATTTTCGAGATTTTGACTTACACGTTATTTTTTCATCGGCAATATTTTTCCGGGAAATATATATTTCAGAAACGGCCAATAATTCTGCCATACCTACAACTAAACCTGGAAGAATTAGAGCTTCAGCAAGGTCAGAACCTACGGACGCCACAATAATTAACATAGCCAATTCAACGACGTCACTGAGTATTATCATATTTACGTCCCATTTTTCCCGAGAAATGGCGTATAGTGAGATAACACCTACTATTATGCCTACTATTATCGAATTACTATAAAACATACTTACAATGTCGAGTGGCATTTTTACACCTAATCGTAAATCTAATTGTTAATTTATTAATTATTTAATCAATTGACTTAACAATAACTCAATTAATTTAATTTTAACAGTATTATATTAGTTTTAACAGTTTTAAAAGTTAAAAGTTAAAAGTTAAAATTTAAATAACTATAATGTAATTATTTCTAAATTTATTTTTTAGAGATTATTGTCAATTTCGTCCACATTTTCGTCTTCATCTCTATTTCTATTCACATATAACCATCCAAATACCATAAATGATATCAAAAGGGTTGAAGATTCAAGAACTGTATCCATACCTCTTGTATAATACAATATCTCGTCCAATATTCCCCCAGGCGTTGAAACAATGGTTGTTCCAAAATAATAAGTATTTTGAGAAATCCACGTCGCCAATGGAGTTAAATAAGCAGTTATTTGTCCCAGTATAGGTTCATTTTCCGGATATTGAGATTTAACGTCTGCAGGCTCTTCGAGAGGTATACCGCCCCTATCATAAGGTGCTAAAGGCGTTTTTAAAATTTGACTTTGAACATCTGCTTTAGGGTATAATTGGTCACTGTTAAAATCAAGTGGCATAAAAACCATTATGAATAAAGATAAACAAAGAAACCCTGAAAATAATCTTGAAACAGTGCTTGGCTTTGAAATATAATTCCAAGCATCATTTATTTTTTTCATGATAGTCCTCCGCATTTTCTACTGTTTTTATTACTGCCCTGATTAAAACAAGACCAATTGCCGCATTAACTGCTAAGAATGTCATTAATGCTAAGGTATGATTATATGCAAGTAATATGAGACTCAAACCTACAGAAGGAACTTCTACATTTAGAAGTTTTTTTATGGGGTCTTTTGACATTGGTCCAAGTACCGCTCCTATTGTGCCGATTATTAATAAAATATAACCAGTATACATCGTATATTGCACAAGCTCCATAATATCACAGTTTTAGCAATTTAATTATTTTGATTAATTATTTTGATTAATTTTTTGCATATTTTTGCATTATTATTTTAGGAATATTATTTTATTCAGTATTAATGTATTATTTAGTCAATACAGGAATTTCTTTTGAATATTTTTTCTTATTTTTCAAAATATATTCGTATTTTACAATACCTAATAAAAGGATGACCGTACCAATTGGTTCTAATAGAGAAGATACAATTGCTACGTCTAAATACCTAAAAGAAACGATTAAGCCGATTAATCCAGTTTCCAATAGTGCAAACATTATTATTTTATTAATATTGTCTGTGTGAACTATAGTACCAATGCCACCAAGCAAACAGCAGGCAATTGCAATTATAGCCAATAGTTCCATATAATCACCGAAATCATTAATCATATGTGATATGAGTATATTTTACAATTTTTAATAATATTAATTATTATTTTATTTAAAAAATTCATCATCGTCTTTTTCGAATTTATCAATATCTTGAAATTTATCTAATTCACCTATTGTATGAGCTATCGCATTACTTGATAATGTAGCAAATACAAAGTAAATTATGGACACTAACGCACCCATTGGGGAATTTATGTACAATGCAATTAATGCTGCAACAGCAAAGTTTAAACAACAAAGTATTGGCAATTTTAAAGCCCTACTTTTTGTTAAGAATATCCTTGCGACACAAATTATCCCGATAAATCCTATTGTTAGAATTACTAAGCTTTCCATAATATCACAAAATCATTATATTTGTCATATAAAAGTTATAGTACTTTTAAAGATTTACCTACAGAATATAGTACTTTAGAAGCTACTTCATGGTTTAAACCTTGTATTGTAAATATTGCAATCACCATTCCTGCAATAAAGTATTTAGGTTCCACTAAACCCGTTAAACCACTTAACAAGTAAATTATACAGGTCATAGTGGTAGCTCCAATAGTTCCAGCATATCCTGTATCATGACATAGTCTATTTCCAATGTAAATTAAAAGTATGGCAATTAATCCACCTTCTAAGCCCATTGTGTAGTAAAATATTGAAGCCATAAGTGTCCCGGCCGAAGCATCTGGTGAACATACAATATTTCCCATGAAATAGCCACCATTTAGATTTCCGCCGATTGATTGTATTTTATTACCTATTACATTAGCCCCTTGAACACCGGGAGCTTTTGGAAGTCCAAAAATTGTATCAACAATTACAAAATTAAACCAACATATTATCGATGCTATAATAATATAGCCTGCTTCTAAAAGTATTGATGACATTTAAACACCCTACTAAAGCCATTAAAAGATTTTATTAACATATTTTGAGAATATGGCGGAAATAATTCCTATAGATACCACAACAACCACATCTAACTCAATAAATTTGTGCATTATTGCAGTCAAACCAACAGCAATGAATGGAGTAGGAAATAATACTGTAGGTTCGAAAGAATTCATATCATAACTAATTTTTAGCTTCAATAAATATGCAACGACCATTGAAACCAAAACTGCTATAACAAATAATTCTATCATGATTACACCATTTTATTAACAAAATTAATTATTTGATAATATTATTATATCTTATTAATTTATTATAAATTATTAATTTATTATATTTTATTAATTTATTATAGTTTATTAAGTTATTTTTTATGACGTATTAAAGATTATTTTTAAATTTAATACATAAATTTTAGTTATTAGATAATTTCTAATTTATTTTTACTTTAAATTACCAACAGTGTAATATTATACAGTCGCCCCTGCAAGAGTATATGGGAGGAAGTTCTGATTTTGGGAATATTTGAATGATAGTTTTATTTTTCAAGGTATTAGAAACTTTTTTTTCCAATCTTCGAATATCTGCACAATCTAAAAGTACCACTTCCTTTTTATCAAAGTGTTTACCTTCTATTTTCATCTTACCCCTGAAAAAATCTATTTTTTCAATTTCAATTACGTCAACTCTTTTTTTCAATTCTTCAGAAAAATATTTCTTATCTATTATGTAAACGGGGTATCCTTCTACTTCTTGACGACACTTGTGGTCTTTTTCATGAGTAATATCATATATAAATTGAACAATTGCAGATTCCAACTTAGTAAGCGATAGTACATCTAACAAATAAGAAATAGGGTCTTCTTTAGATAGTGCATTAGAGGATTTTAACAAACCCAATGTTAAAGCTGCTGCATGAGCTTCACCTATCTCTCTTTTACCTTTTTCCAACATACTTAAATGCGACTGACTTACTCCGCTTTCTTCTGCCAATTTAGATTGAGTTATTTTTAATTTATTTCTAAATACTTTAATGTATTTGGGGTCGAGTAAAATTACTCTTTCAATAATATTAAGCTTAGAATACATGTTATCTTCCATAATACTCCACGAAATATAAAATACAAATTTAAAGTTGTAAAATATATCCGCATTCGTAAATTTAAACTCATATACTTGTTATTATGTAATATAAAGTTTTAAATTAGATTTTAAAGTAGATTAATATATTATTCAATTAATTTAGGAATATTAATTTTTATACGTTTATTACAATTACAATATAGTTAATATGCAAGTTATGTCCTAAAAATATATGTAAATATTATTTCCTAAGAATATTAATATTCTTGTAGGATGTTGTATATATAAGTTTTTACTTAAAACTGAGTAATATTTAGTAGAAAATTAGTATTATTGTACGGAAATAATTATAATATTGAATAGAATATTAACTAAAAATAGGTTAATTGAAAAATAAAAAATCAAAAATATTCAAATTAATATAACGTTAAGTAAAAATATAGTCAGCGTTATACAATACTTTAAGAAATAAGAAATTAATAAAGATAAAAAACAAATATGATATATTAAGGATAATCCAATCGGTGAAATTATGGAATCAAATGATAAAAACATTAAAAGTAGAATTAATCAAGTTAACGTTATGGATTGCCCAATTTGTCATGCTGAAAACAGTTTGAAGATAATAACCCAGGAGTTAGAAATACCTTATTTTGGAAAGGTTATCGAAACCACATTATATTGTAGTAATTGCAACTATAAAAAAAGCGATATTTTCCCATCGGAAGTTAAAGAACCTAAAAGGTTTATTTTAAAAATAAGCGAAGAATATGACTTAAACAAGAGGGTCATTAGAGGTTCCACGGGTCATATTTTAATTCCCGAGCTTGGCTTTGAAGTTTCACCAGGACCTGCTTCAGAAGCGTATGTTTCTAATGTAGAAGGCGTTATTACACGGTTAGAAGATGCACTAAAGACACTTATGGGTTGGGCAGAAGATGAAAATGAGATAATCAAAGCTAAAGAACTTGTTGTTAAATTGGAAGAAGTGAAACAAGGTAAATTAACCATTACGTTAATAATCGAGGACCCATTAGGACATAGTGCAATAATTGGAGATGGCGTAGTTGAAGAAGATTTAACAGATGAAGAAATAGCAAAATTAACCCACGACGTTGCAATTATGGAAAATGGCGTCCACGAATAAAATTAAATAAATATAAAATTAAATAGATATAAATTCTTTTTTTAATATTATTCCATATATTATTTTAATAAAATTAATAAAATTAATAAAAATATAATAAAATAAAAATAAAAAATTAAATACGTAAATTATATTTAAAAGTGTAAATAAAGTATATAATACTATTTTCAGTTTCGTAAATTTAATGGATATTTTAAATCTCTATTGAGGTAATAATTTATTCATTATAATTATTTATTCAATATAACTATTAAATAATGTAATTTGAGGTTAATAATTATATTTTATAATACTTGGAGGAATATTATAAAATAATACTATTTTGAGACTAAAATACCCATTTGCGTTTGTAAATTTATGTTATTTAGATATTGTTGTAATGTTGTTGTAATATGTTTTGTTAAGTTTTTATGATATTTTGATATGATATAGCAATAGTTTGAGGCATATTAAATATACAATATATCCCGAATGATGAATAATTATCAGGTTCTTATTATAATATATTTTCAGTTATGTGATATTATTAATCCTTTTATATTTATGTAATACAACCATTTTATAAATTAAATTAAGTTATTAAACTAAAATCATATTTATTCGTAAATTATGTCCTTATAGATAATATGAGCAATATTTAATTAACTACTTTCATTAATCAAAGCAGGTAGTCTATTTCGAAACATAGTACAATTTACATCTGATTCATTGAATTTAAATCCCCTAAATTTAACGTCATTGCCAGGTCTGACAGGCGTACCATTTTCAAAAGTTAAATTACATGGACCATTTACGATATATTTCAAAATACTTTCATTCATCTGCTCTGGAGAATAATTATAATAGCTACACAAAATACTTTCATTTAATGGTTCAATTAATGGTTCATTTGAACAATTCCAACAGTTTATAACTTCTATCGGAAATGGTGGTCTACCATTCTCAAAAGTATCATTTGTGAAATCTATAAAATTTCCAAATTCGTGAGTGCCATTCATATTTCTTAACATAGGTCTATGATGACCTTCATACGAATGATTAAAGTAGTTCGTAATATTTTCACAACTTTCCACACATATGTTATTTGAGTCTGCAGTTTGAGTAGATTCATTTAAATCACTTGCAAAAACACCCATCATACATATGAGTAAGACCAATAAGGACACTGAAGTTTTTGTAAATTTATTCATATGTATTGGCCTCCGGGACTTACTCCCGAAAAACACTTGGTTGAAACACTATATTATAAACACTGTTTTTAAGTATCTTTTTTATTGCAAATTATTTTTTATATTATTTTTTATATTTTTTTATATTTTTTTATATTTTTTTATATTAACGTCATAAATTGGATAAAATATACTCAAATCGTTAAGTATATAATGTATAAATTATTAAATACTTTTAAAAATTAAAAATAATGACTCGTTTCAGTTATTTTATAATTTAAAAAACTCGTTTCAAGATTTAAAATTCCCCAAAACTCGTTTCAACATAATTTATAAAGTGTATTTCACCTAAAATATGCTGGGAGGTAAATAGCATGAAAAAAATAATTCTTGTAATTTTAATATGCATCCTTGCATTTGTTAGTGGAGCAATGATATCCGCCAACATATTGTGGACAGTGTTTGGCGATGACATTGAAGGAAATTTTAAAAACAATGCTCCACCTTACAAAATTACCAGTGGCGAATTATATGTGTCAACCATACCATTAGACTCTTTAGATGGAGAATTAAAATATGCACTACACAACATTTCTGAAGAATATCCTAACAGTGTGAATTATGATACATATGGTAATATTCATATTAATAACAAATCAGTTTTTGAAAATATAAGTATGATGCTTAAAAAGGATGATAAAGAATTAGATTGGGTTTTAGTACCTAATATTAAAGAATCACAAAATTCATCAAGACCCATGATTTATAAAGTGTATTCATATTATGATTTAAAAAATTTAAATTTAACAAGACAACAATTGGAAAAAATATTGGAAATATATGGTCATATTTCATTATCGGACGATGAAATAAAACAGCTCAATTTAACAACCCAACAAGAAGCGTGTTTGAATAATACTCTTAAAAAGATGATAAACAACCACCCTGAAGATTTAACAGTTATAAAGGTACAATAGGTATAAAGTGGTAATATGAACAAAAAAGATTTGGCATATGTAGTTATACTTGCAGGTTCGGTATTCTCCATATCCATATTGTTGTTTTCAAAAGGGATTACTTCTGTTTCGGTAGCCATAGGTAATGGAGACCCTGTAGCAATTGCTACACCACAAATGTATCCACTTAATGAAGTAATAATGATGTTAGCGCTTTCAGTAATTGCTACAAACTGCTTTTCAAAACTTACCTGTATTGGAGATATTAAATATGAATTAATAAAAAGTTTAGACAACAAATATGCCAAAAATGAAGAAATTAACGAAAAAATTCATAATATAAACAGCCAAAACGATTACATTTCTGAAATGGGAAATAAAACTGTAGATTTAGACTATTTTGAAGAAGAACCGTCATATATCGAATTTGAAGAAGACATTAAAGTTGAAGAAATTAACGAAATTGAAAAAAATAGCGAACATATCATATTAAATAATTCTGTTGATGAAAACATTTCAAATAAAAAATATATGAATTACGATAATAATGTTGAAAATCAAAAAATAGATATTCTCAAAAATGAAGAAGTTAAATCGAAAGAAATTAATGAAGAGAAAAAAGAAAAAAAAGAAGAAAAAAGATTTAGAATTAGTAATGAAAAATTAAAGAATTTAAAAGAAGATGAATTAAAAATATATAATTTATTATACGAAAGTGAAAATAAAGAATTATTGCAAAATAAAATAGTTTTAGAAACTGGACTCTCGAAAGTAAAGGTTTCGAGAACCATTAGAAAGTTGGAATTATATGGAATAGTAGTCAGAAAACCCTATGGCAACACTAATCGAATATCATTAAAATGTTATGAATAATAATAATAATAATAATAAGAGTAATACTAATAAGAGTAATAACATAATAAAATACTACTAATCTAATAAGAAAAACAAGAAAAATATGATTTAATAGACAATTTATTCAGTAAATACTATTTTAATTTATAAATTGTACTATTTTTTGATTTAGAACTTGTTTTTTTAATACAAGCATTACCTAATACATTAACGTCGGAACCAATATTATTGCAAGTATTTAAGATATCCAATAGAATTTCCCCATAATTTTTACCATTGCTATCCATAGTAATAGGATAGTGAGTATAAATTTCCGTATTTTCGAAAGAAGAAGATAATTTACCGCAAACGTGTAATATCACATTATATTCGTTAAAATCAGATAATTCCGCTAATTTTAATTTATATTGCTCAATTATTCTTTTATTGGATATTCCACTATAATTTTTAAAAATTCTTGGTCCTACTATGTCCAAAGTACCTACGGAATCAGAGTACGATATAATTTTAGCACCATTTTTAACGCCTTCAATCATATAATTTATAATACCTTGCTCGATATAATCTATTAATTTTTTTGCATTTTCCGGATTTTTTCTAATTTCCTTATAAAATATTTTAGGGTCCATTAAAGCTGAAATAACCGTAAAAGGACCACAAATATTTAAAATAACATACTCTCCGGAAGCAGATAAGTTATTTACTGCAGACAAAACGTTAGTTATCCTACCTTTTCGCATAGTCAAATCCACCAAAGTCTCAAAATTAGCCAATTCTTCATTTGAATTTATTATATACTTTTCAACTCGGGGGCCATACTTATTATCACCTAATTTAATAATAGCACCAAATGCTTCAGCTTCAACAGTATTACAAAATGGAACTCTACAAAAAATATCTTTTTTAGAATCTTTCATCGCTTTCGATAAGTTAATCATATCTTCAAGATTCGTATGGGCTTTGGGGAATTCAAAATTTTTAGCGATTAAATCAGGTATTGTTTCGAAATTATCACTAATACATTTAAAATCAGTTTTTTTATCACTTTTAACATCCATATCCATAATTTCACCAATCGACAAATTAAAGGTTAGTACTCCTTTAAATTAATAAATTCTATAACTTAAAAATAAAAAAAATAAGTAGTAAAAAATAAGATAATATAAAATAAAAATTTTATAGAATAATTGATTTAGTAATATATTTGGGGTTGCTATAATCTTATTGTAGTATACCAATAATTAAATAATAATTAAATAATAATTAAATAATTATTAGTAATAATCAACTATTCACGAAATAATTATAATCCTTTCTCTTTTGAGAAATAAACGGATATAGTAGCTATTACCATACCAATTGCTAATGTTAACCACGCTGTTTGATACCCTGCAATTGTAAATCCACCTGCTGCCGTTATACCATAGCTTGCAATTATTGCACCACAAACCTGTTGGAGCACTGCACCACCTACGAATGGGAAGAAGTTTAATATAGCTGTGGAAGTACCTGCAATGGATATAGGGAACAATGATTTTACCTGACCATATGATACAACGAAGAAACCACCGAAGAAACCAAATAAGAAGTATAATACTTGGTAAATCAATGGATTATCAACACCTGTTAAGGCCCATATTGCGAACCATAATATTGTATAAAGTACCGTACCAATTATTAATGTCTTTTTTCTTGATTTTAAAACTTTATCTGCCAAATATCCTGCAACAGGACATCCTAAGATAAGACCAAAGCCTATAAACATTAAAAGTCCTGCATAATTTAATTTATCCCAACCTAATACATCTTGGAAGTAAGGACCTGCCCATAAACCTTGATATGCCATTAAAGACCCATAGAAAAAGAAGAACCAAATACCTAATGCCCAAAATGATTTTTCTTTAATAACCATTTTCATAGCATCTTTGATACCGATAGTATCTTCAGCTTTAGGAGTTTCAGCTTTTTGAGATTCTACAGCGATTTTTGAAACTTCTTTACCACTTTCCAAAGCTTCAACTTCTGCAATTGTAGGGAATCCCTTATCTGATGGCTTATCTTTAATAAATATGTATGACAATACTGCTAAAAGTACTGAAAAAACACCTAATCCTAAAAATACAGTTTGCCAACCTAATGATGTGTTTAACATTGCCAAAGGTGCCGCTGCTGATAAAGCACCGATATTACCTACTGCCAACATTAAACCACTTTGTGTGGCAAATTCGTTTTTTCTGAACCAGGTTGCAAGTACCTTCATAATTGGAATATATACCGCAGCTACACCAATACCAATTAATAACCTACCTAAAATTACCATATTAAAATCGGTAGCTATACCAGTGATTAAAGCACCTAATGCTGCAACTAACGTAAATATTGAAACAACTTTTTTAGGCCCGTATTTATCGGCTAAAACACCTGAAGGTATTTGCATTAAAGCATAAGCGTAGAAATAAACTGAACCTAATAACGCAATTTGTCCAGCACCTACGCCGAAAGTACTCATTAAATCTCCTGCCATAACTGCAAGAGACGTTCTGTGGAAATATACAAAGAAATAAACTATTGCAAGAACTGCAAACATTACCCATCTGTATTTCATCATTTTAGATATATTTTCTTTCGATAACATATTAATACCTCAAAATTGAATTAAAATCATTTTTATCAATTTTTTTAGTATAATACCTGTTATCATTAATTCTCCCATAAAGTAATATATCTAACTAATATATATAATATGGGTATTAAATTTTATAATAACTAAAAAAAATAAAAATATAGTAAATCTATGAATAATACGTATGATATTAGTTTTAATCAATTATTTAACGATTAATTAAAATTAAATAAGTTCAATATTTCTTTTTCATCCAATTCTTTGCCAATTATGCAAATTTCAGAAGATTTCTTGGTATTTAAATTTTCAAATTCATAGTTACTTCCCACATAATTAAATTCGGCATAACGTTGAATTTCAGGATTTTTTTCATCTAAATAATTAATAAATCCTTTTCCCCTCATAATTAGACCATATTTATTGGTTTTTAATTCATTTACGGCGTTTTTAAAAGATTCCATATTTAATGGATTATTAAATTTAACCAAAACGCTTGAAACTCCTTGCATCGCTTTATGAACATCCCCCACATACAACTCACGGGAAATTTTTTCATTACTTTCGTCGATGATTTTCAAAAATTTATCTAAATCAATGGAATCCCAATTTTCAGAAATGATTACTGCATTGTTATTTGTCTCTCTTAAAGACCCTACAATATCATCTAAGTCTTCTTGAGATATATATTGAGATTTACTAATAATTAACTTGTTGGCATTTTTTATTTGGTCATTGAAGAAATCTCCAAACAATTCCACTTGTTCCAGGTAATTTTCACCGTCGATTATAGTAATTGCAGAATTCAACTTGCAATTATTTTTAATATCTTCGTTATTTTCATCAAGGACTATACCTATTATTTGACTTAAAAGACCCATTCCTGTAGGTTCTACGATGATTCTTGTAGGTTTCATGTATTCGATAATATTATTAAGCGATTTTAAAAAGTTTAATTTCAAAGTACAACAAATACATCCTTTTTCAAGTTCTACTACATCTAAACCTTTATCTCTTAATATATCTCCATCAATTCCTATATCCCCAAATTCATTTTCAATAATTACAATTCGCTCATTTTCAGTAGATTTAATCAATTTTTGTATGAATGTAGTTTTACCAGAACCTAAATATCCAGAAATAACGTCTATTTTTATTTTATTCATTTTTATCCCTCTGTTATAGTATTAAATTAATATAAATACATATATATGTACCCGCAAGCGATATTATCGATATTTTAATATTATTTGTTAAAATTACTTGTTAAAATTACTTGTTAAAATTTAATGCTTTAATGAATAAATCTTCATAACCTTCTTTTGTAGATAATTCACAATATTCTATTTTATTGGCAACATTTTCCATATTTTTGCGAGATTCTTTAGACAATAAACACATTAAAGCACCTATTTTTGAAGAATTACCGATATAACGAACCTTATTTTTCAATTCCTTTGGAATAATCCCACTACCTGCGAGACTCTCTTCACTGAGGTGTTTTCCAAATTGACCTGCAATTATTACTTCATCCAAATCTTGCATTGAAACACTTAATTCAGCCAATAGTGCCTCAAAACCTGAAACTATCGCTGCTTTAGCCAGTTGCACTTGTCTAATGTCATTCTGAGAAATATAAATTTCTTTAGAATCTTTATTTTTTGAATTATAAATTAATATTGCCCTTTTACCATCTTTTTCTAGTATCATATCTTTATATAGTTCATTTACCATATTAGGTGATTTTATACGTCCCGTTTTATTTATTAAACCAGCTTTATTGATTTCTGAAATTATATCCAATATTCCGCTACCACAAATCCCCAATGGTTCAGAATTTCCAATTACGTTTATTTCCGGTGTTGAATTATCTTCTTTTATTTTGAAACCTTCGATTGCACCATTCGCTGCTCGCATACCGCAGCTTATATTCATACCTTCAAGTGCAGGACCTGCTGCACACGAACAAGCGGATAATTTACCTTTGTTAGATAAAACTATTTCTCCATTAGTGCCAATATCTATAAAAAGCACTAATTTATCAGTATTACCTAAATTAGAAACTTCTACGCCTGCTACGATATCAGAACCAATATATCCTGAAACTCCAGGTAAACAATAAACTCTACCAAATTTTGAAATATTAATATTCAAATCACTTGATTTTAAATACTTAGAATTTAAAAATATTGGCAAATAAGGAGATTTACCTATTGTTTTAGCATCTATGTTAAGTAAAAAGTGTAACATAGTAGTATTTGCAGATATAGCAATTTCATAAATTAATTCGTTAGATATACCTTGTTTTTTAGATAACTCAGCTATCATTTCATTTATACAGTCTATTATACTGTTATGTAATAATTTTAATCCATTATCATTCTTTTTAGCAAAATCAATTCTTGAAAGAACGTCTAAACCATATTGTTTTTGAGGATTAATCCTACTTTCAGAACATAATTCATTTCCAGTAGTTATATCAATTAATGAAGCCACTAAGGTTGTTGTTCCAATGTCTATGGCTATACCATAATATTTTGAGTTTTCAAAGGTATTAGTTAGATTATTTGAATTATTTGAAGTATTTGAGGTATTTGAGTTATTTCCCCTAATTTCTATACCCAATAATTCATTTTCTGAAAAAATTGCATCAACGTATATTTTTTGGTCATCGAATAAATTATTAGACAATATTTCTGATAATTTTTGTATTGATGCCATTAATTGCAAATCATTTAAATTAACAGTAAAATTTAAATTATTAATATCATTATTTAATATTTTTTTGTTTGTTTTGTTTGTTTTGTTTAGTTTTTTTATGTTGCTTGAATTATCAATTAAATACTCTTTAATCAAATTTAACAGAACATTTTCAAAAGTTTTGATATTTTTATTCTTTAAATAATCTATATCCATTAATTTTAAGGTATTTTTGGATAAAGGGCAAGATATTTTTATTATATTAGGATTATAGTCGAAATTTGGAATATAACCTTCAGCCAGTATTTTATGAGAACTACTTTCTTCATTGTTTGAAATATTTGCATCTTTGAGTAAATCGATAGTTAAATCGCCATATACGGTAGTTAAACAGCTTAAACGAATTCCTGCATTTAATTCGTCTTTTGAAAGATAATTTAACTCTTCAACGGTTGGTTTTGAAATATTTTTCTCATTTTGATTTAAAACTTTAACTTTGCATTTCCCACAAGTTCCTGCACCACCACAAGGACTTTCAATCTTTAAATCATTTTTTTGTAAGATATTTAAAAGTAAATCTCCAAAACTACAGTTTAAAGTATTATTTTTTATATTGGGATTAATTATTGTAATTATTGCCATGTTAAGCCTCTAAATAAGGTTATCATATAAAAAAATTATTAAATATACCATAAGTTAATATTTAATTATTTATTTTTGAATTATCGAAATTTTTTGCAGTATTTACCATTGCTTGGATATTTTCCAATTTCGTCCTAACTCCAATACCACAAGCTGGAGACAATATATCTACGCCAAATTTTATGCACGCACTACTCATTCGTTCTATGGACTGAGGGGTGCCATTTTCTAAAGTAAAAGTGCTTACATTACCCATTATTGCTTTACCAGGTACATTTTCAACTACTTGTTTTACGTCGGTGATTGAATCAAAACTTATTGCATCACTGTTTAAAGTTTTTATTTCACCATATATACTTTTTAATCTTCCACATATGTGTATTATAGTTCCCGTTTCAGCATAATCTTGTGTTTCGTCGATTAATCGATTTAAATACGGTGTAGCATACTGTTTAAACATTCTTGGACCTAAAATTTCGCCAGTTCCACTGGGGTCAGAAATCGCTAAAACGTCAGCACCAGCTTTTAATTGAGCTTTACCAAATTTTATTAAATTATCTGTGATAAAATCCATATATTCGTGTACTTTTTCAGGTTTAGACCTAAGTTCTTTGTAATAAGTAATAGGTTCCATTAGCGAAGATGCTACACTAACAGGACCTGTTAAATTTGCAACTACCGGTACGTCTTTATCTTTATTTTTTAGTATTTTTATGGAATCTAATATCACATCTTCTCGAGATACGTAGTTGTATTCGTCATTTTTACCATTTTTTGAAAGAATTTCGTTTAAATTGGTATATTCTACTACAGAATTTATTGGATATTCTGTAACTCTTGGTTCGGTTATTTCAGTACCCATTTTGACTTTAGCACCCATTGCTTCTGCTTCAACAGTCATACAAAAAGGAACGCCCACATTTTCAAATCCACCGTTTTTGTATATTGCATATGTCAAATCGGCCATTTTTTGAGGGTCCTTGTGAGCTTCTGGCCAATAAATATCAGTAATATCCATAATATCTTTGATTATCATATTCATCATACCGCCAGGACATATGCAAGGTTTTCTATCCACAGTTTTCTCTTTTTCCTTCAATACCATTTTTAAACGTTCTTTAGGGGATATCATATAATCACCAAAATAATTTGTTGCAAATATGCCATTATATACGTTATTCGTTATTGATTAGCCAAATTATATATTAATAAATTAAATATAACTGCATAAATTTACAAAATTTACAAATAGAAATATGCATATAAAAATAATCTAATTTTAATAAAAATATTAAAATTAAAAAATAATAGTTCATTCAATCAATATTATGTATTAATTAAATAAAACAATCTAAATTATTCGTCATATTTATCAATACTTAATAAATATTCTAATTTTTCGTCATTTACAGGCCAACCGATTTCTCTTGCAGTATCCATCATTACGTCTATGTTTTCGATAGGTGTTTCTACAGGTAATCCACAGCCTGACATAATACCGTAGCCTTTTTTAGCTTTATAACCTTGCTGAACACATTTTAAGACTGCTTTTCTAACTTCTTCCTTAGTTCCTGCATACATTACCGCTGAAGGGTCAACATTACCGGTAATAACCATTCTATCGCCAATTTTACTTGCACAATCTTCCAAATCTGCGATATCATCGATACTAAATGCATTAATACCCATATCTGCGATATCAGTCCATATTGCTGCAGTTTGACCGCAAATGTGTATGGAAACACCGTTAAGTTTTGATTTTATGAAATCAACATACTTTGATAAATATGGGGCGCAAAACTCCCTAAAATGTTTAGGGCTTATTACGGTACAAGAAGCCATAGGTTCTGCAATACTTATACCTACACCAGTCTTTATGGCTGCATCGGTAAATCGTATACAGTTTTCAAGGGATATTTCGCATAATTTATGAACTGATTCTGGGTCTTTTATCATTAATTTTGTCATTTTTTCGACACCAATTATAAAGAAAGCATTTGTAAAAGGACCTACAATGAGAGCAGTACAAGGTACTTCGTCTTTTAACTCTTCGTAGACATATTCCATTGCCTTTAAATGAATAGGTAATCTTGCATCATTATAAGGGTCTATTAACGGTATTTTATCAATTTCTGAAATATCATTGATTGCAGGCTCTAATAAATCAACGGTATCATCATCAGGCATTTTCATTTTAGCACCCAT
The DNA here is from genome assembly GCF_024807655.1 of Methanococcus voltae. Taxonomy (NCBI): domain Archaea; kingdom Methanobacteriati; phylum Methanobacteriota; class Methanococci; order Methanococcales; family Methanococcaceae; genus Methanococcus; species Methanococcus voltae. The sequence goes on along the minus strand of NZ_JANUCR010000002.1, from coordinate 60,091 downwards.
TGCTTCAGATAACAAAAACAAATCGGTGAAAACTTTTGCACCATCTGCACCAAATCTTCTGTACGTTGCAATAACTGCATCTGCTAAAGCTCTTGGGTCATTGTTAAATTCTGAAATTTTACAGCCGGAAATTCTTGCAATACCGTTTGAAAGGTTAGGATTACAAGGTAATCTATCGATTGATTCCCCGTTTGCTTTAGCTTTAGCTCTTTGTAAAGGAGTCATCTTATCTTCCATATTTTGCCTCGAATAATATTTTACTATGTATGCCTTGATATATTACCAAACTTTAAGAAATTTAAATTAAAGTAATTTAATTTGGTTAATCGTAAATAAATAATACATTAGATGAGTTATATTATAACGGGGGAGAATTAATGAATTTATAAGGAATAATTTATAAGGCATTATACTAAAATTAATAAAAACACATCTAATAAACTTTATTAACCTTTTATTTTGAACATATCCATTAATTTACGATTATTTGATAATTTAAAAATATTATAAATTAATTATAACATTTTTAACGAATTTTAAATTATTCATATTTTGTACTATTCATTAAATTTTCTAATTTCTCATCGGTTATTGGCCAACCCACTTCCCTTACGGTATCCATCATAACTTGTATGTTTTCAATTGGAACCTCTACGGGCAAACTGCAACCAGACATTACTATAAAGCCTTTTTTAGCCTTATAACCTTCTTGAATACTTTTTAATGTAGCTTTTCTAACTTGTTCCTTAGTTCCTGCATACATTATTGCCGAGGGGTCAACGTTTCCTGCAACTGCCATTTTATCGCCAACTCTGTCTGCACAAAGCTTTAAATCAGCTATATCATCAATACTTAATACATTAACACCCATGTCAACTAAATCATCCCATATAGGGTCTGTTTTACCACAGATGTGTAATACAATATTTCCAATACCTTTTGACCGCATATAATCAATTAATCTTTTAAGGTAAGGTGCAGAGTACTTTCTAAAGTGTTTAGGACTTATTACAGTACAGGAAGATAAAGGTTCTGAAATTGTAACACCGACACCTTGTTCCAATGCTGCATCAGTTAATTTCATACAATTTTTTAAAGAAATTTCGCATAATTTATGAACGGATTCCGGGTCTTTCAATAACATTTTAGTCATTCTTTCAATACCTATCAAAAAGAAAGCATTTGTAAAAGGACCTACCACAGAAGCAGTTACTGAAACTTCATCACCGATTTCTTCCTTAACTTTTTTCATAGCTCTTAAATGTATAGGAATTCTACCATCATTATAAGGGTCTATTATTTTCAAATCATCAATTTTTGAAACGTCGTCAATTGCAGGTTCTTCTAAATCTGCAGTGTTATCTTCCGGTTTATTAACTTTTGCACCCATTGCTTCAGCTATTAAAAATAAATCCGTAAAAACTCTCGTACCATCCATTCCAAATATTTTATATGATTGTATAACTGCGTCAGCTAATGCATCAGAATTATGATTGAATTCTGAAATTTTATAACCTGCAATTCTTGCAATACCGTTTCCAATATTTGGATTACAAGGTAATCTATCGATTGATTCCCCATTTGCTTTAGCTTTAGCTCTTTGTAAAGGGTTCATTTTGTCGCCAGTCATCTATATCACAATTTAAATAGTTTATACATCGTTCAATGTGAATTAAATTAATGTAAAATAATATAAAATTACCATAACATTTTTCAATTAGTTTAATTTGGAATCTTTTAATTTTGAAACCAATTCCTTTGCCATTCTTGCTGATTTTGATGCTTCAGGAGCATAACCGTCCGCACCAATTTTATCTGCAAAACTTTGTGAGATAGGACCACCGCCCACCATTACAATAGTATCATCTTTCATATTTTTTTCTTTTAAGATGTTAATTACAACTTTCATATTGTCCATTGTAGTAGTCATAAGTGTGGATAAACCGATTACGTCTGCTTTTACTTCTTTAGCTTTTTCTACGAATTCTATAGGCGGTACATCTCTTCCTAAGTCGTAAACTTCGAAACCTTGAGTTTCCAACATTATTTTAAATAAATTTTTACCAATGTCGTGAGTATCTCCCTCAACAACACCAACTACTGCCTTCATTTTTTCTTCATTTTCTGCATATTCTAAATGGGGTTTTAAAATATCCAAACCTTTATACATTGCATCGGAGCATACCAATAACTCGGGGATAAAATATTCTTCTTCTTCATAAAGGACTCCGGCTCTATTCATTCCATCAGCCAAACCTCTTGAAATTCCATCAAATGCGTTAAAACCATTTTTAATATAGTCTTGAGATAACTCTTCAGTTAAATCTTCGTCCATTTCTAAAACAGCCTCTGAAAGTTGCTTTATCATAGTTTCTTGTAATTCGCTCATACTCAGCCTCACATATTAATATTTTTAATAGGGTAATTATATTTTTTAATGTTTCGATTATAGCACCTCATAGTATGGCTATTAAGATATTTATAATTTTCATTAAGAAACGTAATAGCCAATATTACTATAAATAAACCTATTAATAATTTCTTTAATTAAAATAAAGTTATATTTAATAACATTTACAAAATAAAGTAATTTTGGAAGATATATCGATTAAAAAAGGAAAAAATCATAAATAAAAATATGGAAAAATTACGTAAAAAAGTATGTAAAAAAGTATGTAAAAATATGCGTTTTTAAAAATAAAAATATGGAAAAATGTGATATAATCGTAAAATAAATAGAAAATAAATAGAAAATAAATATTTTATTAAAAATAAAGAAAATTTTGATATAACCCTTATTTTTTAAGGGTTTTTCTTCTCCAGTTTCTCATTTTTGGGTGGCTTCTTACTGCACCTTTTGTTTTAGCTACTGCGAATAAAGGTACTCTTCTGTTTTGATTTAAAGCTTTAGCTAATCTTATTTTTTTACCTAATGGTTTATTACTTGCCATAAAATTCACCTCTTTTTTAATCCGACCACTCTTGATTGAATGTGCTTAGGGAAGTAATCCAAAGGATTTTCTCCTCTTGACCGTAATACTGCCCTTATTTCAGTTTCATAATCCGATTTTAAGAGTTCTTCACTCTCTTTTTCCGAAATTTCAAAATAATTATTAACAAGATTTCTTAAAGTTTTATGTCCAAAACCCATAAGTGGGGTTATATATTGAACATTTTTTCTCATTTCCAAACTTTGAACTTCCGCATGACTTAGTTTCGGAACTCTATCATCCCGTCTTGTTCCATCTGCAATAACTTCAAAATCATCAGAAATGATATTTAATGTTTCCTTGTGGATATATTGTATCCCATTTGATGGAAATCCATCATCCAATATAATATCGACAGATTTTTCAAGAATTTCACTGTCCAAGCGTATAACTTTATGAGGATAACCGATAATTTTAGCAGTATTTTGAGCATGAATGTATGAGTCCAATACTCCAAAATTTATTGTTATCAATTCTATATCATATCCAAGATTACTTAAGATTATAGAAGATAAAGAACTATCTTTACCACCACTGAACAATACATAAGCTTTGTTCATATTGGTTTTATCTGCCGTATTGAGTAATGCCATAGTTTCACAAAATTAACGTCTTGTAATACTGAAACTTCTTTTAGGTTTAGTGCTTTCATGAATTTTGTCAAGAATAACTCTAAATCTATCATCATCTAAAGGAATAGGTAATCTTCCAGATTGTGCCAATTGAATTAACTGGTACTCAACTTGCTCTGCAAACTGAGGTTTTGCCATTTTTATTCTTGCCAATCTTGACCTTGCTTCCTCAGACAATATTTGTCTCATTAACTTTTGTTTTTGAAGCTCTTGTTGTGCCCTTTGTTCCTCAAGTTGCTGTTGCATTTGTGCTTGAGCTTCCGGGTCATTTTGAACTCTTTGCTGCATTTCTGCTAACTTTTGTTGTTTTATTTCTTCAGGGTCCATATAATTCACCAACTACTAAAATAACTACATTACAATTGTAAATAAAATCATTTTAACTATATTTACATAATATCCATATTAAAATATCTATAATTCCATAATTAATAATTAATAATTAATATTATATAATAATATTTTAAATTCAACGTTTAAATTTTAAATATAATTATTTAAATGTAATTATTTTTTAGTGTTGAATAATTATTCTTTTGAAGCGTCTGAAACTTTTTTAGCAACGTTGTCTAATAATGATTGTCCTTTTGGTGAAATAATTCTACCGCCATTTTCAGCTTTTAAGATTAAATCTTTTGATTCTAATGCTTGTAAAGCTTTTCTGATGATATTACCACTACCTTTTACGAATCTTTCAGGGGCGCATCCTCTGTTTTTTCTTCCACCGTAAGCGCTTCTTAATCTTTCAACACCTACAGGTCCGTTCATATTAACTTTTCTCAAGATTGAAGCACATCTTACAAACCACCAGTCTGCATCGTCTGGTCTTCTTTCTTTATGTGCACCTGTTTTAACATATAATGTCCATTCTGGTTCTTGAATGCCTATTTCTTTTAATTCTTCTGCTAATTTCTCAATTAATTCATTTGGAGATACTTCGTAAACTGTTACCATGTAAACACCTCTTTTTCTAATATAATCCATTGTTCGAATAAGCTGACTACTTATGGATTCGTAGAACTAATAAATATATTATTAATCTTTCCTAAAAACCGAGCACTCCTACTATGTATTACAAGTATATAATATTTTCCCCTATGAAATATCGGGAATATAATCCATAAAACCGCTTAATTTTTTAAATTAAGCTAAATTTACATAGATAATTTAAATCAAAGGCTATTTATCCTTTAAAAATCTTATAAAATTAATGTAAAAATCGTATAAAAAATTAAAAAAATTAAAATAATTATTTAAAAAATACCCAATACAAAATGAGCCACAATTAACATTATGACTAAAATCAACGCAATTTTAATCATTAATTTCATTGTTTTAAAGAATAAACTAAGCAATACCCAAACTACGATTGCTATAACTATAACGCCTATTATCGATATCAAATCAAACATATTATCACAATTTTGTAAACCTTATTATTAATTAATATAATTCCATATAATATTTAACTAATTTCCTCTATTTATAACAATATTATATGATAATTTAAAAAATAAAATCAAAGATAAATATAAACGTAAGAATAAGTGTAAAGATAAATGCAAAATAAATAAAAATTATATTTAGTTTTTATTATCCAATATCTGTTTTACAATATCCTTAAATACATTATCTGTTATCTCCACACCACTTTCACGGGTTTCCTTAGTTTTTTTAACAATTTCCCATAAGTGTTCTCTATCAGTCTCAATTCCTTGCTCTAATAACCTACTTGCAACTGCTTTGCAACCAGAATGTTTACCCAATATAATTTTTCGCTCTTGTCCGACTACTTCAGGCAATACTGGCTCATATGTAAGAGGATTTTCTAAAACGGCATCTACATGGATTCCACTTTCGTGGTAAAATACAATATTACCAACAATTGGTTTATTTTCAGCTAATTTTATTTTAGAATATTCTTCAACCGTTTGAGATATAGATTTCAAATTTTCAGTTTTTAAACCCATATCAAACTCATAAAGTGCTTTTAAAGCCATTACAAACTCTTCAAGTGATGCATTACCTGCACGCTCCCCTAAACCATTCATAGTTGTAGATACTGCCTTTGCACCACCTATAAGTCCATATATGGAATTAATTACTGCTAAACCAAAATCATTATGGCAATGTACTCCAACGTGAGCTTTTTTAAGGTTTTTGCTTAATTCTGAACAGATGAACTGCATTGATTGAGGTGTTGCACATCCTAATGTATCTGCCACATGCACCCTATTTGCTCCGTGTTCTTCTGCGTTTTTATGAATCCTAACAACGTCTTCAATGGGCGTTCTTGTTGCATCTTCTGCGGAAAAAGCCACAAAAAGTCCGTGGTCTTTTGCATACTCAATAGCATCCATTCCCATTTGCTCAACTTCATCTAATTCCTTATGTAATTTATATTTCAAGTGTATTGGAGATGTTGCAATAAATGTAATGATACCATCCACATCACATTCTAATGCTTTATCAATGTCATCCTTTACAACCCTACAAAGTGCCAAAATATCCGCATTCAATCCTTCTGCAGAAATAGATTTAATAATATCCCTTTCGGAAGCTGAGACTACTGGAAAACCTGCTTCAATTTGTTTAACACCCATATCATCAAGTTTTTTAGCAATGTCTAATTTATGCTCTTTTGTAAAACAGATACCTGGAGTTTGTTCGCCATCTCTAAGTGTAGTATCGTATAAATAACAATCTTTTAAGTCTAATTTTGGATTGTAGGGACAGGTAGCTTTCCATTCCATAAACTATTCCTCCTAATTATTGCAATTACTGTTTAAATTAATTTAACAATTATTTAATTATTATTTGTATCATACGCCAAAATAGTCCAATATAGAAAATAATAGTAAATTTATTATAAAGTATATAAATTGTATAAATACTATATGAATTCATAATTATGACAATTATTATGTTATATTAAATATCAAAATGATGTTTTATAGTATTAATAAGTTTTCATAAATAATTAAGATTTTACATAATTTTATTTTACATAATTTTAAATCATTTTATAGTTATCGTATATTTAACGGATAATTATTTGATTTCTTCATATAAGTATATTTCATCTTTTGGTTTTAAATTCTTTAAAACGTTTTCATTTTTAGTAATTTCGCCTACAATATTCGTACCTTCAAAAGTTTCCCCAGTAGGTCCATATTTATCACTTTCACTGGTTCTAATTCCTGCATAACCTTTATATTTTTTAACCATATTTGTGATAGCTATTTTATTTGCATCTAATTTATTCTTCGGCGTATTTTCGGGCAATAACGCTTTTGCATAATCCAAATTTCTTTCGAACATTGCCATGTCTTGGTGAGTGAAGTATGTTTTAAGAATACCAATTCTCTTTGTGGTTAAACCCGTTAATTTTCTAAAGTACCAGGCGCTTTTTGGTGCTTCTTTGTCATATATTTGTATATGGAGTACTTTTTCAGGATTTACGGCCTTTATTGAAACTTTTTTGGTATTTAAAAGTTCCAATGTGTAATTAGGAGTTTGCTCTACGATTATATTTTCATCAGCGTTTTCTTTTTCTGAATTTAAAAATTCATCTTTATTTTCTAATTCAATACTATATTTATCCAATAAAGTTAAAGCTTCTTTTACCGATTTACCAATTAAATTGATACGTTCAGGATTACAAACTGTTGTAATAATACCATTTGTTGAAAAATTAATCAACTCCTGACCATTTACAACTTTTCCAACGTTTGTATGGGATAAAGAAGATGTTCTACCTTCTTTATAGATATAAACTTTACCCATACCAACCCCAGTATTCCTAACTGTTATAGCACCTTTTTCACGAGGTAATGTATTTAAATCGTCTATTTTTAAGGTTTGTAATCTTGAATCAGCGATAAACGTATTGGAATTATGAGAAACTTCGGCATAACCATTTTCAAAGATTGATAAAGCGTGTTCTGTTGTTTTAGCAGGACCATTTAACTTTAACTCGGAATAAGTGTAAATTTCCCAACCATCTTCAATTTTAGTAGTTAAATCGGTTGTAATTTCATAATCAATGGATTCTTTTGATTCCCTAAGTAATTCAATCGATAATATCTTATCTCCAGGTTTTAAATTAGTCAATTGTCGCTTACCACCGATTAAAGTTCCTAATTTAGGATTATAAAGTCCATAAGCTTCAGTAGTATCTTTTCTAATGAATACGAGATGACCTTCCGATTTATCGAGACCTGAAATACTCAATAATACATCCCAACGTTCAAAATCTTCAGATTGTGTATTAACATCTAAATCAATGTTTATGCTTCCAAAAGCCGCATCAGAAACTGATTTCCATCTTAAATTTTTATTTTCAAATTCCTTATAATGTTTATTCCAAAAATCAACCACCTGACTTTCTTCACTTACTTTTAATATGAAAGTGCCCCCCGTAGTTTTTATCCGATATTTCATAGCACTTTCGGATATTTCTTGATTAATACCTTTTACTATTGCAATATTCGAATCTTTGAGGTAGGTTTCCCCTTTTATAATATCTTTTAAAGTAATAAAATCATTAAATTCTTTTTCGACGTTATTTACTTTTACTTTTACTTTTACGTTTTTACTTGCCATATTAACCGCTCCAAGATATTAAAAATAAACTTAACTTTTTAAACAATTCCATTATTAATTTATAACAATTGAAAAATTAAACACATAATTAGAATAAATATTTAAATGAATGGAGTAAATAATCCAATTTTCAATAAGAATATATAATTAAACATACATTGTTTATATAATAATATATTATTCGATATTAAATTATATGTATCAACTGTATATTATATATATTATAGAATAAATAATTATAGAAATAATTCTATTATATTATGTCTATTATATTAAAATCTAACCTGTTAGTTTTATTATATAAAATAACAGTAGTTAAGACTTTAAAATTAAATAATTTGATTTATTACTTTTATACGACGTATAATATTTTTAAAATTATATAGATATTTATCGGTGATAATATGGATTCAGAAGAAAATAACAAAGTTATAACCTCAAAAGCTAAAAAAATACTTAGAAGTCAATCCCAAAGTATTGAACCTGTGGTTTGGGTTGGAAAAGAAGGCGTTGAGAAGGTTATTGAAGAAGTAAGGAGACAGTTGAAAGATAAAAGTCTCATAAAGATTAAAATTAGGAGAAGTGCTATTGAAGGCATGGAAAAAGATGAAATTGCCAAAATAATAACCGATTCAACAGATTCAGAAGTTGTTTCGATAGTAGGCAATGTTATTACATTATTTAAGCCAAAAGAAGGCTGGAAAAAATACACTACGTGTAAGCCTAAAACTGCTAAAACTGGCGATAAATATATCGAAGAATTCGAAAGTTTACGTTCAAGAAAACACCTTATGGATAGGTAAATATACCCTATAAGAAACGACTATAAAAAAATTGTAAAACTTAAATTAATAAGGATATATCTAAAATATTCAAAATAAACTTTTTTTATTATTTTAAAATTAATTAACTTACGTATATGGAATATTTTTTCATTTTGATAATATTTAAAAAAAGAATAATAATATTTTTTTTAGGTTATTTTTTTTAGGTTATTTCATTTTGTATTATTTTTAAAGTTATACATATTAGAAAGGCCAAATCAATGGCGTAATCGTAATTACCAAGATTCCACATATTAACTGTAATGGCCACCCTGCTTTAAAGTAATCCTTAAATTTATAGCCACCAGGCCCCAAAACTATCATATTTGGTGGCGTTGCAATTGGCGTAAGGAAACACGCTGAAGCTGCCATAGCAATCGCTATTAATATTGGTTTGGCACTTACATCAAACGCATCTGCTAAAGCTAAACCTATTGGCATTATCAAAGCTGCTGTAGCCGTGTTTGACATAAAATTCGTGGTTATTGCCGTTAATATATATGTAACAGCCAATAAAGCCATTGGTGAAGTTATGTAATGGATACAGATGTTTGCAATCATTGCTGCTGCACCAGTGTTTGTTAAGGCAATGCTTAAAGACAACATACCTGCAAATAAGAATATAGTTGTCCAAGAAATACTATTAAAAGCCTCTTGCATTGTTATACAGCCTGTAATAACTACTAAACAAGCCCCTAACATGAAAGCCGTAGTAATTGGAACGATATTATAAACTGTCGCCAATAATACGAACAAGAATATAAGCATAGAAACCCACATTTTTTCTCGCCTATATACAATATTTCCTTCTTCGAAAGTAGATTCCGAATCTGAATCAGGTAAAAATTTATGACCCAATAGTGCATAATACAAGATACCTGCTACGAATAAGATTAAACCCATTTGTGCAAAGTCAAAGAAACTTAATTGTGCCAATCCTGCTTGCTCTAACGTACTGTTTACGAGACCGTTTGGTGGCGTACCTACTAAGGTCATTGTACCACCCAGTGAAGCTGCAAAAGCCATTGGCATTAATATTTTACCAGGTTTTATACTTGCAGAAGCACATATCCCCATCACAATAGGGATGAATACCGCTGTAGTACCCGTATTTGATAAAAATGCGGACATTCCACCTACTGCCAGCATAACTAAGATTAATAATAAATTTTTATTTTTTCCTGCACCTTTAACTGTTAATTGTCCAACTTTATCTGCGAAACCTGTCCTAAATACGGCATCTCCCAAAATAAACGCTGCCATAAACAATACTACCCATTTATTCCCAAATTGACTAAATGCGTCTGCACTTGATAGTACATCTATACCGGGGAAACTCAGCGCCACGGGTACCAGCATCGCAGTCGCTGCGAGGGGTGCTGCTTCCGTAAATAACATTGCTCCCGCAACTATTAAAATTATAAGTGTTAATATTGCTTTTTCCTGGTCAAAATCTCCAGCGCTTAATTCTCCAGTATTTTCGACTCCATTAAATGCGTATTTTGTGGCCCCAACTGCCAATAAAAATATTATAAAAAATACTATTGCTTTTTTCAAATTTACACCTCCTTGTTATCTTATATCATATGCTCATTTCACCTCGAATAATTGAATATATAACTTAATTTTTTAATATTGTTCCCATTTTTGATTATTTTCGAATATTTATTTTACATATTTGATTTTAATATTTTTTCATTTTACGGAACGATATTATATAGATTCTCTTCTTGCATTAAAAAAGAAATACCGTTTTAAACAATAATACAATACCAATATATTCTTTCAATTACAAATAAAGTTATAATTGAGAATCTTTTTAAATTAATAGTTTAAAATTTACATTATGGTCTAAAAATTAAAAATATAGACATTTTTTAAACTTTATTGTAGAAATAGTAATAAAGATTAACAGTTCACGTTTAAGTATATTTCAATTTAAGAATATACTAATTAATTCACTACTTTACATATCATAAGTAAGTTAGCAATCTAAAGATTATAATTGTGATAGTTATTCTACTAAATAAATTGTTTTGACATTTTTTTATACTATTCGCCATAATCACCCAGGATTACACGTTCATAGCATACAAAGATAACAAATCCAAAACAGAAAAAGTAGCGACGTTTTAAAACATCTAATATAACATTGTATTAATAATATATATTATTATTTATTTAATTTTACTATTTTTATGAAATACTTGTTTAAAAATAATATTTTTTATGTAAAATGTTATCAAAAATAATACGATAATTATGCAATTGTTATATATCTTTAAAATAGATAAAATATGTATAAACCAAATTTACCACGGATAAATTAGTCAAAAATAGCAATTAATTATCATTTTTAAAATCGACAGTTAAAAATTAAAATTAGAAGTAAAATAAGATTATATCATAATAATATTAAAATTAAAATTAAAATAAGATTAATATTAATATTAAAATTAAAAATAAAGTAGCTCGATTATGCTCTTGCTTCTTTAGCTTTAGGTCTTAAGTTTGAGTAGCCACATTTTCTACATTTTGTAGCTTTCCAAGCGTTTCTTGCATTACATTTCATACAAATTTTTTTTGTAAAAACTCTTTTTATAGCTTCGTCGAATGCCATAATTTCACCATTTATTGTGTTTTATTCAATATCTATTATTATATCCAATTTTAAATTTGTTCAGACTAAAATTCAAAATTATTTTGCTAAATCATAATTTATCATTGTTTATAATAAATATACAAGTCCAATATAAATAAATATTGTATAACAATTGTATAGCAATATGAGGTATAATAAATATCTTCATAGGTATTGTTTCCTAAGATATTTAAACATTACCATTATTTAATAGCGCAATATTGTTGATTCATATATTACGACTTAATTTAATAAAACATATTTCATTATAGTATATAAATCATATTATTACAATACTCCAAATTAATAATTTTAAATTAAGTATTAGGCGATTGTAAAAATAAAAATTGATACATTATTATTAAATTATTTAACATCTTTTAAAAGTTCTTTTTGGAATTCGATAATTTCTTCAGACGTTTTTCCACAATAATAATCTAATAACTTCTTATTTAATTCTATAAACGTATGTGCCCATTTAAAACCGTTTAAAAGTTTATAAGATTCTTCTTTATAATCTGCAATATATAATGTAGCGATAGTAGCCTCTAAAGTAGTTAATTTACAGGGTTTACCATAATTTACAGGATTTCCTGCAACTAAAAAGGGTAAACTACGTTGTGTTTTTGAATTTGTCTTTTTAAAAACTTGTTCAGCTTGTTTCCATGAGCAATCTAATGCCATAACCCCGTTTTTCTCAATTATATCTCTATCTTCGAATGATACCGTTTTTTCAGCATATGGGTTAAGCAATATGGCATTTCTGGGTAGTCTTTTAGGATTAGTAAGTATCTTTGCATACCCTAATCTGCCCATTTTTAAAGCCGTACAACGTTTTGGGTCGCATTGCTTGGCGTGATAAATATATATATTCATAAAATCCCTTATTGAATTTTTTAATTTGATATTATTATTTTTATTATATTATTATATTATTATATTATTACAATTATTGTTATTTACAATATATTATACATTGTACATATTTAAAGAATTATATATATTATGTAGTATATCATTATTGTTAAGATATTTAAGATATTTAAGATATTATACTTTTAAAATTTTATTAAACTAATCAATATTTCAATATAAAATTAAAACATAATACATAATGGTGCGAATATGGAAATATTATCAAATAATACCAATAATATAACTAATAATATAACTAATAATAAATTAGAAAATAAAATAGGAAATTTAAACGAATTTAATTATAAAACTGCATTTTTATTAAGTGGTGAGCATATTGAATTGCCATTTGCGGAATTAAAAGCACTTTTAGAAATCAATTCGAAATCAGAAAAACAGGACAAAAAAATTAACAAAGATTTTAATATACAAAAATATGTTAAAGAGAATCTATTTTGTAATTTTTCGGATAATGCTTTACACAATAAAGAAAACCCGAATAAGTCCAATTATGTAATTTATAATGAAAACTTAAGTTGCGAAACGTTGATTAAAATTATAAATCGGGCGGGTTATGTAAATGAAGCCCATAAAGTATTATATGAAGCAGAATACATCGAAGAATCAGATGAATTACAAAAAACGGAATTAAAAAGTGCTGAAGACATTATTAATAACATTTATGAATTACTTCAAAATATAGAATTCCCCCAAATAAGTGGTTCTTTTGCAGTTAGGGTTCAAAAATTGTATAAAAATAGTAAATTAAAAACTATGCCTGTCGAAAGACGAATCGGAAGTATCATAACTCAAAAAATGAACGGAAATTTAAAAGTTGACCTAAAAAATCCAGACTGGATAATCAAAGTTATTGTATTAAAAAACAAAATTTATCTATCATTGGTGGTTTCAAAAAGAGATGTAGAATATTTTGAGCATAATCGCCCACATATGCGTGCTTATTTCCATCCTGGTTGTATATTGCCAAAATTAGCAAGATGTATTGTCAATTTATCCCGAGTAAATGAAAATGATGTATTATATGACCCATTTTGTGGAACCGGTGGTTTTTTAATCGAAGCTGGACTAATAGGTTGTAAGCTGATTGGTAGCGATATTGACTATAATATGGTAAATGGAACCAAATTAAACTTAGAAACTTACGAACTAAACGATAAAGTGATTTGCATAAAACAACTTGATGCAAATGAAGCCGAATCATACATTAATTCATTAGGATTAACGGAAGTAGATGCTATGATTACAGACCCACCATATGGTATTTCTACATCTAAAAAAGGAGATATGTCTGAAATATTCGATAAATTATGTTTTTTATTAAAAAAAGGCGGTTATATGTCCTTTGCAGCACCTTGTATTATGGATTTGAACTTAGAATTAGTAGAATTGTATTCGATTAAAGTTCATAAAAGTTTAACTCGATATATACATGTCTATAAAAAAGTGAATTAATTATTAATTATTAATTATTAATTAATTATGATGGTTATAGGATATTTTTGCAAAAATAATTTAAAATAACTTTAAAAAATTTTAAATAAAACTAATGGCATATTTAACATATTTAATAATTATACTTGAAAATATGGGTTAATATACGTATTATTCATAGCATAAAATTTTATAAGTTTATAAATTTATAAGTTTAAATTTATAATTTTTAAATAATACCAATTATAATGTTTACAATCGGAAAAGAAAATGAAAAAGTTTTAATAAATTTGCAGATAAGGGAGTGTGTTAAAATGAAAATCATAGTCATAGGAGGGGGAACCTCCGGAATACTTTCAGCATTATCTCTTGGGAAAGAAGGTCATGAGGTATTAGTACTTGAAAAAAACGATAAAATCGGTGGATTATGCAGAAGCGAAAATATACACGGGTATACTGTGGATATTGGAGTTCACGCTATTACGATGTTAAATAATGGACCGTTAATAAGACTTTTAAACCAGTACTCGCAGTATCTTCCAAATTTTAAACCGTACGGAGAATATTATATAAGAACAAATCAACTGTATAAAATACCTGTTTCCATGCACGAATGGATGACAACCGCAGTAATTCCTCATAAAGACAAATTATTGGTTACTTCGAAAATCATAGACCTTATGACTGTTGGATTCGATAAAGATACTTCAGTATATGATATTGTTAAAGATTTAAACCTTAGCGAACCTACATCTGAATTTTTTGACACGTTTTCATACTTTTTAAGTGGTGAAGGAATGGATAAAACGCCTCTTTGGAGGTTATTTACGGGTGCTGGATATATCCCCGAAGATGATATTATTCCATTCATATACAATGATTTAAGAATAAATCCACTACGTACTTCAATTTCCAAGAAATTTGATTCAGGCCGACTTTGGAATATGGTAGATGATGGATTACTAAAATCAATTAAAAATAAATCAAAAAAATATATTACTAAATTTATGGGTGAAGCAAGATTCGGCAGTCAAGGTTATCCCTTGGGAGGGGTGCAATCAATTTGCGATTGTATCTGTAATTCTATGAAAAACACCACTTTAAAGACTAATGAAGAAGTTGTGCAAATAGTTGAAGAAAACGATAAATATTATGTTAAAACTATAAATGATGTTTATGAAGCAGATGTCATAATTTATTCTGCACCTGCCGTAACGATTCCTAATATTGTTAAAAACGTTGAAGAAGTTAATAAATATAATGAAAAACTGGAAAACATTAAATTCTCAAAATCTACCACCATCTGGGTCGGCGATAAAGAAAATTACTTCCCATACTTAGGTTCTGAGGTTTGGGTTGATTATCCTTGCTGGGCTACAACTACCTCAAATTATGACCCGTGGCTTGCCCCAAAAGGTAAACATTTGATGGGTTTTTCATTTGTAAATAGTCCTGAAAAAGATGCCATTATGGCAATTGAAAATAAATTAAACATTAATCTCGACAAAGTTGATATGTTGCACGTACAAAAAACAGTTCCCGAACATGCTTCCTGTGCAATAGACCAGTTTTTCATATACCCGAAACTGAAAAATAATTTTTATGTTGTAGGCACCGATTCAGACCCTCGTAGTATGGGAATAACGAGAGCAGCTTATTCAGTCGAAATGATGCTTTCAGAGTTTAAAAACATACACCAACCAACCAACGTTAATATTCAATCAGAATAAATACATTATAATACTAAATTTGTAATACTAAAATTTTTAATTAGTAAATATACGAGTATGCAAATATCATAATATAACAATATTTATATTTTTTAATATTAGAAAAGTTTAAAAATGTTTAAAGTTATCTTACCATATTGCATATTTTTGAAATTAATAAGATACTTTATACTATATCTATTTTAAAATTTTAAAAATAATTAAAAGTATTCAAATATAAATTATATAAAACATTTTAGTTAAAATAAAATGGTGAAATTTTGAAAAAAGTTTTAGATGAAACATTGGAAAGTTCCCCAATAATCAAAAGAGGAGAATATAACTACTTTATACACCCTATTGCTGATGGAGTACCTTTATTTACATCTGATTTATTAAGAGATGTTGCTACAAGAACCATTCAAAGAATAGACACAAATATTGATAAAATTGTAACTGCTG
Organism: Methanococcus voltae; assembly: GCF_024807655.1. Taxonomy (NCBI): domain Archaea; kingdom Methanobacteriati; phylum Methanobacteriota; class Methanococci; order Methanococcales; family Methanococcaceae; genus Methanococcus; species Methanococcus voltae. Next base: position 43,861 of record NZ_JANUCR010000002.1, on the reverse strand, counting down.
AAGCTATGGGAATCCCTATTGCCACCGCTATTTCAATGTCAACAGATATTCCTTACGTAGTTATGAGAAAAAGACAGTACTTCTTAGAAGGGGAAGTTCCTGTTCACCAAGAAACCGGATACAGTAAAGGAGAATTATACTTAAACGGTGTTGAAAAAGGCGATAGAGTTACAATCGTAGATGATGTTTTATCAACTGGTGGGACATTAATTGCTGTTATTAAAGCTCTTGAAAAAGCAGGTGCTGAAATAGTTGATATAGTTTGCGTAATTGAAAGAGGCGACGGAAAATCAAAAGTTAAAGAAATAACTGGCTATGATGTACAAACTTTAGTTAAAATAGACGTTACAGAGAACGGTGTAGTAATTTTAGAATCAAATTAATTTCAAAATAATAAGTTTATAATTAATTAATTAACTAATTAAATAACATAACTTTTTTTTATTTTCAAATCAACTAATTGTTTAATTAATAAGTGTTAATACCCAAATAAGTAATTATTTTTAGATATTTTATTTAATTTTAAATTCACCAAATATTTATAATAAAAAATTAATAATTTATTATATAAAGAAGGTGATACTGTGGAAGCTATTTTTGAAAGACGAAGCATACGAAAATACCTTGAAAAACCAATACCAAAAGATATAATTCTTGATTTACTGAAAGCTGGAATGTACGCACCTACTGCGTGTAATCAACGACCTTGGGAATTTTTAGTGATTGATAATCCCGAAATTTTATTAAAAATTACAGGAGTACACCCATACTCACAGATGTTAAAAGAAGCTCCTGTTTGTATCGCAGTTTGTTGCAATAAAGATAGAACTAACACTATAGGCGACCCATTTTGGGAGCAAGATTGTGCGGCAGCTACAGAAAATATATTGCTTGAAGCACAAGATAATGGCTTAGGTGCGGTTTGGCTTGGAGTATATCCAAAAGAAAGCTTAATTAATGATTTAAAAAAAGTTTTAAACATTCCTGAAAATATAATACCATTTTCATTGATTTCATTAGGATATCCTGCCGAAAAACCAAAAGATATTGAAAAATTTGATATTTCACGAGTTTACCATAATGATTGGAGACATAGATATTAAAAATAGGTAAAAGTGTATTTACTAAAAAAATTAATAATGAGTATTAAATTAATAATATAATATTATATCATATTATAGGTTATTTTAAAGAATTATTAATATATTCACCTAATTCTTCGATTTTTAATCTTTTTTGAGTTCTTTCATCTCTTTCACGGATTGTTACGGTTCCGCTATCTAAGGATTCACCGTCAACGGTGATGCAGAACGGTGTACCCACCTCATCCATTCTTAAATATCTTCTACCAATAGCACCGCTATCGTCATATTCTGCGATTATTCCCGAATTTCTAAGTGTTTCTTCGATTTCCCTTGCAATAATTGGCATTTGCTCTTTATTTACTAATGGGAAAACGCCCGCTTTAATAGGTGCTACACTTGGTGCTAATTTCATAAAGGTTCTGTCTTCTTCTTCATTGAAAGCGTGTTCAATAACAAAGTAAGTAATCCTATCAACACCGTATGAAGGCTCAATAACGTGAGGAATTACTTTTTCGCCGTTTACTGTTTTAGTTATCTTTTTAGCAGTGAGGTATTCACTTGTTAATTCAAATTCCTTACCATCTTCTGCTTTTAAAATATATTTATTGCCTTTTTCATTATTTTCGATGCCGGAAACCATTTCTTCAATTTTTTGATAATCCATTTCTGAAATTAATTTTTGAATTATTTTTGAATCTCCTTTAAATGTTTTTCCCAGTGCTTTAAAGTTTAATTCAATATCAAAGGTTTCAATTTCCTTAGGTTCTTCATATTCTACGAAAACGCTTAAATCTTCACCACTTGTAGCCATATGTGATTTTAAATCGTAATCGGTTCTATCTGCTACACCCACACATTCAACCCATCCAAATCTATCGGAATAAAGTTCTGCATCCCAACAATCTGAAGCATAGTGTGCCATTTCGTTAGGCAAGTGTTGTCTAAATCTCATTTTACTTGCATCTATTCCGACGTCGAGTAAGAAATTAGCAGTTATTGAAATAAAGTATGCAATAGCTTTATTTTTTACGATACCTTTTTCTACAGCTTCACCCAAAGTCATTTTAACGATTTTATCCTCTGCAGACAATGTTTCGTCTTCTTGGTTATTTGAAGGCAATAATGGTAAAACCATATCTTTTACACGTTCAAACTTCTCATAGTTCTTTTTATCAGGGTGTATGAAAAATTCAGCTTCAGCTTGGCTAAATTCCCTAAGTCTTATTACTCCCTGTCTTGGTGAAATTTCATTCCTGTATGATTTACCTATTTGAACAGCCCCGAACGGTAATTTATTTCTAAAAAACTGGTTTATTCTTTTAAATTGGATAAATATACCTTGTGCGGTTTCCGGTCTCATAAATGCTACTCTTTTACCGCTTGGTCCGATTGAAGTTTTAAACATTAGATTGAAAGTGTCAACTTCTTTAAATTCACCGCCACAAAGTGGACATTTTATATCGTTTTCAGTGATTAAAGCTTGTAATTCATCGAGTGTTTTACCTTCGGTATCAATATCAACATTTTCTTCAATTATGTGGTCTGCCCTAAATGACTCATTACATTCTTTACATTGTACTAATGGGTCCGTAAAGTTGTCTACGTGTCCAGAAGCTTTTAAAACTTCATAAGGATTTATTGTAGGTCCCTCTATTTCGTAAAATCCTTCATTAATAATATAATGTTTTCTCCACGTATTTACGATGTTATTTTTTAAAATAGCACCTAATGGCCCATAATCAAAGAAACCTGCGATTCCCCCATAAATTTCAAAGGAATTCCACAAATAACCTCTTCTTTTGATTAAATCCATTATTTTATTATATTTTTCATTTTTATCGATTTTTTCCATTTAATCACCAATATTATGAAATAAATTAAATTATATTAACTTAAAGGTCATTGTTTTAATAATTAATTAATTAATTGAATATTAATTATTATTTTTGATAGATATATGTATTACTCTAATATATTTGTTTATATTATTTAATTTTAACATTGTAATAAAGTGTAATAAAAATTGTAAATATAATGACTTTAATAATTACAATAATACTGTTTCATTTGATAAGGTCTTATCTATTAAATAAATAAATAATGCTGAAGCCATTAAGTCTGCAGTAGTTCCAGGATTTAGTTTATTTGATTCTTGAGATAAATATGTATCAAAATCTAAAATTACGGTTCTATCTTTTGTATTTTCAAATTTTTCAAGTGTTTCTTTTGCTTTTTCAGAAACAATTTTGGAAACTTCCTCACCTTTTTTTCTTGCTATCAATGTATCAGGATATTTTGAAAGAATTTCTAAAAATGTAATTGTCGTAGCTTCGTGTATTTCGCCATATTTAATATAATTAGCTCTTAAAAGCTCATAACCTTCGTAAGATATTTTAAAATTCGAAACCCATTCTTTAGAAATGGTATCCCACTCTTTAGAAATATTGTAAACGTCATATAAGTTTAAATTTTTTTCAATTAGCTCTTTTTTTGCATCATCATTTTTAACATCAGGCCCTTCTTCAGGGGGGTTTACATACGCCATTCCAATCTCTATTGCTTCATATACTGCTATAGCGTCATTTACAGTCGTATTTTTTGTTATATATTCCGTATATTTTTTTAAATCTTCCAAATTAAAATTATTATCTTGCAATTTAGATGCCGCCATTGCAATCGGGATATGCAACATTATAATACCCAAATTTGCATTGGAAGGTGACCATTTTACAGATTCAGCAACCGCTTCTTTTATGAATTTACCGACGTTAAGCTCATTTTTGGTATTGTTATTAGTAAATTCGGATAAGCATAAATCTTTAAAAGTGTTTGAAGCCACATAAACCGCATTTCCAAAAGCTATCCCTGAAGTTATAAAGTGGTGATACTTTATATCGTCGTAATCACGATTACGGTGTACATTTCCCGGTTTAAAACTACTTACCTCTAAACAGCAGGCCATTTGTGATGCTTTCATAATATCAAAAGAATTCATAATTACACTTCCTTCAAGTCATACAAATTATTATCCTATAATCATATATGGATAAATTCATTATTTTTAAAATATAATACCTATTAATTTTTATTTAAATACTACTGTTTTGTTTAAAAAATACATATCTTTATATATTTTATAAGGTGTATAAAATTATATAAAATAATATATCATATGATATATTATTCGTTATATCAAATTATAAAATAAAAGATAGGAAAAATATGAGAACAAAAAAAAAGGAACTTATGGAATATTTAATACTTCACCATATTAGCGAAAAGCCATATCACGGTTATAAATTAATCTGCGACATATCAAAAGATATTGGCGTACCTAAAATATCTCCAAGTTTTATATATCCCGTTTTATCAAAATTTACAAAGAAAGAATATATTAAAGTAATTTTACACGACGATAAAAAAGTTTACGAAATTACAGATTTAGGGGTAGAATACCTTAAAGAAAATTCCGAAAAATTAAACGAAATTTTGGAAAGCACAAAAAATATTCGAGAATTTCATTCTTTAGGAGGTAATAAACTACATTCTGTATATCGAGTGATACATACAGAATATTCTAAGTTTGACCCTGAAACAAAGAAAAAAGTAAGCAGTTGCATACTAAACTTTGCAAATGAACTAGAAAAAATAGTTTATGAATATAAATTAAATCATACTGAAAATGAATTAAAAGACTAAAATGATTAAAAAGATTAAAAAAACTAAAAAGGAGAAATTATGGAAACTCAAGGCGTAAGCAATTTATTAGGGGACCCTAAAAAAGCCATTCTTAAGATATCCACGCCTTTGATAGTTGCTATGTTGATTCAGTCCCTTTATAATTTAGTGGACACAATATGGGTTGCAGGCTTGGGAGATAGTTCACTTGCTGCTGTGGGCGTATTTTTCCCCTTCTTCTTCATATTGATGGCAATATCTAACGGTGTCGGCATTGGTGCCAGTTCTGCAATATCAAGACGTATTGGTCAAAAAAATAAAGAAAAAGCCTCTACAATAGCTGAACAGAGTGTACTATTATCACTATTATTAGGGATAGTAGTAATCGTAGTAATACCATTTTTAAAAACCATATTCTTAGGACTCGGATTCGAAGAAGACGTATCTAATCTTGCATATGATTATGGTAGTATTATGATTTTAGGCTCAATTATATTATTCTTTACGAATATGGGCTCTTCAATACTTAGGGGCGAAGGAAACACTAAAAAACCAATGTATGCAATTATTGCAGGTTCTATTGTAAATATAATACTTGACCCAATCTTTATATATGTATTAGGCTGGGGAATTAAAGGTGCCGCACTTGCCACAGTTATTTCAATGCTTATTACCGGATTATTATTCGCATATTGGATATTTATCAGTAAAAGTAATTATGTGAATATGAAATTTTCAAAGGAAAATTTAAAACCGAATTTTGCGATATACAACGAAATATTTAAAGTAGGATTTCCTGCTTCACTTTCACAAATTTCGATGTCATTATCGATGTTTGCAATGAACTATATCATTGCAATTGTAGGAGGAACCGCCGGAATTGCAATATATTCTACGGGTTGGAGAATAGTTTCTTTAGGTGTTATTCCACTCCACGCCATTGCTGGTGGAGTAGTAGCAGTTGCGGGTGCTGCTTATGGTGCTTGTAAACCTCAAAAAATAGAAGATGCGTATAAATTTGCGATAAAATTTGCAGTAATTGCCGAAGCAATAGTCGCAGTGATTATATTAATGCTTACTCCACAAATTGCATATTTGTTTACATATTCGGAGAGTTCTGCACATTTGTATGGGGGTATTATAACCTTTATGAAATATATGTTTTTATTCTACCCAACCGTGCCATTAGGGATGTTAACATCTGCAATGTTCCAAGGAATCAATAAAGGACGTTATTCCCTCGTATTAACTATATTCAGGTCCATATTTATGCAGTTATTAGCTTCATATGTGTTTGCATTTACATTAGGCTATGGATTAGAGGGCGTATGGATAGGAATCCTTGTAGGAAACATTATATCTGTACTAATTATGTATGCAATAGGACGTAGTGTGATAACCAAATTAAAAAAGACTTTATCAAAAAGTACCGTTGATTTTTAAAATACTATTTTTTATTTAGTATTTTATTATTTTATTATTTTAGTATAGTATATTTTATTATCCATAATTGAGATTATTTTTAAAATAAGATATAAAAATAGAATAATAAATTGGTAATTAAATATATATTATTTAACTATTTTTTATTTAAAAGGATATATAATTATTAATAAAGGTTATAAAGATTATAATCCTTTTGCTCTATCCATAACAATATCTATAACCCTATCATCTGCACCCATTGGTTTTCTGTAGATTATTTCAACATCTTCTGGTATATCCATTGGTTCGCCGTGGCTGTGTGCATGTCCGTGAGCATGTGCATGGTCATGTCCGTGAACGTGTTCGTGATTATGCTCATGTGCGTGGTTGTGGCAATCGCAACCTTCTTCATGGCATTCTTCTTTTAAAAGTCCTAAAATTGTAGGGATATCTCTTTCGGTGTGATTTCCAGGTGCTAAAAATACAGGTGTTACAATGATTTTTTTATAACCCATATCTATTACTTTCTGAATTGTTTCAGGGATTGTTGGGTGGTTAAATTCCATCATACCAACTTCTACAACTTCAAACTGTCCTTTTGCTCTGATTTTATCAGCAACTTCTGTAACTATCTGTTTTGAATAAGGGAGTCTACTACCGTGACCAACCAAAACTAATGCTTCCATAGTTAAAACCTCATACTAAATTATTCCAATACCATTTTTCATACAACTTATATAATAGTATTACGATATTGGATATTTTATATTTTTAGTATTATTTTTATTAAACTTTTTAATACTGTATTTTAAGTAGTTATCATACATTATAAATGTTTCTATCCACTTCAAAACATAAAAATATGGCACAGAAGTTTTAAAAATGAATTTTTTTTCAAAAATATAATGTCTTAAAATAGCATAATTATACAATAATGTTTACCATATAAAAATTAATAATAATAAAAATAAAATAAAAATAAACATAAAGTATATAACTTAAATAACTTAAATAACTTAAAAAAAGTTAGCAAAGCATTTATTATATTTTATTAACTATATTATGCTTTAACTTCTTCTGTTTCAGCTTCTTCGCCGTATATCTTGTGTGAAATTTCTTTTAAAGTTTCAACACCTTTTGCTTCAGTTTTCAATAATTCTAATTGTGCAATAACCTTGCTACCGAATTTATCTTCAATCATTGACAATCTGGTTTCTTGTAAACCTCTTCTTGCTTTACAGAAAGCACATTCAACGTCAGCAGGGATTACCTGGTTTACAACAACTGCGTCAACAGGTATTTTGAACTTGTCGAGTGATTTCATTGCTCTTTCACTTTCTAAAATACTCATTTCTTCAGGAATTACAACTAATCTGAATGAAGTTCTTTCAGGGTCTGCCATAATTTTCCTTGCTTTTGTGATTTTTGCTTTCATTACTTCCATTTCTTCTAAAGCTTTATCGTAGTCAACTTCTTCATTGTCGCCACCGAAAGGCATGAATTTTTTCATCATTTTCATCATGCCGCCCATTTGCTTCTTAAACTTAATCATTTTTGTCATATATTTATCCATGATTTCAGGTAAACCTAAGAATCTTAAAGTGTGTCCAGTTGGAGCTGTATCAAATACAACTACATCAAACTCGTTTCCATCCATATATTTTAAAAATACATCAAATGCTGCACTTTCATCAGTACCTGGAGCTAATGAAGCCATTTCCAATTGTTCTTCTAACATTCCGCCCATCATTGGGTTTTCGTCCATTTGTGATTTTAACTTTTCTTTATATTGGTCCATTGCTGCTTCAGGGTCAATTTCTACAACATATAAATTGTCGAATCCATTTACTTTTGTTGGTTCGTGACCAAATTCTTGCTCGAAACTGTCTTTTAAAGAGTGTGCAGGGTCTGTTGATACAATAACAGTTTTTAAACCTTGTTCAGCACAGTAAATACCTGTTGCTGCACTCATTGTAGTTTTACCAACTCCACCTTTTCCACCAAACATGATGTATTTTGTTGTTCCGTCATCACTTTCTATTTTTTTTGAAGTAATTCCTTTTAAAGAATTTTTTATTTTGGAGAATACCAAATTATCACCTTATAGTGTCATAACTATGATTATTAGGATATATAATTCCATATAAAATATATAATTTTATAATGTTTATTATAATGTTTAAATAATTATCGATTAATTAGTTAATATTTATTGTAAATTCTATAAGTTATTTATGTTTAAACTATTTATAATCATTGATTTGAACAAATATAAAAATTATTAAATTATTAAATTACTAAATTATAAATTATATAATCATATTCGTATTTTTAATTTAATTATATTTTATCCAATTTAAATTTTGTACGTATTAATGTTTACTTTCGGCACAAGTTTCTTTTAATCGTCTTATTACTTCTTCTTTATCTACTATAGTACATACACAGCCATCTTTAAGTAGCAAAACACCTTGAACAGGTATTCCTAATTTAGATACTCCATTCATACCCATAAATAAATCCACATGACAAGCTACTGCAAATATGCCGTCGGGTTTACATTCCCTAAGTAAACGTTTCATAAATGTAGAGCCGGGTACGATAAACGTTGCCATATATCCACATTCCTCACCTGCTTTAATAAGGTCGCCTAATGGGCATTTTTTACAATGTATGCACTTAATACCATCTTTTCCAAGCTTAGCAGGACATTCTAAATCCCTTAAACAGTGTGGTAATATTAAAACTTTCCTTTTGGATTCTAAGAACTTTTTATAATAATATTTATTGTAAAAATCTATTGCCACGTTGTAAAAACTGTATTCTGTACCAATCCATAGGAAAAATTTTAAAAGTATGGGGTAGTAATTATTTAGTATATATAATGAAACACGAGGTAATAATATAATTCCTCTTTTCATCAATACATAACCTAAAAAAATTGCCAAAGTAAGTATAGTACAAATGACACATAATATTAATAAAGCTACAATTCCTAATGATTGAATTCCAAATCCTAATATATCCATGTTATCACGGTGATTCTATGAGTGTAAATATATATATTGACCATAATTTTTATGACCATAACGCATATGGTTATGAAAACCATAAAAATATTAAATCAGATGATTGTTGTATAGAAGATTCTTATAATTCTAATTCAGAATCATCTAAAAATAATCTTTCAGTTAATAATCCTAATGATTTAGTATATTTAACTAACTCTAAAGACTTATCTAAATTAGACCATGTTTCACAATATGCCCCCCTCAAAGGTGAGGATAGGATAGATTATTCAAACTATTGTGCAATTGTAATTGACGTACTAAGAGCATCTACAACAATATCTACATTATTAGAATTATACGATAAAGTATATATAACAAATAGTATCGAAAAAACTATGAATTTCCCAAATTCTATTAAAATGGGAGAACGTAATGGCATAAAAATTGATGAATTTGATTATGGGAATTCACCAATAGAAATATTAAAAGATAAAAATAAAATTATCGATTTTACAAAAAACGGCGGTAATTTAGTACTTACAACTACAAATGGTACTAGAGTATTAAACAGTATAATATCCGACGACATATATGTTGGTTCAATAAACACTGCTGAAGCAGTTGCAAAAGAAGTATATAACACCGCAGTTGAAAAAGACAAAGATATTGTATTAATACCTTCACATCGATGTGGTGATTTCGCAATTGAAGACTACATCGGTGCTGCAATTATTGTAGAAAATATTTTAAAAATTCCAGGACATAATATTACCAACCAGTTAGAACAATTAATACCGTTAAGAAGTACTATAAAATTTGATTGGAAAAATACCATCTTAAATTCAAAATCAGGGCAAGGTTTAAGAGATAGAGGATATTCTTACGATGTATTATACTCTGTTCAAGAAAATATATGCAATAATGTGGGCAAATATAATAAAAAAGAAAGTTATATATACAAAGTATAAATTAGATATCGAAGAATGTAATTCTGAATAATCATAAAATTAAAATTAAAATAATAATAATAATAATAATAATAATATGAAATATAAATCTTTTTTAAACATTTTTTAAATATAGTTAAAATATTTTTAAAAATTTATATATGGTATATTTTACACATCTTAAATATTTACGTAGTTTACGTATTTAATTATTTTAAGTACATTAGTTATATATTGAGTACAATACAATGTATAGAAATTAATAAATATTTAAACTTATGATTTTATATTACATTAATTATTTTATTTGAAACTATTGGGTAATATACTCGATTAAAAATTGCGAAAAATTAAGTACGCTATTCTCATATAGTATAAGATTATATTATTAAACAATATTTTTATTGCGATTAAAATAAGTCTTAAAATCAATTTAATCAGTCCTATTTAATCAAAAATCTAATTTAAATTATATACTCAAAAATAACAAGATTAATCATAATTTACTAAAATTAAAGAGAGATATTATGTTATATATATTAGCAATTTTATTATACATTGCAATGATTGGATTTATTGCATACATTAGCAAAAATAAAATAAAAGGTTTTTCGGACTTTTTCCTTGGTGGTCGTTCCGTTAATCCGTGGATGTCTGCATTTTCATACGGTACTGCATATTTTTCTGCGGTTCTATTTATTGGATACGCTGGAAAAATTGGTTGGGGCTTCGGTATGTCTGCCCTATGGATAGTATTGGGTAATTCGTTATTAGGTTGCTATTTAGCTTGGGGAATTTTGGGAAGAAAAACAAGAGAAATGACTCAAAGGCTCAATATATCAACTATGCCGGAATTCTTAGAAATTAGATACAATAACAAAAAATTAAAAGCTGTTACATCGTTTATTATATTTTTATTTTTGGTTCCATATTCTGCTTCAGTGTATAAAGGTTTAGGATATTTGTTTGAACAAATTTTCGGTATTCCTACGATTTACGCTTTATTATTGATGACCACACTTACGGGACTATACTTGTACTTTGGTGGCTTTGTTGCCGCTACTTTGGCGGATTTTATACAAGGTATTATTATGTTAATCGGAGTAGCATTAATGTTATTCTTTGTAGTGGGTACGCCAACTGTTGGTGGAATAGATAACATAATTCCTGCGTTATACTCGATAAATACGCAATTAGTAGACCCAATTGGACCCCCTGGATTCATTCCATTGATATCATTGGTAATTCTTACAAGTTTGGGAACTTGGGGTTTACCTCAAATGATACATAAATTTTACACGATTAAAGATGAAAAATCTGTAATAAGTGCTAAATGGGTATCTACAATATTTGCATTAGTAATTAGCTTTGGAGCGTACTTTATGGGTGTTTTAGGTAGGTTATTTTTCCCCGATTCACCCCCTTCGTATATGGGATTACCAAATTTCGATATGATAATTCCTACAATGGTAGATACTGCATTACCTGACTGGGTAGCTGCGATAATTTTAGTACTGGTACTTTCAGCATCAATGTCAACGTTAGCATCTTTAGTTCTTGCTTCAAGCTCCGCTGTAGTCGTAGATTTCCTAAAAGAAGTAAAACCAAATATTACAGGCAATGAATTAATGAAAAATATGAGAATAATCTGTTTAGTATTTGTAGTGCTATCATTCTTATTAGCAATCTTCCCTACACCGATTATTTCATTAGCTGCATTGTCTTGGGGTTTAGTTTCAGGTTGTTTACTTGGACCTTACGCACTTGGACTATACTGGAGAGGTACAACCATTAAAGGTGTTTGGGCAGGTATTATCACAGCATTGGTTGTTATGTTAGGAGGTTCTGCAGTTGTAGGATTGGATAGTTCATTAATACCTACATTAAGTGCTATATCAATCGTATTACCAATATTTGTAGTTTACTTCGTTAGTTTGTTCACTAAAAAGATGGATAAAAGATATTTGGATTATATATACGATACAGGGTTTATTTCAGAAAATATAGAAAATAATACGGCAGAAGAAGAAAATTCTGAAAATCACGAAATACCTGAAAAGATAAATATAAGATATAAAAAAATAGAAAATAAAGATTAAGAAGAAATAATTAAATACCGAAAAAAGAAAATACTAAAAAATAAAAAATAAAATAATAATTGTAAATTAATAGTAAAATAATAGTAAAATAATAGTAAATTAATAGTAAATTAATAATACAATAACCTAATTTAGCATAATTGAGGAGATTAGATGTCTGAAATTAAAATATGGGACGAAGTGGAAAAATTGGATAGAAAAGAGATTGAAAAAATACAAATCTCAAAATTAAAAGAAACTATAAAAAGAGCTTATGAAAATGTTCCACTTTATAAGGAAAAATTTGACAAAATTGGACTTAAACCTGAAGATATACAAACATTGGACGATTTAAAGAAGATTCCATTTACTGAAAAAGATGATTTCAGGCAAAATTATCCTTTTAAAATGTTTGCAGTACCTAAAAAAGAGATTGTTAGAATTCACGCATCTTCTGGAACTACTGGGAAACCTACGGTTGTAGGCTATACAAGAAAAGATATGAATACGTGGACCGATTTAGTTGCAAGAGTAATTACACAAGCTGGCGTTTGCGATGAAGATACTGTTCAAATTGCATTTGGATATGGATTATTTACAGGTGGATTTGGATTACACTATGGTATGGAAAGAGTAGGAGCTTCTGTAATACCCATGTCAAGCGGAAACACGAAAAAACAGATTATGATTATGAAGGACTTCGGTACAACCGTATTAGTAAGTACTCCATCATATGCATTACATATGGCAGAAGTTGCCGAAGAAATGGGAATCGACCCTAAAAAAGATTTAAATATTAAATATGGTCTATTTGGTGGAGAAGGTTGTTCTGAAGATGCAAGAAAAGAAATAGAAAAAAGATGGGGATTATTGGCTACTGAAAACTACGGAATGAGTGAGTTAATAGGTCCGGGTGTTGCAGGAGAATGTATCTATCAATGTGGTATGCATATTGCAGAAGACCATTTCATACCTGAAATTATAAACCCCGAAACTGGCGAAGTTTTACCCGAGGAAGAAACAGGAGAATTAGTTATAACAAGCTTATCAAAAGAAGCTCTTCCAGTATTAAGGTATAGAACCAAAGATATTACAAGTTTAACACATACACCTTGCGAGTGCGGAAGGAAAAGTGTTAGAATGTCTAAAATTAAAGGAAGAACTGACGATATGATGGTAATTAGGGGCGTAAACGTATTCCCATCACAAATTGAAACCGTTTTGTCTGACGTTAAAGAAATAGGTCCACATTATGAAATTGTAGTAACTACAAAAGGTCATCTCGACCAAATTGCAATTAATGTAGAACTTTTAGATAGTAATCTCCTTGAAAGCTACGGTTGTTTAGAAAAACTTAGCAAATCCATAGAACATAAGCTTAAAACCGTATTAGGATTAGGTATTAAAGTAAACCTCGTAAATCCTAAAACACTTGAGAGATTTGAAGGAAAAGCTAAAAGAATAAAAGATTTAAGAAATGTTGGCGAATAAGTAATTAACATCACGTATAAAATTAATTCTATTTTAATCATTTTTTTATTAATATATTAAATATTAATTTTATTTTTATTTTTATTTTTAAAAAAGTTAAAAAATGAAGAATACTTTAGCTATATTATTTGCCATATTATTTGATAGAGTATTATATAATAATTTATTTTTAATTTTTAATATTATTCATTTTGTCTTAATTTTGCCAATAATCTCAATATTTCTAAATATACCCATACTACAGTTACTAATATTCCAAATGCTCCATACCATTCCATATATTTTGGAAGTCCGTATCCTGCACCTTTTTCAATGAAATCAAAATCCAATAATAAGTTTAATGAAGCTATACCGATTACAAGTACGCTAAATCCTATGCCAATTAATCCGCCTTCGTAAATAAACGGTGCATATATTCCAAAGAAGCTTAATATAAACGTTAATAAGTACAATAACGCAATACCGCCTGTTGCTATCAATAAACCTGTTTTAAATTTTTCAGTCACTTTTATAATCCTAAATTTATAGACGAATATCATTGTTAATAATACCCCAAAAGTACCAAAACTTGCCTGGAAAGCTATTCCTGGATACATTGTTTCAAATACTGCTGAAATGAAACCCATTGCTAAACCTTCGCATATTGCATATACGGGTGAAAGAATAGGCGCTGTTGTATTTTTAAATGAGATAACTAATGCCAATATAAATCCAACGATTATACCGCCGATACCCAATAAACTTGCAAAACCTGCTGATGAGGAGTATATTGTCCAAGATACGATTGCAGAACCTATTAAAAAGATTGTTAATATAAATATTTTGTTTATAGTACCATTTATAGTCATTTGCTCGGTTATTGGCATACTTGAAGTACTACCTGCAAGTTGTCTATATCTTTCCATTACCTGATTTCCGAAAACTGGATTAGAACTTTTCATATGTTCACCTTAAATTAATTTAATGTAAATTATACAGAATATAGATAATTTAATAATATTCTTAGATAATATATAAAATAATAAATTATTTAACTATACTATATGAAATTAAATATATAAACTGTTCGAAGTAAAAATAACTGTAAATAAGTTTTCGATAAATATAAATATTTAAATTATATAATCAACGAAAGGTTTATATAGTAAGTGGTAATATGTATAGTTGCAACTAATGAAATGGAAATAAGAATTAGAATACAAAAGTACAAATGTAATGAGCAGGGATCGCCGAGCCTGGTCAAAGGCGCTGGACTTAAGATCCAGTCTCGTAGGAGTTCGAGGGTTCAAATCCCTTTCCCTGCACTAACTGATTTAGGAGTTTGATATTAAGTTATCAAGCTCCTTTTTCTATATATGGAGTAATTTTTTAGGTATTGTACCATACCTATGGGACTGGATTTAATCCAGTAAGTAAATAGGTACAAATTCAGTTCAATAAAATTGAGACTTTGTTGTAAATGAATACTCATTTAGATAATATTCTCAAAAAAATTGAGTAGGTACTGGATAGTTTGCTTTTTTAGTATTGTTTATAATATTGGTTTATTTTAATGTATAAATCTATTTGTCTATTGACGTATAGATATTAGTTAAATGTATTATTTATGTTAAAAATGTATCGTTTTATTTAAGTATATGGATATAGTTTAAAAAAAGAATTTTAAGATTTATTCGCTAATGAAGAACCCTTTACGAGGTTCGAACAAATCACCGACAATCTTTAACTTTTTGATGACCTGTTCATAAGCCTCTATTGGATATTTTAAAACTTCAGTAACGTATTCCAACAACTCAGTTTTTGAGATTCCACCTTTAGCTTTATTGATGATTGCTTTATCTAAATCTATTTTAATATTATCATTAAATACCTTTACAAAACTATTCAATAGGTTATCTATCCCAAATACTTGAATAGTTGCATTTTCTCGCTTTGTTTTTAACTCTGATGAGTTATAACTGTATATTGATGATAATATATTCTTTATCTCTTCAAATTTAAGCTTAATACCTAAATCTCTTTTAACGATGTTAATGATGCTTTTGATGTTTATTTTTTTATTGTTTAATTTATTGCCTAACTTGAATATCTTAATCAATATCTTTGACTCAAATATTCGTTTATAGCCTTTAACATCCTTTATATTATTTTTAAGTCCTTTAACAATGTTATATGCAATATTTATTCTTTTATTAATTGAACCCCATTTGGCAGGTGCACAACTTGAAACCGCTTCAGCAATTTCTTCAGTACTTGCATCTTTACCCATTAATAATTTTGAGAGTTCAGGGTATTCATTATGTAGTTTTAAGTAGCTAATTACACGCTTACAAATTTTTATGTGCTTCATAACGAGGTATTTCTCAGTTTCAGTAAACATATCATATTTATGATATAATAAGGCGGTGTCTACAGCTTCAAAGTTATCATTTATTATTTCTACAACTTTTAAAACTTCAAATTGGTTTAATTCTTTTACAAATTTTCTTGTTTCAATAATGTCTGAAACATCTGTTCCTTCAATATCCAAATGAGGAATTTTCCATTCTGAATTGGTTGTTGCTTCAAAGTAAGTTTTTAATAAACTTGAATCTGCTACAATTTGTCTTTCTAATTTTCTGTTGACAAGACTCGCTATTTTAGATTCGTCAACGATATATTCACCATCTTTCCACTTTAAAACTTGCAACTGATTTATCATATTAGTATATTTAAATTCCATATCTTTATTCATTAATTCGCCGTTGTATTCAGTCATTAAATATTCATTGAATAATGATAAATCTTCTTTTGCAATCTCCAACATTTTATTATATTTTAATATATTATGCTGGTGACCTGCTTGTGAATATATGATACAAGTATTACCGCCGTTTCTAACTCTTGCTAAAAACTGTCTCATTATGGTAGCGGATGAAGTTTTAAGAACTGCAACGATGTCAACTTTATCTTTAATGTTCATTTGAACTGATTCTTCTTTTTCAGAACCATTTTTAATATTAATTCCTTCAGCAATGACTCTTGTAGCCAATATTAAACCATCTGGAATTCTTTCTTGTTTTATAATCATTTGTGCAGCTTCATCGGTCTCAACTGATTCTCTTGTAATTTCATAAATTGGTGAATTAAAATTATAAATATTTAATAATTCTTTAATAACTTCAATTTCTTTTTTAGAGTCAACTAATACCAATGACTTTTTACAATCCCTATTGAATGCCGTTGTGATGTATTTACAGAAATTAATAACATTATAATTTGCTAAATGTCCAATGTCTGATTCAACAACGTAAGTATTTTTAAAATATTGTTTATTATCGTTAAATTCAGCTTTTACAATTTTTCTATTCTGAAGGTTTACAAGTTCAGGCGTTGCAGTTAAATATACTGAAGCATGAACTTTTTCAGAATAATTTTCTATTTTATTAATTTCGTCTCTTCTAAGGTCCTTTTGAAGTATCATATTGTGAGATTCGTCAACGATTAATATTACATCGTCATCGTCTCTTATTTGTACTCTTTCGTATGTTCCTTTGCTGGTTTTCTCAAATTTGATACTTTCGAACTTGATATCATCCATAATGTTAAATAATTGGTTGTAGGTCCCTATGATTAATCTTGTATCATTTGCGGTTCTATGCTTTGCTTTACTGCCTTCATAGTATGCTGGAACTCTAATTCCTTTATTTAGTAAATTGCTTTGTGTTTGCTTTACTTGGGTTCTGTAAGGGAACAATAGCACTATTGTTTTATCTTTATAATCATTGGTAAGTTTATCAATGTTATTTGTGATATTGTAGGTTTTTCCTCGCCCTGTTTCAGCTTGTAGGATTACACTTTCTTTGGTTTTTATAGATTTATTTATTGCAGTTTGCAATACATCATATGAAAGATATTTGTTACACTTTATTGTACTTGCTTCTTTATTTTTATTTAATAATTCAATTAAATATTCTTCTGCAGATACGTAATCGCCTAAGTTATTTGAAATTCCTTTTAATTTTATAAATTCTAAAATTTTATCTTTGAAACCGCCCCATAAGTATGCTACAATGTTGGTTCTTAAACTGTTATTGTGCCAATCTACTGCTACAGCGTTGTGTGCTTGGTTAGGGTATATTGTACAATCTGGGTTGTTTCCATCGTTGTAATATATCGAATATATACTGATATATTTACCATTTGATTTGTAACCAATTTTTAAATAATCGAATAATTCAATTATCCAATCTTTGTTATACTTCTCAGTAAGTTTTGTTTGAATAAATTTTGTAAATTTATATTCTTTTTTAGATAAAGATTTAAAATCTTTTATTTTAATATTAGCTTTTTTTAATTTATTAATTAATTCAAATGACTCGGTTGTCTCGTTGGATTCCTTTACGGTTGATATATATTCTTTATTTTCGATTCCGAATTTAAATATAAATACTTCAGGAGTAATTGGAACTAAACTATTTTTTATGTATAAAATTTTACAATTTCTTTCAGATTTATATTTTTCTTTTCTGTTCTTGGTTCCAGGGAGTCTGTCAACTCTTGCTATGTCGTACATTGCAGAGTCTGCACCGTGTCCTATTTCTTCAGCAATTTTTGAGAAGATTGGAAGCTCTAATCTTGAAATAGGTCTGTCGATGTAGTAGATAAATCTTAAACCGCCACCCGTAAAAACTATTAAATGAGGTTTTGTATAATCATCAGGTAATTTATTAAATATATTATTTATTTTTTGGTTCATTTCTTCCTTTGTTGGTTCTTTGTCTTTCCATTCATCGATATCAAAATCAATTGGAATGTATGACCAAGCGGTTGATGATTTGGAAGTACCTTTCTTTTCTTGTCTTGGAGCTATGCCTATTGATACAGTTGTTATTCTTGCTCTTGCCCCTATTCGTTGTTTTATTTGTTGTTCTTTTTCGTAAATTTTGTTTGAAATGGTTTCGGCAGTATTTGCGATGTTAATACTGCTGTTAAAATCCGGGATTTCTATAAATTCAGAGTATGCCCAGGAATTTCTATTATTTGGCTTTTGATATTGCTTATCTAATTCTACCAAATATCTTACTTCAAAAAAGTTCATATTCTTTGCAGATTTGGTTAAATCTTTTTTAAGTTCTTTGATTGAACCGTCAGCTACGCCCAATACTATTTTACTTCTAAAATTAGCAATTGAAGTTAATAATACACCGATATGGTTAATTAATTGCTTCTTATCAGTTTTTTTGTATTGTTTATAGTTTTTCATAGTACCAAATCTTTTATTTTATCTTTTTATTATTTTTTTAGTTTTAATTTTATTTTTTAAATTTAATTTTTTATTATCTTTTAATTTAATAAATTTATAAATTTATAAATTCTTTTTAATGGTGTTCAATAATATGTTTGTTCTTTCTTTGCTGTGTGCATAGAATAGTGTTGTCTCAATACTACTATGTCCTAAGTATTCTTTAACAACTTCAATCGGAACACCTTTATTTAATAGTTCCACGGCTCTCCCGTGTCTTAAGGAATGAACTACTACCCTTCTATTCTTGGGGATTTTGCCCTGCTCTTTTAGCTTGACTACTGCGTTCCTGTATACTTGGCTTAACCAGCCTCTTCTTACAGGTCCTCCCCTTATACTTTGGAATATAGGGTCGCTGTTGCCAGTGTTAACGTTATATTTAACGTATTCCTTTAAAGCGTTCAATGTGTCACTTGAACATACTACGAACCGCTCATTACTGGATTTAGTATTCCTAATTCTGAATTTAGCTTCTTTAAAGTCACAGTCTTCGTAAGTGATTCCTATTACTTCAGAAACTCTGCAACCTGTGTCCCATAGCATTCTAATCATTAAAGCGTCTCTTAAATTTGACCTACTGCGGTGCTGTAAGATTGCTTTTAAAATTTCATTTAATATTTTTGAATCAATTGAATCATAGTGCTTTACTTCAAATTTGCTGAATCTTCTTCGCTCTTTACATTCTGTTTCAAATTCTTTGAAGTTGTGTAATCTTAAAACCCTGTAAAATACTTTTAAAAGCTTAAAGTATTGAATTACTGAATTTCCCAACTTTCGTTCATTTTCCAAATAATTAAAAAATTTGGTAAACTCCGACCTGTTCAAGGTGTCAGGTTCTTTGTCTAATTTTTTACAGAATGCTAAGAAGACTTTGAGTCTTGAAATATCGCTTTTAATCGTGTTTTCTTTTATTCGGTCGAATTCTCGTTCTTCTCTAAATTGTGCTATCCATTTGTTTTCGTCTGTAATCTCTGTTTTGCTTCTACCAGTGTTTACGAGAATTAAATCTTTCATATTAGCATTCATATTCTTCCTCTTGGAATATTATGCAATTTAATAGAAAATTTGCCCCTATTCCGTACCTGGAAACTATTTCATTCTCTTTATCGGATAATGTTAATAATTTTTTAGTCTTTAAGTTTCTATTTTTTATTTCTGCGATTGTTTCAGGGGCTATATTTTCACAATTCTCCATTTTATGCACGTAATATCTTAATTCACGTGCTCCGATGTTTTTGTATAAATTGAAGTATCTTCTCATCAAACCACCCTATGCTTGGATGTTATAACCTAAATTTATTAGGTCATTTTTTAATCGTTTAAATCTTTATTAGTCTTCTGAAATAATGAAAGGTACCCTAGATATTCTAGACAATTTTTTACATACGTTTAATAATTCCGTTTTTGATTCCATGTAAAAATTTATGGGTTTAGAACCTACAATTGCCACTGCAACGCCATATTTTGAAAAATAAGGGTCTGCATTCTTTCCATCATTTAGGATAATCAAAGCTTCTTGGATACCATAACCTTCAGAAACAAGTTTTTTTACAGTATTAATTTTTTCAGCATTCTTTTTAACCGTCATATTATACCCTAATACTATAACCTAAATTTATTAGGTCATTTTTTAATCGTTTAAGCTCGTTTTCATCTTCTAAAACTATAGCAATACCTAATTTACCCAAGTGTTTACGGGATACGCCAATTTCAGCCCCGTTGCCTCTTGGTTTTATTAACCGTTCTTTTGTGATTATCATTGCTTATCATCTTTTAAAAAATATTATTTTTAGAAAATAATTCATTTAAATTCTCTGAATCTTCTTCATCTTCGATAATTATTGTTATTGCACGTTTCCTTAAGTACTTACGAGACAGATTTATTTTAGCACCTGTTCCGTAAGGTTTTACTAATTTTTCATCTAAGATAATCATTATTGACCCTCAATACTTACCAATGAACCGATTATTTTTTCTTTAATGGATTCATTATCTGGCAAGATTATTAAGATAGCTTCCTTACCCAATTCGACCTTAGGTAAAGAAAATCTCGCTGAATTACCGTGTGGGGATATAATGCCCCAATATACATCAGTATCGAGTTTAGCAGTATTTGCCATAAGTCACCTCTAAAATCATAATACAAGTAGTTGTTTTATTACAATTAATTGTATAATTATAGAACTATATAAATGTTATTATTTGTAATTAGTTGTTATTTAACAACTTGATGTATATATATTTTGATTTATAGATTTGATATTATTAAGCTTATAAAAGGTTATAAAATGTTAAAATTAATATCTAAAAAGCACGTGAAAGAAATATTAAAGTGTATAAATGAAGGAGAAATCCACTTTAATGCAATAAAAAAGAAATTAAATATAAATTCGAGAAATTTAAGCGAATTATTAAATGGATTATTAGAACAGGGTTTAATTTGTAAACGCTGGGAAGATAAAGATATTTTAGTTCCAAAAGCGTATTATTCAATAAGTAAAAAAGGAAAAGAAGTATTGAAAGTTTACGGTCAAATTAATAAAATTGAAAATTTAGATAATACAAATTGTGAAAATGAAAATATAATCGATAATTCTAAAAATAAAGTTATAAATAATTCTGGAATAGTAATTGGAGATACTAAAGATTCCAATATTACTATAAAAAAATAATACCTGCTATTTTGTAAAAGTTAACATTAATTTTTATTTTTAACTTCTTCTTTTAAATTTTAAAATAATTATACAAATATTTATATTTTATGGTTGCTAATTTATTATATACAAGTCCATTATATTAATTATTTAATGATAAGAGTATTATATACCTATTAACTACACGCCAGGGGAATTATATGAGTAATAAAAAAGGATACTATAATTTAGATAGTTTAGATGGTTATGAGTTTGAAGAATTTGTTGCACAAATATTAAGACATAATAACTATGAAGATGTAGTTGTAACCCAAAGAAGCAACGATAAAGGTAAAGACATTATAGCAAAGTCAAAAAAGGGTAAAAAATTTAAATACCCCGTTGTTGTAGAATGCAAGCACCAAAAAAGTGTTGGAAGACCCGTAGTTCAAAAATTACAAGGTGCACTATTACACGAGCTCGGTGATAGCCAGTATATTAAAGGTATGATAGTAACTTCAGGAACATTTACAAAAGGTGCTATTGAATATACTGAAGAAATAAATAATATGTATTCCGAAACTATGGAATTAGAATTAATTGACGGAAAAGAACTAATTAAAAGATGTAAAGCTTCAAACATCATTGTAAAGAATGGTAAAATACAAATCAATAGTGATTTAACCTTTGAAAATATTTCTGAAGAAGAACAGTTTAATTATGCACTTAATAACTTAAAAAATATTACAGGAATTGAAAAAGTTCAATATGATATTAAATGCCTTAGAACGTACCATCCTTATTTTTTTGTTCCTTATAGCGTAGACTCAAGTACTTCAACTATGGTTGGTTGTATCTATAGGGTGAATGAAAAGAATAAAAAAATTGTATTGGATGGAGTTTCTGGAGCAGCTTGTGAAGATATCGAGATGATATATGATGAAAACTCAAAACTTATAAAAATTCCTGAAAATGATTTAAAAGATCTAAAACCTTTTGAATTCTCTCAAAAAGAAATAGAAGATAAAGCAATAGATTTAATAATTAAAAAATACACCAAAATCGTATATTACACAGGTAAAAACAACAGACCCTATAATAAAAAATGTTATCCATTTAAAAAAGATATATTTCTTAAAAAAACGTCTGCAATATACTCCCCCACATATCACAATACTATAAACATTAATCAGAATCAATATTCTCAAAAAATTATTACAAATAAAACTTCAGTATTAGAATTAAACAATGAATTAACTTGTTGTAAAGTATGCGGAGAAAAAGCCAAAAATCGATACATTTGTCCAGTTTGTGGAAAGATACTTTGTAAAAAGCATACAATATTTGATTACCTCGATAAGTCCCCAGTATGTCAAGAACATCGTATCGCTCAAAAATTACTCCTACAAAACATATACTTTTCCTCACCACAATCTCATTATATGTTTATTGAACAGTGGGCAAATATGAATATTTTCCATAAAATAATATGTGATAAATACGTTTCAATGTTGTTATTACTACTAGGAGTGGTCATATTTAGCCTAATAATTTAATTATTATTTATTTTTATTAATAATTTAAAATTATAAATTTTATTTTTTTTATTTAATTTATTAAGAAATATAAATATTTATTTTATTAAATATATTAATATCCATTTTTATCACAACTTAATAGATATTAGCATATACAAACTATTAAAAATATTAATATGTCTTGTCTTAGATGAGCATTTTAAAATATTTAATAGGGTGAAATAAATGGAAATGGGGGCTACAGAATTAACAATATTAAGATATGCAATGCTTCGGTATAAGGAGGGTAATCCAAAATTTGGATTAAGTGATATACTAAATAATTTAAAAATTAGGGAAGATCAGTTTGAGGGTGCTAAAGAACTTCTAGAATTTAGTATAGCTCTTTTGCATACTCAGGAATATCAACTTTTAAACCCCGGAATTATGGTAATTCCGGACTCTAACGAAGAAAAAATTCAAAAAAATTATCTAGAGTGGTATGAAATATCAGAAAAAGGTATTGAATACTATGAAAAAATTATTGAAGAAAAACCAGAATATAAGATATAACTAACAAAATAGAAAACAGATACTTACAAATATTATTCCAAATATTTATTCATTTTTTTGAATTCTAACTTATTATATATAACTCTTTTTATTGGGATTATTTAGAAAATAATTAATAATTATATATATACTATTTTATTATTTATAATTAAAAAGGCGATTTATATGTTAAAAACTTCACCAAATACGGATGTATTATCGAGATATAAAATTAAAATTGAAGATAATGTATTAAGCATTAATTCATCTAAAAAAGCTTATGTTTCGATTGATAAAATTACTGCTGTTGAATTATACAACGGATGGGTTATTTCAGGTCTTTTTTTCGGTATCTTTGTTATATTATCAGGATTAATAGTATATTATTTAATAAATTTTATATTAATACCAATTATTGCAATAATTATGGGAACAGTAATCATTGTTGGTAGTCTTTTTAGTTTTATGATTAAAATATATGCAGTTGGATATAAGCCAATTACAATTCAGGGTTCCAGTAAATCCATGAAAGAATTATATGAAGAACTTAAAAAATTAGTTTAAAATTTTATTGTTTTTATTATTTTTATAAATTTATTTAGTAACTATTAAAGGTGATAATATCATTACGATTATATTTATATAATATGGGGGGGCAAGTAATATATAAGATTCTATTAAATACAAAATTATAATGCTTTTTTACAATTATATTTAAAATAAAATATAATGAGTAACTAATTGATCAAATATAAGCTATTATCAAGTTATAAAATTAAAGATAATCTATTATCCAGTAATTGGTAAAAACAACTTATTTTATATGGGTTAACACTATTACTGTTGAATTCAACAGTGCGATTATATTTACTACAATTTTATACGTCTTATTGTATTATTTTGTCTTTTTTAAATTTCGTATTTAATAGAATCCTAATTAAATTATAAATTGGCCTAACAGTATCATGTTATGTATCGAATAAATATTCTATAAATTATACGTACTAGTTATATAGCTTACAATTTGTAGAATGTTTTTTTCTATGAAGATATTACGTGTAATAATTAAAAAAAATAAATGGTGATAATATGCACTATAACATTAACAAAAAAATAATACCATTATGTGAAAATTTAATATTATTAGATATTGGAAATTATTTAATATCAGATAATTTTAAAAAATTATTGGATAAATTTGGCATAGCGGACGTTTGGAGTATTCTTAAAAGGTATATTATTTCCCAGGATCGATGTGTTATTCTCCATCCTGGATATCCGGGATACGATGAAATAGCCCTAATATACTTCCTAAGCATAACCGCAGAAAATGTAGATATTGTGTCATTAAATTTTATTGAACAAATTTTGGTGGATTTTACGAAGTATAGTCCTGAAAAAAAAGATTTTACAAAAGTTGGTAAATGTTTAGTAGATTTAGGATATGACAAAAAAGATGTCAAAAGCATACTTTCAAAAATAAGTTATAGCAATAAATTAGAAAAGATAGTTAAAAGAAAGCTAATTTTTTTTATTAATGTTTTAAAGAGTTCAATCTAAATTATTATATTTAACTCTTTTTATTATGGTTAATTAATAACTAATTAATATATGTTACAACACTTTTTATTAGTAGGATTAAAAATAATAAGGTGAAGTATGTCAGATATATTAAGAAATATTAGGATCGATAAAGTAATTGCTCACAAAATACCTGGAAAACATGAGGATGAAGATAGCTGTATATTAAATAGCAAATTTGAAGATATGGATGATGCTATTAAAAGTCATTTACAAGAGCGATTAATAACAGTTTTAAATAAAAAATCCAAACGTATGGATTTAAAAATAAAAGATACGGGGAAAGATAGCATATTTCAAAAAATGTCTTATTTGGCCACATATGTACACAATAAACCCCGTGAAGGAATTAATGATCCAAATTTTTGGATAAACTATATTGAAACTACCCAAAATATTGCAAAAACATTGCATAATATTCAAAAAAACAGTAATACGCCAGGTGGTATTGTAATTATTATTAGTGGTCGAACAGGATTGGGTGTCAAATATGATTTTTCAGCAATTATAAAAGCAGAATTAGATGATGGATTTGAATATAACGATAATGCTAATGCTAATGCTAATGCTAATGATAATGCTAATGATAATGCTAATGATAATGATAATGATAATGATAATGATAATGATGAAAGTAATAAGTTAAAATATGTTACAAACATTTTATTAACCAAAAGTCAAAAATTATATAAGGTTGGAATGTTTATCGATAAAAATTCCGAAAATAGGGGAGAACCTATACGAAACGAGGAAGATTTTATAGCATTTGTATTTGATGATACGATTCGTAAAAGTAGTGATAATAATGGTGCTGCAAAATATTTTTACGACTCTTTTTTGGGATGTTCATTAGAGGATCCTGCACAATATACTAAAAAATTTTTAAAAGAAATACCTGAAATAATAAATAATCTAAAAGATAATGATGGAAAAACCATATCTACATCAGAAATAATAACTCTTAAAAATAGTGCACGTGCTTATTTATCCTCCAATACCTCTGAAATACATATCCCTGATTTTGTAAATGAGTATATACCTAATAAATATAAGGCTGACTTTATGATTGGGATTAATGATATAGGTTATCCATTAAACAGTATTCCAAAAGATACTGCCCCAATACAACTAACATTATCTACAACTACGCTTGAATTTTCTTCAGGCATTAAAATTAAATACCCTACGGAAAAATCTACCGACATCGAAATTATTGAATCCTCAGAAGAGTATACCACTATTAAAATAAATGGAAAATTGAATAAATAATAATGTGGATAATTATGAATGAAGAAGAACTACTAGCAATTTATAAAAAAGAAAAGTATATTTTTAAAGCTTGGGGGGATTATGTAAAAAATACTATAAATGGAGAATTAATAAAAGAAAAGATTGATTTGAACATTTTTTTGAAGATAGAATGTAATGTTCGCATAAAAAATGAAGAATCTCTTGTTCAAAAAGCATTATATCGAAACAAAAATTATGAGAATCCATACAATCAAATAACTGATAAAGTAGGGATTAGATACGTAGTATTATTAAATAAAGATATTAAAAAAATTAATAAAATTATTGAAGAAATAGATATATGGGAATATAGTAAAGATAGAGATATTGTAGAAGAACGAAATAACAATCCCAAAGTTTTCGATTACCAATCTGACCATTACATCGTTAAAAACAAGGAAAGTATAACTTTAGAAAATAATATCATTATTCCAAAAAATACCCCTTGTGAAATACAAATTAGAACATTATTGCAGCATTCTTATAGTGAACTTACCCATGATAAATTATATAAAACAGTTAATCTTAATAATAAATCAGATCGATGTGTTGCTAGATGTATGGCACTTATAGAAGTTGTTGATGATATGTATACAGAAATTGATGAAATAGTCTCTGAAAAGGATCAAAGGTATAATGATATACTATCAAACCTTAAAATTATATATGAAAAAATATTAACTAGTGAAAACAAGGACAAATTTAAGGAAGACTATTCTGAAAACTTAAATTTATATATAATAGAAGAACTTTATGAGTTAATTTCCAATAATATACTTATAAAAATAAAAGATACCAATAATTTAGATGATATAAAATACTATGAATACGATTACCATATTAATACAGGTTATCATAAAAATAAACTATATAGACAACCAATTGCTATTCTAGTATATTTCATACTTGAAGAAAATAAGGAAAACTACATAATTTTAAATAAATTAAAAGATATATGGCCATCACAACATAAATTTCTTAAATCGTTCCGTACTGATTTAGCTATTGACCTATAATATATTACTTCTTAGATACCTATATAATGTAGTCTTACTTATTCCAGTAATCTCTTTTATTTCTTTTAAGGTACATTCACCCGAATTATAAAGTTTAATGGCCATTTCTAATTTATTTTTATCAACTCTTGGACGACCGCCAACTCTACCACGTGAACGTGCAACTTCTAAACCGTTTTTAGTCCTTTCTTTTATTAGTTTTCTTTCAAATTCTGCTAATGCTGAAAATATATTAAACATTAGTTCGCCCTGTGCAGTTGTTGTATCAATCCAAGCTTCTTTTAAACTTTTTAACTGAACACCACGGGATTTAAAAAGTTCCATAGTATTTATTAAATCTTTCATACTACGAGACAAACGAGTTAAATCTGAAACTACAACAATATCATTTTCCCTAATAGTTTCCATCATTTTATTGAATTCTGGACGTTCTGATTTACCGCCAGAAATCTTTTCAAAATAGATTTTTTCACAACCTGCTCTTTTAAGTTCATCAATATATTTTTCAATATTTTGTTCTTTGGTTGATACTCTTGCATAACCTATAATCATAACATCACCAATAACATTATAATAAATTAATAAAATAAAAAAGATTCCCAAAACTCATAAAATTATTTACTAAAAATACTTTGATTTTGGTACGAGTTTTGGAACCAATATTTTAACAAAAAATAATAATAATTTATAAAATAAAAATATTCCCAATAACGACCGTTATTGGTACTAAAAAAGAATGTAGTAGTTGAAGTAATATATCTATTTTTTTAGGCCTTTAATTTATTAAATACTAATTATCATTCAAGTCTCTTAAATATAGGGTAATAGAATTTAAATTTATGTTACATTTTCTAAATAGTTGTTTTATATTGCTAATTATTGAATCCACCGAAAGATTTTTATTTACATAAATATTATCAGATAATTTAAAATGTCTAGTATACGTATTTGATTGTTTAGATAATATTTTACCATTACGTTTTTTACCATTATTATCAGTATCATATAGCAAACTTTCAAATTCAGAGGTTTTTTCCAAATATATGATTTCTATTATTCGCTGATAAAATTCAATCCAACTATCAACTTCATATTTTTTACCATTATAAGTGAAGGATCTTATTTTGTTGCCAGTAAATTCATAGTCGTCAGACAAATAATACATATTTTTTAATTCAATTTTTGGAATATAATTTGTAGTAGGATAACTCCATATATTAAGGGCTTTTTTAGTAATATTCAATGCTCTTTCTTCTATTGACTGGGAGTTCCAATTTTTAAATGTAGAAATACCTGCATTTATTGATAATTTACTGCTATTAAATCCATTTTTCATAGTTTTCTTATCTTTAAATGATTTATTGCTCATCTCACTATTGTATGCAGTCAGCGTTAAATTACCTATTGTATCCACATACTTTTCGTGGATTTCGCCATAATCCCTACCCAATGCTATTCTCCATCTTTTAGTCAATGTTCTGGGCATTATATGTTCTATTGTCAACATATTCTTTGCAAGTAATTTTTCTACATCAACATATTCTTTATTATCGTAATTTTCTAGCGTATGCAATAAATATATTAGTTTTTTCTTCATCGCATAAATATCAACAGTGGGTAATTTTTCACTAAATTCTTCATCATTCGGGAATCGCTGTTTTGACTTTTTATTAGACAATACATATTTTAAAATGTCCAAATAATTCTGCGTATAATCCTCATTTTTCTTTAAATCTCTGCCTAAAGTCATAAATAATTTATTTAATGATGCGGTAGACTCGTTACATATTGAGCGCCTAAATGAATACGATTCAATAATTTTAAGTATTTCTAATAATTCATCATCATTTATGATACTATTGGCGTGGTCGTCGAATACCTCTAGTAAAAATGGATAACAAACCTTGATCTCTAATTTATTTATATTACTAAGTTCTTTAGAAATTTCATCGTTTGGCCCATCTTCGTTAATGATTGTTTTATAATATTTGGAAAATTTAAGGAGTTCTTTTAATAAATTTTCTTTAGAATAATCTTGTTCTTTAAGAGATACAAATTTTTTAAAAGCTATGTAGGTTCTATTAGTCTTTGGAGCATTTCGTTCTTTAAATGTTATATAGTCCCTTATAAAGTCGCTGATATGATTTCCAGTATTTTTTTCAATCTTAAACCAGTAATCTTCATAATATTTTTCCTGGACCTTTGGTTCCTCATTCATCAAGATAAAATTTCTTACAAGGTCGGACTGTTGCAAACTAAGTCCTGTTGAGTTCAAACTTTCAAATATCAACTGTGGGTCATCACTACTTTGAAGTTTAATGTCAACAATTTCCAATTTTCCAATTGCAGTATATAA
The DNA here is from genome assembly GCF_024807655.1 of Methanococcus voltae. Taxonomy (NCBI): domain Archaea; kingdom Methanobacteriati; phylum Methanobacteriota; class Methanococci; order Methanococcales; family Methanococcaceae; genus Methanococcus; species Methanococcus voltae. The sequence goes on along the minus strand of NZ_JANUCR010000002.1, from coordinate 13,917 downwards.
TTCATCTAAGGTTACTTCTTCTTTTTTAATTCTTTCCAAGAAAAAAAGATAATTTGATGTAATATTAGATTCTTGTATAAATTCAGATTCTTCGTTATTAAATAATTTAATAAATGCACTATTATCTTCATTGATAGGTTTTAATCTCATACGTTTAGATTTAGTGTATTTATTTATTAAAAAAGATTCTAATATTTGTTCAGGATTAAATTTAGTTTCTAAGTTTTGATTTTTTACTAAATTGTATATGGCTAATAATAATAAAGATATTGTAGTTATTCTTTGCTGTCCATCTATAATTAAATAATCCTGACCAATACCATCGTCGTGGTAAATTGAGACTAAAGCACCTAAAAAGTGATTATTATATTCTTCCTTAGCAATGCTAACAATATCATTAAATAACTGACCGCAATTTTCAATAGTCCAATCATAATTTCTTTGATATACTGGAATTATGAATTGTTTATCTGCTCCTTCCATATATCTTAATAATTTTTTTGCATCAGCATTCAAATTATCCCCCCATATAGTGATATGGAAACTTAGCTTCATAACATATATTAAATTTATTATTTTAAATTATAATTTATTTTATTTCTTCAACTGACGCAATCGTTAAACCTTGCTTATATTTTTCATTAATCTCATCTAAAATTGCACTGGATGAATTTATTGAATAAATATGTTTTTGAGTGTAAACTTTTGATGTTCCGTTACTGTATATTATTTTTAATTTCCAATTAAATAATTTATTACTTCTTCGATATTTTGAATAATAATGATTAATTAATGGTTTTGCTAAAAGCAATGATATTAAACTGATTAAAAAAGTTGCATCCAATAAATAATTTAATTTAAAATAATAAAATATACCCATCATTATAATCAATACTGCTATGAAATTTAAATAACGTTCATAGTAGTTTAATATAGTTTTATACCCCATTTTACCACCCTTATTTATTCTTCAGTATTTTTTATCTTGATATTATCAGTATTTAATAAATCCATAATGTTTTCACATCTTTTAATATCTTCAATAGCCCTATTCTTTTCATTGATTAGTATATTTTCCAATACACTCGCATCTTGTCCTAATATTCTTAATAATCTTGTAATACAGATAGTATGTGTTGATAACCTTCCAGTATAATAATCAATCCATATTTCACTTTCGTTAACGCCGTTTTGATTAGCAATTTTATTTAATGTTAAATAATAAGCATCTTTTTCAAATAATTTTAATTCATCTTTTGCAAGTTCTTTTATTTCGTTGTGTAATTCTGAATACTTTGTTTCTGAGTCTTTTACTTCGTTTGGTATCTCAATACTGTTATTGCTTCTTTTAATACTGTTTAAAAAGTTCATTATAACACCTTATCTATAGTTTGATTTAAATGATTTAATTCAATTAATGCATCATCTGCAAGTTCTTTTATTTCGTCTTGTAAAGTTTTTGATTGAATCTTTCGTAATTTCTGAAAGATTAAAAGCATACTTTTAGCACATACCATCTTAGCTTGAACTGTTTTAGGTCTTCCTCGTTTCTTTTTCTCTTCTTCATCGTCATCTTCAATTACTTCTTTTTTAGGACTAATTGGCGGTATTTTAAAATTAGGAATATTAAATTCAGGTTCTGCAGGTTCTTCTTCAACTGTTTCAAATTTATTTTCAATTGCTTCAGGTTCTTTATTTTTTTTAATAACTTCTTCCATTGGTGGAATGTTCACTTTATTCATCAATACCTGCCCCCTTTTTCAATTGATTCTCTAATTCATCAAATACTGAAAAACCCATTTCCATTCCGGAAAATTCTTTTGCTCTTGACTCTTTTCTACCTTTCATTCCTTCCCTACCTTGGTATGCTTTCATTGTAGGATTTAATGCAATTGCTCTTTCTAAAATTACAGGCAATTCATCCTCTAAAATTTTAGTCATTGCATTCCTATAAGCTTCAGCTTTTTGTCTTTCAATATCCCAAAATATTCGTTGTCGTGGGTCATTACATTCTATTGGAATTACTTCTTCAGTTAATGGATTAATAACTCTAAAACTATGTGCATAGACTGTTAATACTTCATTTCCTTTTTGAATGCAGTATTCAGGGACTTTTAAAATTCTATATTGTTCTTTGGAACCTAAAAATATATTTCTTAATTTAATAATTAATTCTTCAAAAAAGTCAATCGCTCGTTTACGATACAATATTATATAACCAGTTTCAGAAGGAATTAAAGCTTCAGGGTATCCATAAATAGTTTCTTTTTCTCCATCGTTCCATAAAATAAGTTTTTGAGTACACGAATAAGGTTTTAATGAATTAATAATTAAATTCTCTTTATTTTTCTGTTCTTTATTTCTTCGATATTTATGTAGTGGATTGGATGAAGTTTCTTCTTCAGACTCTTGGTTCTGATTTGTGTATTGATTATTATTGTTATTATTGGTATTATTATTAAATTGTTGATTAGATTCTTGTTCTTTTTTTGAATAGTTGTTTTTAAACTTACTAAATAACCCCAAAGTATCACCCTATAAAGATTGAGGTTGTCGGAATTCTATCCTATCAGTATATGATTTATCCCAAGAAAACCACCCTTTAAATTTCATTTTCTTTTTAAAATCTTCATATTGAGTATATGTAGAAACTGGGTCTGGTGGTTCTACCGAATCCTCAAAATCATCAATCAATTTATTTAAAACTTTCCAGTCTGTATGTGATGCTAATCGTCCTATGATTCCAACATGTGAAGCTCCCATCAATAGTGATTGAGGCAAACCGTACATATATTGAGTTGCAGTAATTAAATTAATGCCCATAGAACGTCCTTCTCTTAAAATTTTATCAACCGCCCATTGTCCATTTTTATCGGTTAACATATTCTGAACTTCGTCAACTACAAAATATATAGGTGTTCGTGTCTGTGATGCGTAATTAATAGCATACATTACTAAAAACTTAAAAATAAGACACTCTTCTTCATGGGTTAAATCAGAATTACTTGAAAAATCAATAACGTTTATTGCATCGGTTGATAGGTTAGTAAATAAAGTATCTTTTTTAGAAAATAATTTATCATTTTTTATTTGATACATTGTTTCTGCAATTCTTAAATAAGTTGCTGAAGGATTAGACTTATTATTTTCATACTCCAATGCAATTCCTTTAACTATATCAGGGTCTTTTATTCCTTGAACTTCCCAAATATTTTTTAATCTTTGAGCATAAATTGCCTGGTCTCCCAAATTACTTAATGCAGATAATAATGAGAATGGAATTTTATCATAGGGTATTTTTCCATCAAAGACCTTACACATATGCCAACCATTATCCATTGAAATATATTCTTTCCTTCGTCTTGGTCTGAATACAAAACGTCTTGTTGGAAATACATAAGGTTGCAAGCCTTGACGTCCTAAAAATGTATTTTTATCATCATATTTATAGAATTTTCCAATTATATTAGGTACACCAAAAGCAAAATCTCCCATCATCCCCAAATGTTCCTTATATTGATTTTGCATTTGAATATAATTTTCAATATAATTCCAAACCCATTCCCCATATTTTTTATATATCTTATTGTCTGAAGATTTTTCAGTCTCCGTATTATATATTTCATGTATCTTTTCTGCTTTAGTATGGTCTGTTTTCTTTTCCAATACAATAATCATTGCAGGAATCTTTGCCATATTGTGAGCGATATTTATTTCTTCAACTAAGCCCCTCATTAGTGTAGTTTTCCCATATCCTGATTTTCCTAAGAATATCATATGGTTTGCTTCGCCTACACTCATCTTCACATGTCTTTTTGTCTTGTCTCTTTTCTTTGATGTGTCGGCTCTTCCTAATCCCATAAACATGTTTATATCCATAATATCACTATATTCAAATTAATAATTATAAAGAGTAGATATTTTTAGCCATACCCTCAATCCCTCAAATCACCGGGTTTGGGTAGTAGTAACATAATAAAAGAAGGGCATATAGGTCGTTAGTAGTGGTAGTAGTGGTAGTAGTTACAGTATAAAAAAACTAAATTTTAGTTAGTACTTGTAAATTAATTACAATGGAATTTCGTACTTCTTCTTTGCTCTCATCATCATTAAACCTATTACTAAACATACTATTACCCCAAAAATTCCAGCTATTTTAAAATTAAATAAATCTTTCTTCATATCGTTGTATGAATTTACATAGTTATTAGCTGTTTCATTAGATTGTTTGTTAATTAAATCAGATATTATATCTTTATAATCTTTATTTTTAGATTCAACGAATTCTTTTTCAGTCTTTATGCTTATTATCTTCTTATTTAATTCTGTTATATTTTTATTTAATTCAATATTTTTCTTTTTATATGATATATATTCAGCGAGTAATTTATCTTTTTTAGTTAATTCTTCTTCTAAACTTGTTATATTCTCTTGTTGTTGCTCCACTAATGCACCGTATGCGTTTAAAGTCATAGTTTGATTAGTATTAGTTGTTTGTGCATTAATTGGAATTATTTGAATTAATATAATCGATATTAATAATATTATTATATTTTTATTCATAAGCTCACGCTCACCATTAACCGAATAAGCCTTCCATTTTACAATGGCCCGTTCTTCTATCAACCATTACATAACCCATAAAATCGCCTTCGGTTCCTACCTTTCCAAATCTCATTTTAAACATCCAATAATAATTATCATTCTCTCGATATTCTTCAATTGATTCAGGTTCTACATCAATCATATAGTCATGTTCTGCTAATTCTTGATTATATTCTGAATTTAAATAATCCCGTGCTTTATTTAATGCTTGAATCCCACCGATTGAATACTTTTTAGGTGAGTTCGATAATATTACAAAAGAAGCGTCACTATAACGAACGGTTTTATTTGTAATAATGTACCCTGATGAAGGATAGCCATATTCTTCCATTCTTTCATTTATAATATCTTCTTCAGACTGCTGAATGTTCAAAATAGTAAATGTACTAATAAAAATAATTAAAAAAATAAAAAAAAGAGTTTTTAATATTTTCATATTATCACTCTTAATTATTAGAATTTAATTCAATAACTTCTGTTCCATTTGGAATTCTGTAAGTATTATTGTTGTATTCAACATTTATGTAATAATATAAATTTGAATTATTTGCATTTACAGCCAATGTTACAACTTTTGGCAATGATACATCTGAAGAACTGTAAGCTTCAATAAATGAATCATTTGTATAACTTGTAAATATTGTTAATTGTGATGCAATTATATTTTCAGAAGATGCTTCAATTGATATTACTGAATTATTAGTTGAATTATCAAATACTGCAGATGTAATAAAATTGATTGTATTATTTGTAGTTTGATTAATTGTTGAATTAATTAAAGTATCATTTATTAATGTATTATTTTTAGTGTCGTTATTTGTTGAATTATCTGTTGTATTTTTATTTTTTAAAAAATCGAATAAAAATCCGCCACCATCGCCACTGTGTCCACCCATCCAATAAGCTCCGACACAGGTTAAAACTAATGCGATGATTAATCCGATTGTAATATTTTTATTATTTATCATTTAATCACCTATTTCTTTTTTGATTTCTTTTTATTCATTTCAGAACGTGACTTTTCAACTACATTACCCTCTTTATCAACGTAATAGAACGCCCCTTTCTTTTTATTAATTTTACCTACATTTCTTGCCATAATTTACCCCCGTTAACTAAAATTAATTATTGATTGATTTAATGTTTGATTTATCGAATTATTCAATAATGAATTATTTAAAAAATTAAATGGTATAACCCCAGTACTTGGAAAAATACTATTTAATAAACTGTCAAAAAATCCGAAATAACTCAATAAACCAATTATTAAAATAGAAATTAGAATCAACTTCCAATTTTTTAAAATAAATATTAATGCTACAATTAGTATAATTTCTAAAATATGGGATTGAAAAAATACTAAAATTGTTGATGTATCTATCGCCATTACTTACCACCTTTTGCAAGATAACCAATAATGACCCCTGTACCAATACCTAACAGTAATTTAGAGATTTCTAAAAGTATGCTATCGATATTTTGAGTAATATACAACATAGAAAGAGTTGCTAAAACAATTATCGCTATTGCATCACCGAGTCCCCAATCTGAAGAAGCTAACTTCCAAACACACAACAAAATTAAAACAGTTGGGGTTGCCCACGCCAACACTTCTGAAAATCCCAAAATGTTGCCGATGGTAGAAATTGGTTCATTATATGCAATAGTTACAAGTGCTGCAAGTAATACTGCTATTATTTGTTGAATCATTCCAATCACCCGAAATTAAGTAGTTAATCCAGGCAATCCAGGAATCGATGGAAGTAAAATAAAGTATTTTGCCATTGTTGCAATTGTAGCCCCTAACCAAATATAAAGAATTAATTCATCGTCACCAGTTTCAGGTGCTAGAATATAAAGTGATAAAAGACCTGCAACTACTATTATTGCTGGATTCATAGAACCCACATTTAAGGTTAATGTACCAGCTAAAGCCCATACAATACCTGCAAATCCAAGTACTGCACCAGCAAGTACTAAAATGTATCCAGTAGTCCCAGAACTCTGTTGATAAAGTGATGTTAAAACATCTTTCATATCTACAAATTTATCAATACCTTCAATTAAAAGTATTATTAAAAAAGGGACACTTGCAAGTGTTGTAATAATTTCATTTAATGCTATTGAGTGCTGACCTGCATACCAGAAAACTGCACCAGCTCCCAAAGATGTGGCTATCATCTTTATAATCCACATATTCCAATTAGTTTTAGCCATTAGAACACCTCATTATCTTTTAATTAAATAAATTATGCCAAATAAAATAATCAATAATATAACAATTATTGCTGCATCTGGAACTTGAGAAATACCCAATCCTGCTTTTAATTCGTGTATTTTATCCATGATTTGTTGTCCTGTTGTGAACATCAATGAAGGTTCATAGTCTTTAGCCAACTCTTCTAATTTTTTAGCGTTATTAGCAAGTGCTTCAGCTTCTTCAGTATATCCTTGTTCATACTTTTCAGCAGCTTGGGACCAGTAATCACCAGCAGGTTCATAGCAAGATGACGACAAATAAGTATATCTTTTTACATCTTCAGGATTATCAGTCGTTTTTGACTTTTGCAAATATTCTAAAGCTTTAGAATAATCATTTATTGCGTTTTTAGATGCATCCACTGCGTCACTATTTTTATAATATCCAGAATTTTGCTTATCTTCAACTACGTCCTTTTTTTGCTTTGTAGACTTTTCAGCCAAATCAATGATTTCATTAATCCTTTTTCTATCAGATTCAGATATTGAACCATCAGCCGTTAAATCTGCAATTTCTTTCCTATCTTCATCAGATATGGAATATTTGAGATTATTAATTACAGAAATAAGGGGTCTGGTGATATACCAAATAGGAACTTTAGAATATCCGTCATCCACGTCAGCAACGACTAAAAAATAAGTTTCATAGGTTTCAGTATTTTTATTATAAAGATAATTTAATGCAGTTTGTACCTCGGAGTGTACACCCATATCGTGGAAGTTTCCAGGTGTTTGACTTACTAAAGTTGAAGAATTAGAATCTAATCTTAAAACTACTGCCCTATAATCATCAGTTATAGTAACGGGTACTGGTTCTAAGTTGTTAGGTTGTCCAATTGCTACAAATCTGTATTTTGAACTTGAATTATAGACGTGGGTACAACTTGCCCAGGTTCTTGAAATAATATTAGATGTTGCACCGTTAGAATAACCAGCATAAGCGATTAACTCCAAATTATTAATATAATCTACAGGAAGTGATGCAGATGCACCATTAGTATAATATTTACCATTCTTTTCATTATTCCAAGCATCTAAAGATTTTAATTTAGTATTTATATTAATAGTTTTATCAAATTCTTCACTTTCACGGGTGTATGTATGTCCGTCCTCTGTTGTGTGTGAAGTACGTTCTAATTTATACAACTGTGCAACCCCGTGTACTTCAACAATTATTTCGAATTTATTGACCTCTGCATCCATTAATTCTTTTAAAGTATTCCTATTAGGTATATTTGAAATCATAGAATTAGCCTTTCCAATGTATGGGTCAGGTGCTTTCATAGTTACATTATATGATAATTTATGAGGGTCAAACTCATGTTCTTCACAATCTTTATAAATTTTAGGAATATCATTTATCCTTTTTTCATTCCATTTTCTACCACTGGAATCCACCAAGTATATGGAAATATAATCGATATCAACGTATGATTTATTTTCTGAACCCGTTATAGCTTCAGTTAATTCAACAGAAATTGGGAAAGCCGAAAATCCATAAATCTTTTCAGGTCCTTCCATATTAATTACGACGTCTGATAAAGTACCTTCAGTTTTATAATTATAATTACAGATTGAACTATCTAAAGTATTTCTTAATTCTAAAATATCTCTTGCAGATGCTTCTTCGGAATACTGCTTAAAACCTGCAATTTTTTGGTAAGCTTCAGTATTGTTAATATAATTAGTATTGCTTACGTTTTTCTCACCTGTTACAACTGCAACGTCTCCGGCATCCTTTCCATTTAAATAACGCCATCCTGCTTCTACCCCTACCGCACAAACTACAACACCAGCAGCTACAGCCCAAACGGGTGCAGTAACACCAATTACTGCAGCACCACCGATTACAAGTGCACCACCTATAACAGCACCTGCCACAGTGGCTGCAACGTCATCACCACCGATATTAAATTCATGACCTCCAATTTCAAATGCCGAAATAGGAGTTATTAAAAAAAGAGATAGAAGAATACTTATTATTTGAAAATGTTGAATTTTATTCATTTTTTACCCCATTTCCAGTATATTATTACAGCTCCAATAATTATAATTAAAATTCCTAAAATTATTAAATAATTATTAGAATCCATATTTATTGGTAAAAATGAGTTTTTAGAAATTGTTAATATTATATCTTCAGAACATATTGGTTCTGATTTTTCATTATCATATATTTTTAAATTTAATTGGTAATTTTCAAGGTCAAGTTTATCTGGAACTTTAAAAGGTAATTCTACAGTTTTATTAACTCCTGGAGCAATTGAAAATGTTTTATTAATTGATTCATTAAAAAATTGACATTCTAAAGTTGAATAATAATATTTTACATTATCTGTAGGATTATATATTGCAAATTTTGCAGTGGTTACTTTTCCTAAATTACTAGATAATTTATTTGTAATTAATTTTACAGGCTCTATTATCTCAATTGAATAATAAGATTTTACAGTTCCTGCTTTTGCAGTTAATTCGAGTATATAATTACCTGGTTCGGTTATTGGAACTTCAAAGCTACAATCACAATATTCTATAATATTGTTACTTGAACTCCATACTTCAGAACCTTCAGAATTATATAATGATAATAATACTGAATAAGTACTTCCAGATTGGTCTGTTATTTTTACATTATTGTTACCTATTGCAAAAGTAGGCATTTCTAAAAGGAAAGGTAATTCTAAAACTTCATAATTAATAGTTTCTAAATTAGTGTATGCAGAACCTTCCAAATCTGTCGCAGTTAATTCAACAGTAAATGTTCTTTGACCCCAAGACGATGGAGTTTTATATTCAATTTCTAAACTTTGAGGGTTTGAAATATCCCCTAATATATATGAACCGTCTGTAGTTTTTGGTAATATTTGAGTATTATAATATACTTTGGTTACATCCGCCCCTGAAACTCTTAATCTTGTAGAGTAAGCGTTTTTAATAGGTTCAAGGTCTAATTTTACTTTTGAAATAGAATTAGGATATATATTTTCCTCAAACTGTTTTGAAATATGGAATAGTGAAGTTTTAGGTGCTAATTCAGGATTTATAGTCGTATCATTTTGAACATTTAAATTAATAGTATAATCCCAATAACCTTCTTTTATAAATTTAAAAGAGTGTTCGCCAATGGGTAAATTAATTTTTAAATAACCGCCGTTATCTGTTGTTCCTAAAAGACTATCACCTTCGTAAACGGAAACAGCAGGGATAGAATTAATTATAACATTCATTTGAGGAATAATAACATATGGAGTACAAGTATCTTGTGTTACAGAGGGTTCTGGCATTGTTGCAGTATACGTTATAGAATCAAAAACTAAGAAAGAACCATCTACACCAGCACCTGTAGAACTAGAAGAAGAAGCATATAAATCAAAAACGTTGCTAGATTTATAAAATGGAGAATCTATAAAACCATACGTCATACCATGACTACCCCTACTAGTAACAGTTTTACCGTTTAAGACCATATTAGAAGAAACGCCAGAACCACCACAGTAAGCTGCACCAAACACATATGCAGTTTGTATTTTACTCGAATTTACATTCACCAATACATGTCTTGCCCCATTACCACAACTGTATGTTTCACCATACACTATAGAAACAGGCACTGGGTTATCAGATATAAAAACAGAGTATTCATGATTAAATGCATAATTTTTATTTGATTGAGTAAAATGCATACAAAAACGTGCTAAATCTTTTTCAGATTCAAAATATATGGTACTTCCATTAATGCCCGAAACTACTGGAGCATACTGTACATAATCAAAAACAGATAATGTAGAAGTAGTTTGTTCAGTAGTCATTTGTTCATCAAGAACTACTTTATATTCTGATGTTGTATAATTTACAGGCATTGTTGGAGCAGTTGCATTAACAGATGCAATGCTTAATAATATTAATAAAAATAAAAGAATTTTCTTCATTATATCACCGAATTAATAGCGATTTCTAAAATAATATAATCTTTTAATCGGTTCTTTTTTCGTTTAATCTCAATTATCTTATTAAAAAATAATTCTTTTTGTTCTTGGTTAAGTTTTAGCTTTTTAGCTATCTTACCGCCGTTTACTTTTAATCCTTGAATATTTGAGCATTTTGCATTATTCAAAATTACATTTGATTGTAAAGCTCCACAATTAAAATTTTCATTATCAACGTTTACTGGTTGAAGTTCCCCAATGTAATCATTATCATAGTGAGGAACAGGATTCATACAATAAGGACAAATATGTATCAAAATAACACCTCAAAATATAATATATTCATAAATTTCGATATAACAAAAATAGAGATAGATATTAGGAAATGAGCATCCTCATCATCGAAAAATCTCAGAGGAGAAAAGGCAAAACGGAGATTACAGTTTAATATGTGTTTAAAGTAATATATAAATATATCTACATATACCGATATAACCCTAAATACTAAGGTAGGTTAACCATATTAAAGAATAAATCGGTCGCATATGGTACAATCGACTTATTAAGGATATTAACAAATAAAAATAATTACGTAAACAACTTAAAAACTAATAATAATTAACGGTTTAATCTGTCGCTAAATTAAAAAAACTTAACAAAATATTTAACGTTCATTTTATAGATTTATATAAAATGTTGAACTCTGGTGCACTTAAGATCCAGTCTCGTAGGAGTTCGAGGGTTCAAATCCCTTTCCCTGCACTAACTGATTTAGGAGTTTGATATTAAGTTATCAAGCTCCTTTTTCTATAATATATATTAATATTTATAAATTTAAATTAATAAATATACTATTTTAAAATAAAAATAATATCAAATAATTACGATTTTAGAAAATTAAAAAAAAGAAAAAATATTAAACAGGTTTACCTAATCCAAATCTTATTGCTAATTGAGGATAAAGATATTTTGTTAAATAACTTCACAAAGAAACCAACCAATATGGCTGCAAAAATAGTTCCTTCACGTATTCCTTGTAGTTGATTCAAAAAAATGAAAGAACTTATAATACCTACGGCAACCATTGAAACGTCAACTCCAACCTTTGCTTTACCAAACTCTTTTTCAAACGTGTCAGAAATTGCCATCGCCAACCCTTCCCCTGGCAGATATGTAATCTTCGATTTTACTTCCAAAAAAACACCGAATCCTATTAAAACACAGCTAAATAAGCATAATAACACTTGCAATATATAATTAGAAATATGCACATCTGAAAACATATACATTGTTAAATCAATGAATATACCAAGAACTAATACAACAGGCAACTGCACTAAGTGTATTAAACGATAATTACGACGTAATATAATCATTTGTAAAATAATGAGTAAAACGTTGAAAAGAATCGTTAATTCCCCCAGTGTGAAAGGCAATTTAAAACTGTATACATACGGGACACAGGATATTGGAGAAATTCCCATATTAGTTTTAACTGAAAGTGTTATCCCAAAAGCCATGATGAAAAGTCCTATTGTAAACGTTATAACCCGTAATATAAATTTATTCATTTTTACATCTCTTAATATACTTAATATGTAATTTACTAATATAGTATATAATTAATATTATTTCTTTTTATAAAAAAGATATAGTAAAATTTATAAATCTAAATTAATAAATATTTTAAAAGTATACTCAATAATATAATTAAATGATAATATTATTTTAAAAATTAAAAAAAGAAAAAATAAGTAATAAAACTTTTAGGTAAAGTTTTAAGATTATTTAACTAATACTGCTTTTCCGTCAACCCATTCTACGTAAATAGGTTCTTCGGGAACTTCTTCAAGTGTTTTGAAGTATTCAACAGCAGCTTGTGTACCAAATCTATCTGAACCTGCGAGTAATACAACGGTGTACTCTGATATTATACCAACACCTTCTGATTTAACAGTTATCATTTGTATTACACCTTTATTTTCTCCAGGGTTTGAATTTGTGATTGATACAGCAAATTCATTCATATATGCTTTTGCCAATGGGTTAGCTAATGGACCACCTACGATAATTGTATCATCGTTTATTGTGTATCCTTCTGTACATTTATTAACTGAGCTCTTTAATTCTGTTGCATAGTTTTTGTCTAAGTTTGCATAAACTATGTTTGCACTTGAAATTAAATTGCTTGTAGTTATTGATTCTGAAGCACTGCTACTGTGATGTCTGCTTGAGCCTGACGAACTTGGTGTAACAGGGTCTTCCTGGGTATATGCAATATATTCAGTGAAGTGCTTTGTTAAGATTACCATATCGTTTCCAACATAGGTATAACCTTCACTTGTAGTATTTAGAGCAGTTTCTAAAGCATCTAAGGTACTGTAATATGTTATTTTATTAATGTTTCCATCTAAATCTTTGAAAGCTGCTTTTTTACCATTTTGATTTGGTATAATTAATTTAACAGGTTTGCTGAAATTAATGGTTGAATTATATGAACCTACTTTAATTACTACGTCAACGGATTTTGCGCCGTCAACAGTAGGTTTTGTTGTAACAATTGTAGGCAATATTAATTCTTTATTCCATGAACTATTTGTTGATGATATGACTATATCTTTTGGAAGTTCTAATACATAGCTTATATTATTTTCATCTTCTGTAACATTTCTGCATAATGTGATATTATGTGTCAATGTTATTTTTGTACCTGTTTCATTGTATTCATTTAATTTAATACTAATTGTTTTATTTTCAGGTATTGAATTATTAGCTACAATTTCAGATGTTTCGCCTGATACGATAACTACACTCTTATTTTCATCTACTTCGAATGTTTCACCGTCTGAAACCTCTTCATCACTGTCTAATGGCATAATATATACATTAAAACCATCTGTTGCTACTTGGAAGTTGTTAGTTCCGTTTGTTACGTTAACTGTTAAGTTAATAGTACCATTTTCTGTGATTCCAGCGATAGTAAAGCTTGCATTGTTTGTTATTAACTGGCTTAATGTAATTGTTCCGATATCTACGGAAGCATTGTCAGCTGTTAATAATACGTTATAGTCTGCAGCTAAATCTAATGTTTCTGCTGGTATTAATTCTGCTAATAATGTATCTTGAA